>NZ_JAPEOX010000001.1:2438746-2743590 GCF_026340675.1 Streptomyces sp. NBC_01264
GACGATCGCGGAGTCCAGGCCGGCCTTGACGCACTCGTCGAGGAAGACGGAGTTCAGCAGGACGCGGGCGGCCGGGTTGAGGCCGAAGGAGATGTTGGAGAGGCCGAGGGTGGTCTGGACGTCGGGGTGGCGGCGCTTGAGCTCGCGGATCGACTCGATCGTGGCGATGCCGTCCTTGCGGGACTCCTCCTGGCCGGTGCAGATGGTGAAGGTCAGGGTGTCGATGAGGATGTCCGACTCGAGGATCCCCCAGTTCCCTGTGAGGTCCTCGATGAGGCGCTCGGCGATGGCGACCTTGTGCTCGACGGTGCGGGCCTGGCCCTCCTCGTCGATGGTCAGCGCGATCAGCGCGGCGCCGTGCTCCTGGGCGAGGGCGGTGACCTTGGCGAAGCGGGACTCGGGGCCGTCGCCGTCCTCGTAGTTCACGGAGTTGATGACGGCGCGGCCGCCGAGCTTCTCCAGGCCGGCCTGGAGGACGGGGACCTCGGTGGAGTCCAGGACGATCGGCAGGGTGGAGGCGGTCGCGAAGCGTCCGGCGAGCTCCTTCATGTCGGCGACGCCGTCGCGGCCGACGTAGTCCACGCACAGGTCGAGCATGTGCGCGCCTTCGCGGATCTGGTCGCGGACCATCTCCACGCAGTCGTCCCAGCGGGCTTCGAGCATGGCCTCGCGGAACTTCTTGGACCCGTTGGCGTTCGTGCGCTCGCCGATCGCCATGTACGAGATGTCCTGGCGGAAGGGGACGGTCTGGTAGAGCGAGGACGCGCCGGGCTCGGGGCGGGGGTCGCGGACGGCCGGGTTCAGGCCGCGGACGCGCTCGACGACCTGGCGCAGGTGCTCGGGGGTGGTGCCGCAGCAGCCGCCGACGAGGGAGAGGCCGTACTCGCGGACGAAGGTCTCCTGGGCGTCGGCGAGCTCGCTCGCGGACAGCGGGTAGTGGGCGCCGTTCTTGCCGAGGACCGGCAGGCCCGCGTTGGGCATGCAGGAGAGGGGGATGCGGGAGTTGCGCGCGAGGTAGCGCAGGTGCTCGCTCATCTCGGCGGGGCCGGTGGCGCAGTTCAGGCCGATCATGTCGATGCCCAGGGGCTCCAGCGCGGTCAGCGCGGCGCCGATCTCCGAGCCGAGGAGCATCGTGCCGGTGGTTTCCACGGTCACGGAGCAGATCAGCGGGACGGAGACGCCGAGGGCCTCCATGGCGCGGCGGGCGCCGACGATGGAGGACTTAGTCTGCAGGAGGTCCTGGGTGGTCTCGACGAGGAGCGCGTCGGCGCCGCCGGTGATCAGACCCTCGGCGTTGATCTGGTAGGCGTCGCGGATGGTTCCGTAGTCGATGTGGCCCAGGGTGGGCAGCTTGGTGCCGGGGCCCATGGAGCCGAGGACCCAGCGCTGCTGTCCGGTGGAGGCGGTGAACTCGTCGGCGATCTCGCGGGCGATCCGGGCGCCGGCGAGCGAGAGCTCGTGGTTGCGGTCGGCGATGTCGTATTCGGCGAGGGCGGCGTAGTTGGTGCCGAAGGTGTTGGTCTCGACGCAGTCGACGCCGGCCTCGAAGTACTCGCGGTGCACGTTGGCCACGATGTCGGGGCGGGTGACGTTGAGGACCTCGTTGCAGCCTTCGAGCTGTTCGAAGTCTTCCAGGGTGGGGTCCTGGGCCTGGAGCATGGTTCCCATCGCTCCGTCGGCGACGACCACGCGGGTCGCCAGTGCCTGGCGGAGGGCATCGGCCCGGGTCTGGGTGTCTGCGGGCGGGTTCGGCAACGAGGCCATGGTTGAGCTCCCTGGGATGCGACGGCTGTCGGCTTTGCACCCCCTCTGTGTCAAGGGTGCACGCGGCCAGGGTAACGGTGGACACCCGGCCCCGGTGAGGGCGTCCCACGTGGCGGACTGCATTCTGTGCCCGGGGGGACGGCGACTTCCGGCCGGGGTGTCCTGGGCGACTCGTATCGGTGGACTCTGCCCTCATCATGCACAAAGTCGGCATCGACCGATAGTGTTCAGCATTGTCGAACTACGTCAGCAGGAGGCTGCGCGATGGCACGGAACATCCAGTCGCTCGAACGAGCCGCTGCGATGCTGCGGCTCCTGGCGGGCGGCGAGCGCCGGCTGGGGCTCTCGGACGTGGCCTCTTCCCTGGGTCTGGCCAAGGGGACGGCGCACGGGATCCTGCGCACGCTGCAGGCCGAGGGTTTCGTGGAGCAGGACCCGGCTTCGGGCCGCTACCAGCTCGGTGCGGAGCTGCTGCGCCTGGGCAACAGCTATCTGGACGTCCACGAGCTGCGGGCGCGCGCCCTGGTGTGGACGGACGACCTGGCCCGCGCGAGCGGGGAGAGCGTGTACGTGGGGGTGCTGCACAAGAGCGGGGTGCTGATCATGCACCACGTGTTCCGGCCCGACGACAGCCGCCAGGTGCTGGAGGTGGGGGCCATGCAGCCGCTGCACTCCACGGCCCTGGGCAAGGTGCTGTCCGCGTACGACCCGGTGGCGCACACGCAGGTCCTGGAGGTGGAGCGGGAGTCGTTCACCCCCCGGACGATCACCGACGGCTCCGGCTTCGAAGAGGTCCTGGACACGATCCGGGCCCGCGGCTGGGCCAGCGACATCGAGGAGACCTGGGACGGGATCGCCTCGGTGGCGGCCCCGATCCACGACCGCCGCAGGATGCCGGTCGGCGCGGTGGCCGTCGCGGGGGCCGTGGAGCGGGTGTGCGGGGACTCCGGGGAGCCCCGGGCCTCGCTGGTGGCCTCCGTACGGGACTGCGCGCGGTCGGTTTCGCGCGATCTCGGGGCGGGCCGGTTCTGACCTTGGCATGACCTCATCGCTCCGCCCGAACCACCCAACGGCCGCGTCAAAGTGGCATTTGGGTGGTTTTTGGCGTTTGATGATCAACGAATGGCCTAATTTGTTCGATCGCACCGACCGGTAACGATCCGGCTCATTGGCCTGGTCAACTCTTGACGCCCGCTTCACCCGGCCGGAAAACTGCCGTTCATCGGTCGGCATTGCCGAACACCTACCGGCAATACGCGTTAGAGTGTGGCAAGGCCAAGGACCGGTGCAGCACTCACCGAGTGCGTGGACCGCCGGAGGGACCCGGCGGCCACCACCCCTGAACGACAAAGGAGTCGCGGGTGTCCAGCTCCGACATCTTCATCGGCGAGACCATCGGTACCGCCCTGCTCACCCTGCTCGGTGGTGGCGTCTGCGCCGCGCTGACGCTCAAGAGCTCCAAGGCCCGCGGCGCAGGCTGGCTCGCGATCACCTTCGGCTGGGGTTTCGCCGTCCTGATCGCCGCCTACGTCTCCGCACCGCTCTCCGGTGCGCACCTCAACCCGGCGGTCACCGTCGGCATCGCGATCAAGGACGGCGCCTGGGGCGACGTACCGGTCTACTTCGCCGGCCAGCTGCTCGGCGCGATGATCGGCTCGGTCCTGATGTGGCTGGCCTACTACGGCCAGTTCCAGGCGCACCTGTCCGACCCGGAGCACATCCGTGACGCCAAGCTCGGCCCCGAGGACCCCCACCCGCACGACGTGGCCGGCCCGGTGCTCGGCATCTTCTCCACGGGCCCCGAGATCCGCAACGTCGTCCAGAACCTGACGACCGAGATCATCGGCACCGCCGTCCTGGTCCTGGCCATCCTGACCCAGGGCCTGCAGGACGACGGCAAGGGCCTCGGCGTCATCGGCGTCCTGATCACCTCGTTCGTCGTGGTCGGCATCGGCCTCTCGCTCGGCGGCCCGACCGGCTACGCCATCAACCCGGTGCGCGACCTCGGCCCCCGCATCGTCCACTCCCTGCTGCCGCTGCCCAACAAGGGCGGCTCGGACTGGAGCTACTCCTGGATCCCGGTCCTCGGCCCCCTCGCGGGCGCCGCGCTCGCCGGCGGTCTGTACAACATCGCGTTCGCCTGATCAGCAATCGGCACCACGGCACCATCCGCACCGCCATTCTGATTCCGCCTACTTCGACACCTGCCAGGAGCAGCCACCATGACCAGCAGCACCGGCCCCTTCATCGCCGCGATCGACCAGGGCACCACCTCTTCCCGCTGCATCGTCTTCGACCGTGACGGACGCATCGTCTCGGTCGACCAGAAGGAGCACGCGCAGATCCTCCCGCAGCCGGGCTGGGTCGAGCACGACGCCGCCGAGATCTGGACCAACGTCCAGGAGGTCGTCGCCGGGGCCCTTTCCAAGGGCGACATCGACCCGGCCGAGGTCAAGGCCGTCGGCATCACCAACCAGCGCGAGACCACCCTGCTGTGGGACCGCCACACCGGCGAGCCCGTCCACAACGCGCTGGTCTGGCAGGACACCCGCACCGACGCCCTGTGCAAGGAGCTCGGCCGCAACGTCGGCCAGGACCGCTTCCGCCGCGAGACGGGCCTGCCGCTGGCGAGCTACTTCGCCGGTCCCAAGATCCGCTGGCTGCTCGACAACGTCGAGGGCCTGCGCGAGCGCGCCCAGGCCGGGGACATCCTCTTCGGCACCATGGACTCCTGGGTCATCTGGAACCTGACCGGCGGCGCCCAGGGCGGCGTGCACGTCACCGACGTCACCAACGCCTCGCGCACCATGCTGTTCAACCTGCACACCATGGCCTGGGACGAGCGCATCGCCGAGTCCATGGACGTGCCGATCAACGTCCTCCCCGAGATCAAGTCCTCCGCCGAGGTCTACGGCCACGTCAAGGAGGGCGTCCTCGCGGGCGTCCCGGTCGCCTCGGCGCTCGGTGACCAGCAGGCCGCGCTGTTCGGCCAGACCTGTTTCGCCGAGGGCGAGGCGAAGTCCACGTACGGCACCGGAACGTTCATGCTGATGAACACCGGCGACAAGATCATCAACTCCTACAGCGGCCTGCTGACCACCGTCGGCTACCAGATCGGCGACCAGAAGCCGGTCTACGCGCTGGAGGGCTCCATCGCCGTCACCGGCTCGCTCGTCCAGTGGATGCGCGACCAGATGGGCATGATCAAGACCGCGGCCGAGATCGAGACCCTGGCCTCCTCCGTCGAGGACAACGGCGGCGCGTACTTCGTGCCGGCCTTCTCCGGCCTGTTCGCCCCGTACTGGCGCTCCGACGCCCGCGGCGTGATCGCCGGCCTCACCCGGTACGTCACCAAGGCGCACATCGCCCGTGCCGTCCTGGAGGCCACCGCCTGGCAGACCCGCGAGATCACCGACGCCATGACCAAGGACTCGGGCGTCGAGCTCGCCGCCCTGAAGGTCGACGGCGGCATGACCTCCAACAACCTGCTGATGCAGACGCTCTCCGACTTCGTGGACGCCCCCGTGGTGCGCCCGATGGTCGCCGAGACCACCTGCCTCGGCGCCGCCTACGCCGCCGGCCTGGCCGTCGGCTTCTGGCCCGACACCGACGCCCTGCGCGCCAACTGGCGCCGCGCGGCGGAGTGGACCCCGCGGATGCCCGCCGAGCAGCGGGAGCGCGAGTACAAGAGCTGGCTCAAGGCCGTGGAGCGGTCCATGGGCTGGGTCGATGACGAAGACGCCAGCTGACCGCACAGCGGCGCAATCGACGAGCAAGTAGGAGTCAAGGGATATGAGCAGCCTGCAGAGCGTTCCCACCCTGGGGACGCACCCGACCGCCGGTTCGAACGCGAGCCGCGCCGAGACCCGTGAGCAGCTGGCCAAGGCCACGTACGACCTGCTGGTCATCGGCGGTGGAATCCTGGGCACCTCGGTGGCCTGGCACGCCGCGCAGTCGGGGCTGCGGGTGGCCATGGTGGACGCCGGCGACTTCGCCGGCGCCACTTCCTCCGCCTCCTCCAAGCTCGTCCACGGCGGCCTGCGCTACCTGCAGACCGGTTCGGTCAAGCTGGTCGCCGAGAACCACCACGAGCGCCGGGTGCTGGCCAAGGACGTGGCCCCGCACCTGGTGAACCCGCTCACCTTCTACCTCCCGGTGTACAAGGGCGGTCCGGTGGGCGCGGCGAAGCTGGGCGCGGGCGTGTTCGCGTACTCGGCGCTCTCCGGCTTCGGCGACGGCATGGGCAAGATCATTTCTCCGGCCCGTGCCGCCGCCGACAACCCGGGTCTGAAGACCGACGACCTCAAGGCCGTCGCGGTCTACTACGACCACCAGATGAACGATTCGCGCGTCGCCGTGATGACGGTCCGCGCGGCCGTGGAGTCGGGCGCGGTCGTCCTGAACCACGCCGAGGTGACCGGTCTGCGCATGACGCGCGGCCGGGTCTCGGGCGCCGAGCTCAAGGACCGCCTGGACGGCACCGAGTTCGGTGTGGACGCCCGCGTCGTGCTGAACGCCACCGGCCCCTGGGTGGACCACCTGCGGCGCATGGAGGACAAGCACTCGATGCCGTCCATCCGCCTGTCCAAGGGCGCGCACATCGTGATGAAGCGCAAGTCGCCCTGGAAGGCCGCCATGGCCACCCCGATCGACAAGTACCGCATCACCTTCGCCCTGCCGTGGGAGGACCAGCTGCTGCTGGGCACCACGGACGAGGTGTACGAGGGTGACCCGGCGGACGTGCGCGCCACCGAGGGCGACATCCAGCAGATCCTGGACGAGGCGGCCTTCTCGGTGAAGGACGCCGATCTGGACCGCTCGCTGATGACGTACGCCTTCGCGGGCCTGCGCGTGCTGCCCGGCGGCCCGGGCGGGGTGGAGAAGGCCAAGCGCGAGACGGTCGTCTCCGAGGGCGCGGGCGGCATGCTGTCGGTGGCCGGCGGCAAGTGGACCACGTACCGGCACATCGGCCGCGTGGTCATGGACAAGCTGGCCAAGCTCCCGGGCAGCCCGCTGACCGATGACATGGAGCCGCTGAAGTCCCTCGTACGACGGATCGCGCTGCCCGGTGTCGCCAACCCGAACGCGGTGGCGCACCGGCTGCTCGTGGACCGCGAGCCGGGCTCGCGGATGGACCCGCTGACCGCGCGGCACCTGGCCTCGCACTACGGCTCGCTGGCCTTCGACATCGCGCGGCTCGCGAACGAGGACCCGGCGCTGGCCGAGCGGATCCACCCGGACGGGCCGGAGATCTGGGCGCAGGTCGCCTACGCCCGGGACAACGAGTGGGCCGAGACGGCGGACGACGTGCTGCGCCGCCGTACGACGGTGACGGTCCGCGGTCTGGACAGCGCCGAAGTGCGCGGCCGGGTCGAGGAGATGTTGGCCGACAAGGCATAAGCGGTGGCGTGAACGGGCAGAGGGGCGGTTCCAGGGGGAACCGCCCCTCTGTCGTGGGCTGTGGCCGGTGCCTCATCAAGGCTTAGGCTGACCCACGTACACAAGGGAACTTCGGAAGGAGACCTGGGTGATCGAGCTTGAGGGCGTGCCCGAGCTGATCGACCCGGTCATGGTGGCCGCGTTCGAGGGCTGGAACGACGCGGGTGACGCCGCCTCCGGTGCGGTCGCCCACCTGGACCGGGAGTGGAAGGGCGAGGTCTTCGCGGCTCTGGACGCCGAGGACTACTACGACTTCCAGGTCAACCGGCCGACGGTGTGGCTGGACAACGGGGTGCGGAAGATCACCTGGCCGACGACCCGGCTGTCGGTGGTCCGGATCGGCGGGACCAAACCGCGCGACCTCGTGCTGGTGCGGGGCATCGAACCGTCCATGCGGTGGCGTTCGTTCTGCAACGAGATCCTGGGCTTCGCCCACGAGCTGGGCGTGGAGATGGTCGTCATCCTGGGGGCGCTGCTGGGCGACACCCCGCACACCCGCCCGGTGCCGGTCAGCGGGGTGACCTCGGACGCGGATCTGGCGCGGACGATGGACCTGGAGGAGACCAAGTACGAGGGTCCGACGGGGATCGTGGGCATCCTCCAGGAGGCCTGCACCCATGCCGGGGTGCCGGCGGTGTCCCTGTGGGCGGCGGTGCCGCACTACGTGTCGCAGCCGCCGAACCCGAAGGCGACGCTGGCGCTCCTGAACCGGCTGGAGGATCTGATCGACATCCGGATCCCGCTGGGCGAACTCCCCGAGGACGCGCGGGCGTGGCAGCTGGGCGTGGACCAACTGGCGGCCGAGGACAGCGAGGTGGCGGAGTACGTCCAGACGCTGGAGGAGGCGCGGGACACCGCGGACCTGCCGGAGGCGTCCGGGGACGCGATCGCCCGGGAGTTCGAGCGGTATCTGCGGCGGCGGGATCCGTCCGCGGGCGCGGAGCCGGGTGACGGGTCGTACCTGAGGGACACCTCGGGTGGGATGCCGCGGCCGCCGAAGCGGAAGCCTTCGGGGACCGAGGAGGAACCCCCGGCCCCTCCGGCGGCCTCGCCGGACGAGGACGAGGCGCCTCCGGAGGCGTAGCCGTGTGAGGGGGCGGGGCGGGGGATCTTCTCCCCGCCCCGCCCTTTCGCCGTTTCCCGGGGCTCCGCCCCGGACCCCGCTCCTCAAACGCCGGAGGGGCTGGAATTGCCCTACGGGCAATTCCAGCCCCTCCGGTGAGTGTTTACAGGGCAACGCCCAGCAGGGCATCGACAGTGCGCGAGACCAGGCCGGGGGCCGACTCGTCGTCGCCGTCGGTGACGAGCTGGCGCTCGACCCAGCGGTCGACCGCCGCGAGAGCGGCAGGGGCGTTCAGGTCGTTGGAGAGGGCCTCGCGGACCTCTTCGACCAGGTCGTCGGCCGGGATGCCGTCGGGGCGGGAGACGGCCGCGCGCCAACGCTCCAGGCGGGCCACCGCCTCCGCGAGGACCTCGTCGGTCCACTCCCAGTCCGCGCGGTAGTGGTGCGAGAGCAGGGCCAGGCGGATCGCCGCCGGGTCCACTCCGGCGCGCCGCAGGGCCGATACGAAGACCAGGTTGCCCTTGGACTTCGACATCTTCTCGCCGTGCAGCGCGACCATCCCGGCGTGTACGTACGCCTTGGCCATCGGGAACTCGCCCGTCAGCACCTGGGCGTGCGAGGCGCCCATCTCGTGGTGCGGGAAGGCCAGGTCGGAGCCGCCGCCCTGGATGTCGAAGGTCATCCCCAGATGGTCCAGGGCGATGGCCACGCACTCGATGTGCCAGCCGGGCCGGCCGCGGCCCAGCGAGCCGCCGTCCCAGCTCGGCTCGCCCGGGCGGGCCGCCATCCACAGCATCGGGTCGAGCGGGTTCTTCTTGCCCACCCGGTCCGGGTCGCCGCCGCGTTCGGCCGACAGCAGCCGCATCGCCTCGGCGTCCAGGTTGGACACCTTGCCGAAGTTCGGGTCGGACTCCACCGAGAAGTAGACGTCGCCGTCCAGCTCGTAGGCGGCGCCCGCGTCCCGCAGCCGCTCGACCAGCGGCACGATGCCGGGTATGGCCTCGACGGCGCCGATGTAGTGCTGCGGCGGGAGCATCCGCAGGGCGGTCATGTCCTCGCGGAACAGAGCGGTCTCGCGTTCGGCGAGCTCGGTCCAGTCCTGGTTGTCGCGCAGGGCCCGCTCCAGCAGTGGATCGTCGACGTCCGTGACGTTCTGGACGTAGATGACCTGCCGCTTGGTGTCGAGCCACACGCGCTGCACGAGGTCGAACGCGTTGTAGGTCGCCGCGTGACCGATGTGCGTCGCGTCGTACGGGGTGATCCCGCAGACGTAGATACGGGCGACGGGACCGGGGGCGAGGGTGATCGTCCCTTGGGTCGCGGTGTCGTGGATCTGGAGGTCGCGGCCCTTGCCAGGCAGGGCGGGGACCTCAGAAGCGGGCCAGGCATGCATGTCTCGAGCCTAACCGGACGAGTGTTCCGAAAACTAACCGGACCTGCACTGTTGTCTTGATCGGCGCTCTTGCGCCATGGCCGGTTCTATGCGTACGCGCCCGTACGGTCGGCGGCCCGCTCAGACGGGCGGCCACGGGATCGCGGGCCACTGTCCGGAGGGCTGCGGATGCCTCCCGGTGCGCAGCAGCAGGGCCACACGGGCCCGTACGGCGGCCAGCTCTGCGGTGGTGACCAGTTCGGCCAGTCGGGTGGCGAGGGGCTCTCCGGGGGCCAGTGCGGCCTCCAGGGCGGTCAGGACGGACGTCGCCTCCCCGGTCAGCGGCTCCCCCGCCCAGCCCCAGAGCAGGGTGCGCAGTTTGTCCTCGGTGTGGAAGGTCACTCCGTGGTCGATGCCGTAGACACGTCCGTCGGGCGCGGGCAGCAGGTGGCCGCCCTTGCGGTCGCCGTTGTTGATCACGGCGTCGAGGACGGACATCCGGCGCAGCCGTTCGTCGTCGGCGTGCACGAGGAGCGCGGTGCGGCCCTCGCCGACCTCGGCGAAGGCGACGGGCTTCCAGCCCTCCCCCGCCTCCTCGCCGTCCACGAGCGCGAGCAGTTCGGCCTCCGGGGACTCCCCGGTCTCGATCCACTGCTGGACCATGCCCTCGCCGTACGGTCCGTCGCGCAGCACGGTCGGGGGCACCAGCCCCCAGCCGGTGGCCTCGGAGATCAGGTACGCGGCGACCTCGCGCTGGGCGAGGTTGCCGTCGGGGAAGTCCCACAGCGGGCGCTCGCCCTTGACCGGCTTGTACACGCAGTCGGTGCTCGCGCCCCCGTGCGTGACGGTGCACAGCAGGACGGCGTTGGACGCCTCCCGGATCCGGCCGACGACGGTGAGTTCCCCGTGGGCCAGCAGTGCTTCCAGTTCCGTCGTTCCCCCCGTGGAGTTCACGCCTGGCGCCGGTAGCCGTTCTGGCGCGGGCAGACGTGCCCTTCGGGGTCCAGCGGCAGGCTGCACAGCGGGCACGGCGGCCTCCCTGCGTTGACCACGTCCAGGGCCCGCTTGGTGAAGGCCCGGGCCTGGGCGCCGGTGAGGCGCACGCGCAGCATCGGCGGCCCGTTCTCCTCGTCCTGGAGCAGCCGCTCCTCCGCCTCGGCGAGGTCCTCCTCCGAGTCGGCGTCGAGTTCCACCAGGGCCTGCGCCTCGACGATCATGCGCTGGTCCTCGCCGTCCCAGGCCAGGGCCATGGTGCCGACGCGGAACTCCTCCTCGACGGGGACGTCGAGGGGTGCGGTGTCGGTCGCCTCTGTGGGGGCCACGGCGGGGACGGGGGCATTGCCCCCGGTGCGCCGTACGACCTCGTCCAGCAGCTCTTCCATGCGCTCCGCGAGCGCCGCCACCTGGGTCTTCTCCAGGGAGACGGAGGTGACCCGGGGGCCGGTGGAGGCCTGCAGGAAGAACGTACGGCGTCCAGGCAGGCCGACCGTGCCGGCCACGAAACGGTCCGGTGGGTCGTAGAGGAACACCTGACGGGGCACGTCCAGTCTCCAAGCGTCGGCAGCAGGGGCAGGGCTGCGCCCATGGGTTGGCCCGTCCACCCTACTGCGCCGTTCGATCACACCGCGCCCGCACCGCCCCCTACGACCGCCTCGCCGCCCGCTTCCGGGTCGCCCGGGGCCTCGGCGGCGTCCGGCGAAGCCTTCTCGCGGGGTGCGAGGGAGGCGAAGTCGCCGGTGTCGCCGAGCCGGAGCAGGAAGGGGCGGGTCGGCGTGTAGCGGATCGCGGTGACCGAGCAGGGGTCGACGTGGATCCGCTGGAAGAGGTCCAGGTGCATGCCGAGGGCGTCCGCCACAAGGGACTTGATGATGTCGCCGTGCGAGCACATCAGGAACACGGCGTCGGCGCCGTGCTCCTCCTCGATCCGCGCGTTCCAGTCGCGGACGGCGTCCACGGCGCGGGCCTGCATGGCGCGCATGGACTCACCGCCGGGGAAGGCGGCGGCCGAGGGGTGCTGCTGGACGATGCGCATCAGCGGTTCTTCGGACAGTTCGGAGAGTTTGCGGCCCGACCAGTCGCCGTAGTGGCACTCGCCGATCCGCTCGTCGGTGTGCAGGGCGAGACCGGGCCGGGCCGCCAGCAGCGGGGCGAGGGTCTCGGCGCACCGCTCCAGCGGGCTGCTGACGGCGGCGGCGAGGGGCACGGCGGCGAGCCGCCCGGGCAGCGCGGCGGCCTGTGCGGCTCCGTGCTCGTCGAGGGTCACCCCCGGGGTCCATCCGGCGAGCAGCCCTGCGGTGTTGGCGGTGGACCGCCCGTGTCGTACGAGGATCAGCGTGGCCATGGCAGAAGGGTATGCGGTGCCGCCGGCGTGCGGTCGGGGCCCGGGCAGGGAACAATGCGCGAGTGATTGTGGACTGCGCCATGTACCGCGACGGCCGCCGCTCCGAGGCGCCCGACGACTTCTCCGACGCCCTCGACGAGGCGCGGGCCACCGGTGACTCCTTCCTGTGGGTCGGCATGTACGAGCCGACGGAGAAGGAGTTCGAGCACGTCAGCCATGAGTTCGGGCTGCATCCGCTGGCGGTGGAGGACGCGCTGACCGCGCACCAGCGGCCGAAGATGGAGGTCTACGACGATTCGCTGTTCGTGGTCCTGAAGCCGGTGATGTACGACGACGCCTCGGACACGGTGAGCACGGGCGAGCTGATGGTGTTCATCGGCGACTCCTTCGTCGTCACGGTCCGGCACGGCGAGGGGGCCGCGCTGGCCGCCGTACGCCACCGGCTGGAGCAGGATCCCGAGGTGCTCAAGCACGGCCCCACGGCGGTGCTGTACGCGGTCTCGGACGCGGTGGTGGACCACTACATCGAGGTGGCCGCCGAGCTCCAGGCGGATCTGGAGGAGCTGGAGGCGGAGGTGTTCTCGCCGAATCCCGCGGACAGCAAGAACACCGCCGCCCGGATCTACGGGTTCAAGCGGCAGGTCCTGGAGTTCCGCCGGGCCACGAGTCCGCTGCTGGCGCCGATGGACCGGCTCGCCTTCGGGGACGTGCCCTTCGTGCACGAGCACGCCCAGCCGTTCTTCCGCGACGTCGCGGACCACCTGACGAAGGCGAACGAGTACGTCGAGGGCCTGGACCGGCTGCTCTCGGACGCGCTGGCCGCGCACCTGGCGCAGATGGGCGTCCGGCAGAACGACGACATGCGCAAGATCTCGGCCTGGGCGGCGATGGCGGCGGTCCCGACGATGGTGGCGGGGATCTACGGGATGAACTTCGAGCACATGCCGGAGCTCAAGCACCGCTGGGGCTATCCGCTGGTGGTCCTGGTGATGGTGGCCATGTGCCTGGGCCTGCACCGGATGTTCAAGCGCCGCGGGTGGCTCTGAGGCCGGGACCCGGTCGGGGGTGACCGGCGGGACGCCCTAGGCGAACTCGGGCGCCGAGGTCGGTCGCCCGCCCAGGGGGTTGCTCCGCCGCGGCGGGCGCAGGTCCACCATCCGGTGCCAGCCGCTGAAGCGCTCGTACGCGTACATCCCGCGGATCCCGGCGGCCAGCGCGGCCGCCTTCGGCGCGGGCCAGCCCAGCAGCCGCCCCATGTGGCCCATGACCGCGAGGCTCACGTCGCGGTAGACGGCGATCTCGGCGAGCGCGCACTCGCGCAGCACCCGGTGGATGGTGCGGCCGTGGCCGGCGCGGGCGAGGCGCAGCAGTTCCTCGTGGCAGTAGGCCAGGTGGTTGTCCTCGTCCGCGCCGATCATGCGGATGGCCTTGCCGAGCTCGGGGTCGTCCCCGAAGTACCGGACCAGCATGATCATCTGGTCGGCGGCGCGCTGTTCGGTGACCCGGCTGTGCGCGAGGTAGACGATGACGTCCTCCTCGCTCAGGGCCCGCTCGCCGCCCAGCTTCTCGTGGCTCAGGCCGATGCCGCGCCGCTCCAGCAGCATCGTGTAGTCGGTCTCCGGCGGGACGGGCACGGGGGGCAGGGCGCGCTTGCGGAGCAGCGCGTTGAAGATCCGGCCGTGTTTGTCCTCGTCGGCGCCGTGCCGGGTGATCTTGGGCGCGAGGTCGCGCATGGAATCGGGCACCAGCGCCGCGATCCGGGCGTTCTCCCAGCCACCCTGGGACTCGCCGCCGGCGGCGATGGAGCAGAACAGCTGGAAGGAGTCGTCGTGGTCGACGATCTCCCGGAACAGGCTGCGCGCAGAGAGCATGTGTCGAGTCAAGGCCCGATTCGGGGGCCGGGCAACCGGGTGCGGCGTACGGCTCGGCCGAATGAACGACTGCGACCGGAGGCTCCGGGGGCGTAACCCCACGGCCGCCCCGCGCGTTGTTGGCTGTGTCGGCCGTGGCGGGGAAGACCCCCCGAGCCCCCACCACGGCCGCAGACCGCACCCCTTTCGACGCCGCCCTCGCACGGCTTCGCCGGCTTCGGGCGGCTGCGCCGGACTCCGTCCGGCGGCCGCCCGGGTCCGTCCGGCGGCCGCCCGGCCCCCGGTGTCGCTCAGGCCAGGCCCGCGAGCTCCATGGCCTCGACGCCGGCCCGCAGGGCGGCCGTCCGCTCCTCCAGGGTGAAGCCGGCCGGGGCGAGCGTCAGGGTGGTGACCCCGGCCTCGGCGTAGGCCTTCATCCCGTCGGCGATGCGCTCGACCGGACCCAGCAGGGTGGTGGAGTCGATCAGCGAGTGCGGGATCGCGGCGGCCGCGCCCTGCTTGTCGCCGGCCAGGTACTTGTCCTGGATCTCGGCGGCTTCCTTCTCGTAACCCATGCGCTGGGCCAGTTGGTTGTAGAAGTTCTGCTTGCGGCTGCCCATGCCGCCCACGTACAGGGCGGTGTACGGGCGGAACGTGTCCGCGAGCCCGGCCACGTCGTCGCCGAGGGCCAGCGGCACGGTCGGGCAGACGTCGAAGCCGTCCATCGTCAGCCCGGCCTTCTCGCGGCCCGCCCGGATGTGGGTGAGCGCGGTGGCCTCCAGGTGCTCGGCGGCCGGGAAGATCAGCAGGGCGCCGTCGGCGATCTCGCCGGTCTGCTCCAGGTTCTTCGGCCCGATGGCGGCGATGTAGAGCGGGATGTGCTCGCGCTCCGGGTGCACGGTCAGCTTGAGCGGCTTGCCCGGCCCGCCGGGCAGCGGCAGGGTCCAGTGCTCGCCCTCGTAGCTGAGCCGTTCGCGGGTCATCGCCTTGCGGACGATCTCCACGTACTCGCGGGTCCGCGCGAGCGGCTTGTCGAACTTCACGCCGTACCAGCCCTCGGAGACCTGCGGTCCGGAGACGCCGAGGCCGAGCCGGAAGCGGCCCTTGGTGAGCGAGTCGAGGGTGGCGGCCGTCATGGCCGTCATCGCGGGCTGGCGAGCCGGGATCTGCAGGATCGCGGAGCCCACGTCGATGCGCTCGGTCTGGGCGGCGACCCAGGCGAGCACGGTCGGCGCGTCGGAGCCGTAGGCCTCCGCGGCCCAGCAGACGTCGTAGCCGAGGCGGTCGGCCTCCTGCGCGACGGCCAGGTTGTCGGCGTCCATGCCAGCGCCCCAGTAGCCGAGATTGATGCCGAGCCGCATAAGTCGTCCCCTTACCGGTTTACCGATCAGTAACGTAGGTCTGCGGGGACTGTAGCGCGCCCGGCCGTCCCGCGTCAGTGCGGCAGTAGTCTCAGCCCTCATGGAGCAGAGGCATCTCGGCCGCACCGGACTGCGCGTCTCCCGGATCGGTCTCGGCACACTGACCTGGGGCCGGTCGGCGGACGGACCGGACGAGGCGGAAGCGGCCGCGCAGTTGAAGACGTTCTGGAACGCGGGCGGCACGCTCGTGGACACGGCGGACGTGTACGGCGGCGGGGAGGCGGAGTACCTCCTCGGGCAGTTGATCGGTTCCGTCGTCCCGCGGCGGGACCTGGTGATCGCCACGAAGGCCGGCGGGGTCGCCGATCCGGACCGCCGTTTCGACGCCTCGCGCGGCCACCTCCTCGCGGCGCTGGACGATTCCCTGGCCCGTCTGGACACGGACTACGTCGACCTCTGGCAGGTCCACGCCTTCGACCCCTGGACCCCGCTGGAGGAGACCCTCCAGGCGCTGGACATCGCGGTGAGCAGCGGCCGGGCCCGGTACGCGGGCGTGTCGAACTTCAGCGGCTGGCAGCTCGCGAAGGCGGCGACCTGGCAGCTCGCGGCGCCGGGGGTACGGACCCGGCTGGCGTCGACGCAGATGGAGTACTCCCTGCTCCAGCGCGGCGTGGAACGGGAGGTGGTCCCGGCCGCGCTGGACCTGGGCCTGTCCCTCCTCCCCTCCTCCCCCCTGGGCCGGGGCGTCCTGACGGGCAAGTACCGGGCGGGCACCCCGGCGGACTCCCGGGGTGCCTCGGAGACCCTGGCCGCGTTCGTGGACCCCTACCTGGACGAGGCGGCGAGCAGGATCGTGGACGCGGTGGCGACGGCCGCGCACGGCCTCGCGGTGACCCCGCTGCAGGTGTCCCTGGCCTGGGTCCGCGACCGCCCCGGGGTGGCCGCGCCGATCGTCGGAGCGCGTACGTCGGCGCAGCTCGGGGCGGCCCTGTCGGTGGAGGCCCTTAGTCTTCCGGAAGAGATCCGCCAAGCGCTGGACGACGTCTCGGCGCCCGTCCACCGCTATCCCGATCAGGACTGGAGCACCTTGTGAGCGACCCCGCTGCCGCGGCAGAACCGGCCGACCCGGCCCGGGAGCACACCCCCGCCGCCGCGGAAGCCGCCCCGACCCCGGAGCCCGGCGAGCCCAACGCCACGGACGCCCCCCAGCCCGCCGAACCCGAACCCGGCACCCCGCAACCGGAGGCAGCACCCTCCGGCGACGCGGAAGATGGCAAGGCGGAGGAGGCCGACGCGGAAGACGGCGACGCGGAGGACGGCGACGCGGACGCCGAAGCCGCGCCGCCGGGCGAAGCCGAGGACGAGGACGGCGACGCGCAGCCGGTAGCCGCACCGTCCGGCGAAGCCGAGGACGGCAACGCGGGCCCGGAAGCCGCACCGTCCGGCGAAGCCGGGAGCGGGGACGGGGGGCCGGGGGCGGAGCCCCCGGTTTCGGGAAGGGGCGGGGTGGGGGAAAGCCCCGCAGGGCCCACCACCGGCGACGCTGATGCCGAGACGGACTCGACGGACGCGGAAGCGGAAGCGGAAGCCGCTGACGGGACCGGCGCACACGCCGCCGCGGGCAGGGCCGCCGAGGCCGTGCCCCAACTCAGCGAGGCCGCCGCGGAACTGGCGGCCCAGAAGATCGAGCGGGAGCGCATCGCCCGCCGCAAGGCGGAGCGCGAGGCCCCCGTGGAGGCCGGCGCCAAGCTCAGCGGCACGGCCGCCGACCTGCTGGCCGCCGTACGGGCCGTGGAGAGCGGCGGCAAGCCCCCCGCCCGGTTCGACGCGCCCCCGGCGCCCCGCCGGCCGGAGCCCGCCAAGGCGCCCGCCCCGGCGCGCACACCCGCCCCCGCGCCGCAGACGCAGACGCAGGCGCAGGCGCAGGCGCAGGCCACCGCCCCCTCCCCCGACGCCGTCCAGGCGATCCGCGCCGTCCTGGCCAGGGGCGGAGCCCCCGAGGCCCTCGCCCCGCAGGCCGCCGCCGCCCTCGGCGAGGACGCCGCCGCGCAGCTGGCCGAGTCGCCCTGGCGGCTGCTGGCCGTCGCCGGGGTCCGGCCGACCCAGGCCGACGGGTTCGCTCGCGCCCTGCTCGGCGCCGAGACGACCGGCCCGGGGGACGAGCGGCGCGCCGCCGCCCTGGTGGGCTGGCTGCTGGCGCAGGCCGCCGCCAAGGGCCACACCGTGCTGGAGGCGCCCACCCTGGAGTCGGCCCTCGCCCAGTACGGCGTACCGGATCCCGCGGAGGCCCTGGAGGCGGCCGTCGGCGAGGGCGCCGCGCTGGCCTTCGAGGAGCCGGTCGGGCCGCCCGTAGCGGAGGACGAAGAGCAGCCCCCGGGGGCACCCCCGGGCGGAGCCTGGGGGAGGGTCCTGGTGGGCCTGGAGGGCTCCGCCATGGCCGAGGAGAGCCTCGCCGAGGGCCTGGCCCGGCTCGCCAACACCTTCACGGACCCCGCCGACTGGGACAAGGCCGCCACCGGCCCCGGCGCCGAGCTGATCCGCGCCGCCGCCGGGCACGGCCTGGTCACCCACACCGGCGGCGAGGCCGCCCGCGCCGAGCCCCGGGCCCTGCTCACGGCCGCCCGGGAGTTCGGCCTGCGGGCGGTCCTGGCCGCGCACGCCCCCGCCGAGGACGCCGTCACCGTGGCAGGCCTGCTGGCCGGCGCCGAGGGCCCGGGCCGGGACGCGGACGGGCAGTTCGCGCTGGACCTGCTCATCGTGCTGGACGCCCCGCAGCTGGACGTGGAGACGGCCGCCGCGCTGGTGGAGTCCGTCCCCGACGGGGCCCGCCTGGTGCTGTCCGGCGACCCCGCGGTGCTCGGCTCCGCCGGGCCCGGCCGGGTCTTCGGCGACGTGCTCGCGGCCCGTGCCTGCCCGCAGCTCGTCTCCCGGATCCCTGACCCGGGTCCGATCGGCGAGTTGGTCTCGGGGATCGGCGTCGGGGAGCTGTACCAGGTCGACGCCCCCGGCAAGGAGGTCGTCATCGTCCCGGTCCGCGACGCCGGGGAGGCGGTGCACCGCACGGTGCAGCTGGTGGCCGAGTCGGTGCCCCGCGCCTTCGGCATCCCGGCGGACGCCGTCCAGGTGATCACCCCCGGGCACGGCGGCCCGGCGGGCACCCGCGCGCTCAACGCGGCCCTCAAGGAGCGGCTGAACCCGGGCCCCGGCCGGTTCGGCGGCTTCGACCCCGGTGACCGGGTGGTCCACGTGCCCTCCGCCGGGCGGGCGCTGCCGGCCCGGGTGGTGTCGGCCGATGCGCAGGGGCTGCACCTGGCCGGAGCCGCGGGCGCGCGGATCGTCGTACCGAAGGAGCGGGTGGAGTCACAGGTGCGGCACGGCTGGGCCGTGACGGCGCACCAGGCCGTCGGCTCGCGCTGGCCCGCGGCGGTCGTGGTGCTGCCCGGGGACGCGGCTCAGGCCCTGTCCCGGGACTGGGTGTACACGGCCTTCGGCCGGGCCGAGCGGCACCTTTCGGTGGTGCACGGGGTGGACCAGGCCCTGCCGCGCGCGGTCGCGGAGGTCCCGGCGAAGCCCCGTATGACCCGGCTGACGGGTCTGCTGCGGGCGCTCGTGCAGTCGGCGTCCGCGCAGTCCGAGTAGCGGACGTGCCGCGGCCCCCGTCCCGGGTGGGACGGGGGCCGCGGTGCGTTCCGTACGAGGTGTCGGTCGGGTCGGGTCAGGCGGTGGTCAGGCCGCGCTCGGCCGGCCGGGCGTCCCCGGCCTCCTCGTCGTCACTCTCGTCGGCTTCGTCGCCGTCGTCGCCCTCGTCCTCGTCGAAGACCGAGCTGACGTCGAACCGGTGCATGACGTCCTGCGGATCGATGTGCCCGAAGGGCGAACCGAGCCACTCCCCCGGTTCCGCGACCTCCTCCGAAGCGGCGATCCACAGGGTGGAATCGCCCTCCTCCAGACCGAAGTCCTTGGCCCGGGAGGCGATTTCGTCGGGCTCGTACTCGCCGAAGAGCACGCCGAGCGCGTCGGCGGTGCCGCCGTCGTGGTCGAGTTCGGCCTCGCGGTCGTGCGCGACGACGCGTTCGGCCTGGGCGATCAGGCGCGCCGGCTCGACGACGGCGTAGTCGCGGCGGATGAGCACGCTGAAGGCGGCGGGTTCGGCGGGGCCGGTGTACGGGAGCCCGTCCTCGGGAGTGGGGATCTCGAACGGGGTGACCTCGTCGTAGCGGTCGTAGAGGAGCTCGTCGTACTCCTCGGCGGCGGCGGCGAGTTCGTTGAACGCGGCGTAGACGTCCGGGTCATCGTCCCCGATCCTGCTCTCGACCGCGGCGAGGTGACGGTCGAGCGCGGCCTTGACCGCCTCGGCGGCGGCGCGTACCTCGGCAACAGTGGGCAGAGCGGCATCAGACATAGTGCAGACGCTATCCGTAGCGGGGCTCTCGCGGCACAATAGATGCGATGCCGGAATACGAATTTGTCGACTTGTACGTGCCCCGCGGGGTTCCACGTCAGGAAACGACCCGCCTGCTGACCGAACACGCCGAGTACGGGCACTGGGAGCTCGACCGGCTGTCGCTGTTTCGGGACGGCAGTCGCCGCGTGCGACTGCGCCGCCGGATCATCCGCCAGGTCCGCGCGACCTGGTGACGCGGGCCCCTGGGGCGGGGCTCGTGTCGTGAGGAACCGTCAGGCCGCGTCCCGCGCCCGGCGGTGGAGCGAGGCGCCGGTCTGCGGCATGCCCGCGGCCAGATGCCCGGGCTCCGGCGAGGACATCGCCGGAGCCCGTGAAACCCGACGGCCCCGGAGCGCTGGAAAGCGCTCCGGGGCCGCGGACTTCAGATACGTCAGGCGTTGACGCAGGTGTTGCCGAAAGCCGGGTTCAGCAGGCCGATCACGGAGATCGTGTTGCCGCAGACGTTCCCCTGAACGTGGACCGGAACCTGGACGACGTTGCCGGACAGGACGCCGGGGGAGCCGATGGCCGCACCCTGGGCACCCGCGTCGGCGACAGCCATACCCGCACCCGCGAGAACCAGACCACCGGTGACAGCCGCAGCAGCGGCAACCTTCTTGAACATTGTTCCTCCTAGTAGGCAAGCGCGGTCCCAGCCGCGGACCGCACCACCTGTAACGAGAAGGGATCACCGGGGCTACGAGCGTATGAGCGCATTCACTCTTCTCAGTGCTTTCCGCACACCTTCCCGATTCTCGTGCGTTAGCTACGCCCGGCTCTGAGCGCCACCCGCCTCAGGACTCGTCGATGAACCGGTCGAGCACCCGGACGCCGAACTTCAGACCCTCCACCGGCACCCGCTCGTCCACGCCGTGGAACATCCCGGCGAAGTCCAGCTCCGGCGGAAGCTGGAGCGGGGCGAAGCCGAAGCAGCGGATGCCGAGGTCGTCGAAGGACTTCGCGTCCGTACCGCCGGAGAGCATGTACGGGACCGCGCGGGCGATCGGGTCGTGCGCCTTCAGGGCGGTCTGCATGGCGTCCACGAGCTTGCCGTCGAAGCCCGTCTCCAGGGCCTTGTCCGCATGGACGTCCTCGCGCTTCACGCGCGGCCCGAGGATCCGGTCGAGGTCGGCGAAGAACTCCTCCTCGTAGCCCGGCAGGAAACGGCCGTCCACGTGGGCGGTGGCCTGGCCGGGGATGACGTTGACCTTGTAGCCGGCGCCGAGCATGGTCGGGGCGGCGGAGTTGCGCAGGGTCGCGCCGACCATCTTGGCGATGCCGCCGAGCTTGGCGAGGGTGGCGTCCATGTCGTCCGGGTCGAGCGGGGTGCCCAGCGCGTCCGAGAGCTCGTCCAGGAAGTGCCGGACGGTCTTGGTGACCCGTACGGGCCACGTGTGGCGGCCCAGGCGCCCCACGGCCTCGCAGAGCTCCGTGATGGCGTTGTCGTTGTTGGTCATGGAACCGTGGCCGGCGGTGCCCTCCACCGTCAGGCGCATCCAGTGCATGCCCTTCTGGGCGGTCTCCACCAGGTACAGCCGCAGGTTCTCGTTCACGGTGAAGGAGAAGCCGCCGACCTCGCCGATCGCCTCCGTCACCCCCTCGAAGAGGTCGGGGTGCTTGTCGACGAGGTAGCGGGCGCCGAAGGTGCCGCCCGCCTCCTCGTCGGCGAGGAAGGCCAGCACGATGTCGCGCGGGGGCTTGCGCCCGCTGCGCATGCGGTCGCGTACGACGGCCAGCGTCATCGCGTCCATGTCCTTCATGTCGACCGCGCCGCGGCCCCACACGCAGCCGTCGGCGATCTCGCCCGCGAAGGGGTCGTAGGTCCAGTCGGCGGCATTGGCCGGGACCACGTCGGTATGCCCGTGGATCAGCAGCGCCGGCCGCGAGGGGTCCTCGCCCTCGATCCGCGCCACGGTCGAGGCGCGCCCCTTGTGCGATTCGAAGATCTGCGGCTCCAGCCCGACCTCGGCGAGCTGCTCGGCGACCCACTCGGCCGCCTTGCGCTCGCCGGGCCCGGAGTGGTCCCCGTAGTTGCTGGTGTCGATCCGGATGAGGTCCCGGCAGAGGTCGACGACCTCGTCCTCGCCGGAGACGGTCCTGCCCGCGCCCGATTCGCTCACGCTGCTTCCTCCCACTGATCAGTACCGAACTGACTCCATCCTCACCCCCCGGGCCGCTTCCCCCAAGGGCGATCCTCGGCCGCCGGGGGGTGTGATCGAGGACCCCGGAATGTTTGGTAATGTTTTCCACGTCGGAACGGCCCGCGAGGGACGCGAGACAGACACCTTGTCCGGGTGGCGGAATGGCAGACGCGCTAGCTTGAGGTGCTAGTGCCCTTTATCGGGCGTGGGGGTTCAAGTCCCCCCTCGGACACCAAGCGAAAACCCCACTTCACGTGGGGTTTTCTGCGTTTGGCGGCACCTTCGGCGCGGAGCGGCCCGGTGGGCGGTTCGGTCTATTCTGTCCGGGTGAACGAGAATCTTCCCCCTTGCCCCAAATGCTCCTGCGCGTACACCTACGAGATGAACGCGCTCGTGGTGTGCCCCGAGTGCGGTCACGAGTGGGTGCCCGCCGAGAGTGACGCCGAGGGCGGCGCGGACGCCGGTGCGCAGGTCGTGAAGGACGCCGTCGGGAACGTCCTGAACGACGGGGACACCGTGACCGTCGTGAAGGCGCTCAAGGTCAAGGGCAGCCCCTCGGGGATCAAGGCCGGTACCAAGGTGCGCAACATCCGGCTGATCGACGGGGTCGACGGGCACGACATCGACTGCAAGATCGACGGATTCGGGGCCATGCAGCTGAAGTCCAGCGTGGTCAAGAAGGCCTGAGCCGCCGCCTGGTCGAAGACGGAGAAGAGGGGCCCCGCCGTGGCGGGTCCCCTCTTCCTTTTCGTACGTGCGGTACGGGTCAGCCGCGCGGGGCCGGGGCCGCGTCGTCGGCCGACTCCGCCGCCTGGTCGAGGCGGAAGGCCTCGTTGCCCAGGCCGATGCGGGCGTGCACCGCGGGGCGGCCGGAGCGCAGGAAGAGCCCGTACGCCAGGCCCACGACCGCGGCGGCGCCGATGATGCCGGGCAGGGCCCAGCTCAGCGCGGACCCCTCCGCGGCGCCGACCAGGACGCCGAAGTCCTTGACCGTGTAGACGGCGATGGCGAGCAGGGCGAGGCCGGCGAGACCCGCCGCGCCGAGCCGCCAGACCTGGGCGCCGGCGGTGCCGCGGCGGACGAAGAAGGCGATGACCGCGAAGGAGGCGGTGGCCATGAGGAGGGTCACGCCGAGGGCGCCGACGCTGCCCATCCAGGTGAACAGGTGCAGGACGGGCACGGTGGGGTCGCCGGCCGGCGTGTCGTCGGTGAGGGCGAAGGCCAGGACGACCACGACGGAGATCACGGTCTGCAGCAGCGAGCCGGTGGCGGGGGCGCCGGTGCCCGCGTTGGTGCGGCCGAAGGCGGCCGGGAGCAGGCCCTCGCGGCCCATGGCGAAGGCGTAGCGGGAGACGACGTTGTGGAAGCTGAGCATCGCCGCGAACATGCCGGTCACGAAGAGGACGTGCAGGACGTCGGTGAAGGTCGTGCCCAGGCGGCTCTCCGTGAGCTGGAAGAGCAGGCCGGGGCCGGCCTCGGCGGAGGCCTTGACCACCTCGCCGGGGCCGGTGGCGACGGAGAGGGCCCAGGCGCTGAGGGCGAAGAAGAGGGCGACGAAGCCGACGGCGAGGAACATCACCCGGGAGACGACGATGTGGGGCCTGCTGGTCTCCTCGGCGTACACCGGGGACTGCTCGAAGCCGACGAAGGCGGCGATGCAGAAGCACAGGGCGGTGCCGAGGCCCGCGCCGGTGAGGGTCTCGGGGTTGAAGGCGTGCAGGGAGAGGCCCTCCGGGCCGGGCTTGCCGAGGGCGGCGACGTCGAAGACCACGACGAGGAGGACCTCGATGAGCAGGAGGACTCCGAGGACCTTGGCGTTGAGGTCGATCTTCAGCCAGCCGAGTGCGCCGGTGAGGACGACGGCCGCCAGGGCCGGTATCCACCAGGCGAGTTCGGTGTCGAGGTAGGTGGCGAAGAGGCCGGAGATCTCGAAGCCGAGGATGCCGTACACGCCGACCTGCATGGCGCTGTAGGCGACGAGGGCGACGAACGAGGCGCCGGCGCCCGCGGTGGGGCCCAGTCCGCGCGCGATGTAGGCGTAGAAGGCGCCGGCGTTGTGGACGTGCCGGCTCATCTCGGCGTATCCGACGCTGAAGAGGGCGAGGACGGCGCCGAGGATCACGAACAGCAGGGGCTGTCCGACGATGCCCATGACCCCGAAGGTGGTGGGCATGACGCCCGCGACGACCATCAGGGGGGCGCTCGCGGCGAGCACGGAGAGGAGCAGGCCCGCGGTGCCGAGGCGGTCGGCGCGCAGGGCGCGGTCCTGGCCCTTGTACGTGGGGATCTCGGCCTGGCCGGCCGGGTCGGTGAGCGTGGTGGATCTGCCCGTCGGCATGGCGGGGTGTCCTTTCGGGGTGGGGACTGAGCGGCACGTTCTGAGCGGTACTGGCGGGGTGGTACTGACTGAGCGGGACGTGCTGGGCGGGGCAAGTCGAGCGGGGCGAGCTGGGCGGGACGGGCGCGGTACCGGTCGGGTCCGGCCGGGTCAGGCGGTGCCGAGCGCGGCGCTGCGTGCGGCGAGGAAGGCCTTGTGCGGGTCGCGGTCGGGGTAGGACCACGGGGCCTGGGTGGCGTGGCTGCCGATGCGCTGGAAGAGCGCGGCGGCCTCGGCGGAGCGGCCCTCGCAGAGCTTGGCGTGGGCGAGGAAGTTGAGGTCCACCCGGTTGCGGGGGTGGTCCTCGCGCTCCCACTCCAGCCACCAGTCGAAGGCGGCGCGCAGCACCTGGCGGGCCCGGCGGCCGGACCAGTGCTCGGCTCCGGCGTCCGGGCCGTGGCCCTGCCCGGCGGCGAGGACGCGGTAGCGCTCGGCGTGGGCGATGACGGGGAGGACGGCGAGCGGGGAGTCGGCCGGGGACTCCTCGGCGGCCCAGGCGGCGAAGTCGTAGACCTCGTGGAGCGGGTCGTGGCCGGCGGCCGGGGACCGTTCGGCCAGTCGGGAGACCATCAGGTGGTGGGCGTGGTGGTGTTCGCGGTGGCGGGCCCGGACCTGGTCGAAGTGGCGGCTGAACTCCTCTTCGGTGCCGAAGACCCGGGTGAGGAGCAGCAGGCCGAGCCAGGGGGTGGGGTCGGCCGGGAGCAGGGCCGCGGCGCGGCGGCAGGCCTCCTCGGCGGCCTCGGGGGTGCCCTTGCGGCGCAGGGCGCCGAAGACGGACGCACAGGCGAAGAGGGTGACGGCGTCGGCGCTCTCCGGTTCGGCGAGGAGCCATTCGCGGGCCCACGCGGTCGCGGCCGGGGTTTCGGCGAGGACCACGAGCCGGTGCCCGCGGCGGTCCCAGTCGTCTCCCGTGGCGACGAGGAGGGAGCGGGCCTTGACCCAGCGGCCCTGGGTGAACTGGGCGCGGACGTCGACGAGTTCCGTGTCGCAGAGGGCGGGGTCGAAGAGCTGTGCGTCCCGCTTGCGGGCGCGGCCGAGGGGCGGCGGAGGGGGCGACATCCGCGGGTTTCCCTCCAGGACGCGGGCGGTTGGACGGTGTGGCCGGAAGATCACGCACAGCAAAGCGGTACGCACAGCTCCGAGTCAAGGTCCAGTCCACCGCGTGGCTCGTTTCAACTGGTCTTTCACACGGGCGAGTTGATGGGGTTGTTCCGGTTCGCGGCAGGTTGTCGGCAGGGCGCGTCCCGGTTCGGGCCGGATCGCGCGCAGGGCCGTAGGCTGACCGGCATGACGGGCTACGAAGATCTTCCTCCCATCGAGTTCGCCTTCCCGGGGCCGCTGCGCGACAGCCTGGTGGCGGCCGTCCTGAGCGGCGCCAAGACCACGACCACGGCCGTCCTGGCCGACTACGAGGCGGCGGGGGACCCGCTGCCCGTGGCGGGCGAGCGGATGGTGATCGTGGACTCCGGCGGGCGTCCGGTGGGTGTCCTGGAGGTGACGGACGTACGGGTCCTGCGGCTGGCGGACGTGGACCTGCGGCACGCGCTGGACGAGGGCGAGGGGTTCACGTCAGTGGCCGAATGGCGCTCCGGCCACGAGGCTTTCTGGCACGGTCCGCAGATGCGCGAGGCCGTCGGCGACCCGGACTTCACGGTCGACGACGACACCCCGGTCGTGGCGGAGCGGTTCCGGCTGGTGACCCGTCTGCCCTGAGCGCGGCCGGGTACGACGACGGCAGGGCCCGGACCGCTTGTCGCGGTCCGGGCCCTGTCCGGTGCTGCGCCGCCCTACGGCGGCAGTGGCTCAGCTCTGTGCGGTGGCGTCGCCCGGCTGCGCGGAGCCTTCGGCGGCGCCCTCGAGGCCTGCCTTCTCGCGCATCTTGCGCAGCAGCTCGGCCTTACGGTCGGCCGCGCCGCTGCGGTCGAGATTGCGGTGGGGGCCGTTGTTCTGGCGTTCGGCGCGCGACTGCCGCTTGCGCTGGCCGCCGCCCTGGCCCACGGGGTTGTTGATGTTCTTGCTGACGGTCATGACAAAGACGGTACCCCGTCCCGTCGGCCTCGCGGACCAGCCCTTGTCCCGCCCCGGCCGTGGCCGTCCCCGGCACCGGTCAGGACGCGGCGCCGGTCAGGACGCGGCGCCGGTCAGGAGACGGTGCCGGTCAGGAGACGGATGCCGCCGCCGCGCGGCCGGCCGCGCGGCCCGAGAAGATGCAGCCGCCGAGGAAGGTGCCCTCCAGGGCCCGGTAGCCGTGGACGCCGCCGCCGCCGAAGCCCGCGGCCTCGCCCGCCGCGTAGAGGCCGGGGAGCGGTTCTCCCGTGGCGGTCAGGACGCGCGAGGAGAGGTCGGTCTCCAGGCCGCCCAGGGACTTGCGGGTCAGGATCGAGAGCCGGACGGCGATCAGCGGGCCCGCCGCGGGGTCCAGGATCCGGTGCGGGGCGGCCGTGCGGATCAGTTTGTCGCCGAGGTACTTGCGGGCGCCGTGGATCGCCGTGACCTGCAGGTCCTTGGTGAAGGGGTTGGCGATCTCGCGGTCGCGGGCGACGATCTCGCGCCGGACCGTCTCCTCGTCGAGGAGTCCGTCCTTGGTGATCGCGTTCATGCCGCGCACCAGCGCGGAGAGGTCCTTCTCGACCACGAAGTCGGCGCCGTTGTCCATGAAGGCCTTCACCGGCCCGGGGACGGCCTGGCGCGCCCGGTCGATGACCCCGCGGACCGACTTGCCCGTCAGGTCCGGGTTCTGCTCGGAGCCGGAGAGCCCGAACTCCTTGCCGATGATGCGCTGGTTGAGGACGAACCAGGTGTGGTCGTGGCCGGTCTTCATGATGTGGTCGAGCGTGCCGAGGGTGTCGAAGCCCGGGAAGAGCGGTACGGGCAGCCGCTTGCCGGTGGCGTCCAGCCAGAGCGAGGACGGGCCTGGCAGGATGCGGATGCCGTGCTTGGACCAGATCGGGTTCCAGTTCTCGATGCCCTCGGTGTAGTGCCACATCCGGTCCTTGTTGATGTGGCTGGCGCCCGCTCCTTCCGCGATGCCCAGCATCAGGCCGTCCACGTGGGCCGGAACCCCGGAGAGCAGCCGCGCGGGCGGGGTGCCGAGGCGGGCCGGCCACTGGGCCCGTACGAGGTCGTGGTTGCCGCCGATGCCGCCGCTGGTCACGATCACGGCCTGGGCGCGCAGGGAGAACTCCCCGGTGGCCTCGCGGCCGCTCGCGGTGCCGCGGACGGCGTCGGAGGGGGCCAGGACCTCGCCGGTCACGGTGTCGAGGGTGCCCGCCGTACGGGAGAGCCCGGTGACCCGGTGGCGGAACTTCAGCTGGACCAGCCCGCGGGCCACCCCGGCCCGTACCCGGCGCTCGAAGGGCTCCACGAGGCCGGGGCCGGTGCCCCAGGTGATGTGGAAGCGGGGGACGGAGTTGCCGTGGCCGTTCGCGTCGTAGCCGCCGCGCTCCGCCCAGCCGACGACGGGGAAGAAGCGGACGCCCTGGGCGTGCAGCCAGGGGCGCTTCTCGCCGGCCGCGAAGTCCACGTAGGCCTCGGCCCAGCGGCGCGGCCAGGCGTCCTCCTCGCGGTCGAAGCCGGCGGTGCCGGACCAGTCCTGGAGGGCCAGCTCGCGGGTGTCCTTGATCCGCATGCGGCGCTGTTCGGGCGAGTCGACGAAGAACAGGCCGCCGAAGGACCAGTGGGCCTGGCCGCCGATGGACTGCTCCGGCTCCTGGTCGAGCAGGATGACCTTGCGGCCGGCGTCGACGAGCTCGGCGGTGGCCACGAGGCCCGCGAGCCCGGCCCCGATCACGATCACGTCTGCGTCGTACGTCATGTGGAACCCGTCCTCCGTCGGTGGTGGGGCGATCCTTTGCTACGGAGCGGTAACCAGTCAACAGGAGCGGAGAGATCACGGCATGAGCGCGGCCGACGAGGTACTGGACGTGGTCGACCGGGAGGACCGGGTGACGGGGCGGGCCCCGCGGGGCGAGGTGTACGCGGCGGGGCTGGTCCACCGCTGCGTGTTCGTGCTGGCGCGGGACGGGGAGGGGCGGATCTTCACGCACCGGCGGACGGATTCGAAGCTGGTCTTCCCCTCGTCCTACGACATGTTCGTGGGCGGGGTGGTCGGCGCGGGCGAGAGCTACGCGGAGGCGGCGCTGCGGGAGGCGGAGGAGGAGCTGGGGGTGACCGGGCTGGAGCAGCCCGAGCCGCTGTTCAAGTTCCTGTACGAGGGCCCGGGCGGGGCCTGGTGGAGCTACGTGCACGAGGTCCGCTGCGCACTGCCGGTCCGGCCGCAGACCTCGGAGGTGGCCTGGCACGCGTGGCTCCCCGAGGAGGAGGTGACCCGACGGGTCACGGACGGCTCGTGGCCGTGGGTACCGGACGGCCTGGAGGCGTACCGCAGGCTGCGGGAGTTCCGAGCGGGGCGCCGGTAGGGCGGCGCGGGGGCGGGTTCACTCGGAGTGCGGGGTGGCGCCGAGGGCGGGTCGGGCATGCCCGGGGCGGGGTCGCGCGGGGCGCGGGGCTCCGGTAGGGGCGGCGCGGGAGCGGGTTCGCTCGGAGTACGGGGTGGCGCCGGGTCGCCTGGGGCGGGGGTCGCGCGGGGCGAGGAGTTCACGCAAGGCGCCGGTCGCCCTTCCGCCGGGTCGGCCCGGCCGGGCCGGGGCGCCCGTGCCGGTGGCGGGTGGCCCCGCGCCGGAGGCCGGTGGGCCCGCACAGGAAGCCGGGGGCGCCGTGCCGGTGACCGGTGGGCCCGCGCAGGGGGGCGGGTGGACAGTGCCGGAGGCCGGTGAGCCGCGCAGGGGCAGGTGGACGGTCCCGAAGGCCGGTGCGCGGTGCCGGAGGCCAGTGGGCCGCGCCGGAGGCGGGTTCGCGCAAGGCGCGGGGTTCGCGCAAGGCGCGGGGTTCGCGCAAGGCGCGGGGGCCGGGGGCGCCGTGTCGGGGGCGGGTGAGCCGTACCCGAGGCCGGCGGCCCGCACCGGAGGCGGGTTCACGCAAGGCGCGGGGCGGCTCTGCCGCCGGGGCCGGGTGAGCCGTGCCGGAGGCCGGCGGGCCCGCACCGGAGGCGGGTTCACGCAAGGCGCGGGGCGGCTCTGCCGCCGGGGCCGGGTGAGCCGTGCCGGAGGCCGGCGGGCCCGCACCGGAGGCGGGTTCACGCAAGGCGCGGGGCGGCTCTGCCGCCGGGGTCGGGTCGGCCCGGCCGGGGGGCGCGGTGCTGGGGGCGGGTGGGCCCGCCCCGGAGGCCAGCGGGCCGTGCCGCAGGCGCGTTCACGCAAGGCGCCGGTCGGCACCTGCCGCCGGGGCCGGGTACGCGCTACCGGGGGCACCGTGCCGGGGGCGGGTGAGCCGTGCCGGAGGCCGGTGGGCCCGCGCTGGACGGTGGTTCACGCAAGACGCGGGGCGGCCCTACACCCGGGGTCGGGTCGGCCCGGCCGGGGCGCCGTGCCGGGGGCGGGTGGGCTCCCGGGGGGGCGGCGGGGCCGTGCCGCAGGCGGGTTCACGCAAGGTGACGGTCGGCCCTGCCGTCGGGGCCGGGTGACGACCTGCCGAGGGCGCCGTGCCGGGGCCTCGGGCGGCCGGGTGGGTGGGGCGACAGTAGATTGGGCGGGTGATCGACTTCGTCAAGGACGTGCGGCTGTGGTTCGCGCCGGCTCGGGTGAGGGACGAGGGCGAGACCCCCGACTACCGCTTCTCGCTGGCCAACGAGCGGACCTTCCTGGCCTGGATCAGGACCGCCCTGGCCCTGATCGGCGGCGGGTTCGCCGTGGACCAGTTCCTGCCCGAGCTGCGGTGGGCGGTGCGCGTGGGGATGGCCATCGCGCTGCTCGCGGTGGGCGCGGCCTGCTCGCTGCGCGCGGTGAACCACTGGGTGCGGTGCGAGCGGGCCATGCGGCGCGGTGAGGACCTGCCGATGTCCCGGTTCCCGGTGGTGCTGAGTCTGGGGGTGGGGCTGGTCGCGGTGGCGATGGTGGTGGTCGTCCTGCTGGGCTGGACGAAGGGGCGGTGAGCGGACGGTGAGCGCCTCGGCCGACGCCGCCGACCGCGAGGGCCCCGGCGGGCGCGACGCGGGACTGCAGCCCGAGCGGACCCGGCTCGCGTGGCGGCGTACGACGCTGTCCTGCGCGGTGGTGGCCGTACTGGCGCTGCGCCAGGCCTTGAACGCGGCGGACGGCTCCCCTGTGGCGGTCGCCGGGGGCGGGGTGATCGCTCTGCTCTGGCTGGCCTTCATGTGGGTGGCCCACCGACGGGTACGGGAGCTGGCGGCCGCGCGGCCGCCCGGACTCACGACGGGTACGGCGCTGGCGGCTACGGCCTGCGCGGTGGGCCTCGCGGTGTTCGCGATGACGGTCATCGCCTGAGGGCGCGGTCCCGCCCCGCCGCGCGCGACACTGGGCCCTGCGGGCTCGGAGGCCCGAGTCCCGTCCGACCTCGGACGGCGGGTTCGGAGCCCCGATCCCCGCGGCCTCGGGCTGCGGGTTTGGAGGATCGCGTCCCACGCGGCCTCGGACGGCGGGCTCGCAGTCCCCGGTCCCGCGCCGCCTCGGACGGCGGGCCCGGAGGCCCGACTCCCGTCCAGCCTCGGACAGCGGACTCGGAGGATCGCGTCCCGCGCGGCCTCGGTCAGCGGGTTCGCAGGCCCCGGTCCTGCGCGGCCTCGGGCAGCGGGCGGCGGGCAGCGGGCTGGGAGCCCCGGTCCCGCGCGGCATAGGGCTACAGGTTTGACGGATCGGGTCCCGCGCGGCCTCAGACAGCGGGTTCGCAGGCCCCGGTCCCCCGCGGCCGTCCGGCCTCGGGCTCGGAGGCCCGACTCCCGTCCGGTCTCGGGCGGCGGGCGGCGGGCGGCGGGCTCGGAGGATCCGGCCCCCCGCGGCCTCGGGATTCGGGCACGGAGGCTCCGATCCCGCACGGCCCGGGCTGCGGGCTTGGCGGATCGGGCCCCGCGCGGCCTCGGCTACGGGCTCATAGGCCGACTCCCGTCCAGCCTCGGACAGCGGACTCGGAGGCCCAGGTCCGGTCCGGCCTCGGGGCTGTGGGCTCGGGTGGGAAGGGTGTTGGGGCGGTCTTTCGCGGCGGGCGCCACTAATGGGGGACAGATCGGCCGTTAAGGGGCCATCTCCACTATTGTCGGGCGTCATGACCACCATGCATCAGGAACACCCCACGCACGAGCACTCCCACGGGTCCGACTGCGGCCACACCCCGGTCCAGCACGGTGACCACGTCGACTACGCGCACGACGGCCACCTGCACCGCGAGCACGCCGGGCACTGGGACGAGTGCGAGCCCGCCGGGCACGCCGAGCACTCCGCCCACGCGCACGCGCACGGCGCGGACTGCGGTCACAAGTCCGTCCAGCACGGCGACCACGTCGACTACCTGCACGACGGGCACCGACACGCCGAGCACGATGGGCATTACGACGACCACTGACGGCGGCTGACGCCCCCTCCCCGCGCGGTCCGGTGACTGGCAGGATGCCGAACGCCCGTCACCGTGACTCGGGGAGAGTGCAGATGCCCGCCGAAGAGCCGTACCTCGTCCAGCCCGCGCCGGGGGTACACGCCTACGTGCAGCCGGACGGCGGCTGGTGCCTGAACAACGCCGGCTTCGTGACCGGCGGCGGCCGGACGCTGCTCGTCGACACGGCGGCCACCGAGCGGCGGGCGCTGGCCCTGCGCGCGGCGGTGCTGGCCGCCGGGGCGCCGCTCCCCCGCACGGTGGTCAACACTCACCACCACGGCGACCACACCTACGGCAACGGCGTGTTCGCCCCGGAGGCGCTGGTCCTGGCGCACGAGAACGCGCGCTCCGAGCAGCTCGCCGCGGGGCGCCAGCTGGAACTGATCTGGCCGGCGAACGACTTCGGCGCGCTGGACATCACCGCGCCCGATCTGACGTACCGCGACCGGATGACGCTGCACGTCGGGGAGACCGAGGTGCGGGTCCTCCATCCCGGCGTCGCGCACACCACCGGCGACTCCATCGTGTGGCTGCCCGGGCAGCGGGTCGTCTTCACCGGCGACCTGGTCTTCGCGGAGGGCACGCTGTTCCTGGCGATGGGCTCGCTGGCCGGTTCGCTGCGGGCGCTGGAGCTGCTGCGCTCGCTGGGCGCGGAGACGGTCGTACCGGGCCACGGCCCACTGACGGATCCCGGGGCGTACGAGGCCACCGAGCGCTATCTGCGGTACGTGGCCGAGCTGGCCCGGGAGGGCCGCGCGAAGGGGCTGACCCCGCTGGAGGCGGCCCGGCGGGCCGATCTCGGCGAGTTCGGCGCCTGGCGGGAGAGCGAGCGGCTGGTGGCCAACCTGCACCGGGCGTACGCGGAACTGGCCGGGGAGCCCGAGGGGGTGCCGCTGGACATCCTGGCGGTGCTGCGGGACATGACCGTCATGAACGGCGGGACGCCCATCCTCTGCCACGCCTGACCGGGCGGCGGGCGCGGCGGGCCGGATCCGCGCACTTCGCGCACTCCGGCCCCTCCACCCACTGGACGGCATACCGACTGGTCGGCATGATGGTGGGCGTCCGTTCCGTCGTCGTCAACTCCGCACGGAGGCGCGCACCATGACCTCAGCTCCCTCCCCAGCCCCCTCCGAAGGCCCCTCCGGCCCGCCGGGGCTCGATCTGGAGCGGCTGCGCGGTCATCTCGACCGGGCACTGCCGGGCCTGACGGCCGGGCCGCTGACCGGCCGGCTGATCGAGGGTGGCCGCTCGAACCTCACGTACGAGGTGGGCGACGGGAGCTCCCGCTGGGTGGTGCGCCGGCCGCCGCTGGGGCACGTACTGGCCACCGCGCACGACATGCGGCGCGAGCACCGCGTCATCGCCGCGCTGCACGGCACCGCGGTGCCGGTCCCCGAGCCGCTGCTGCTGTGCGAGGACGAGGCCGTGCTGGGGACGCCGTTCTACGTGATGGAGTACGTGGACGGGGTGCCGTACCGGACTGCCGGGCAGCTCGCCGCGATCGGCCCCGAGCGGACCCGGCGGGCGGTGCTGGGCCTGGTGGACACCCTGGTCGACCTGCACGCGGTGGACCCGGAGGCGGTGGGCCTGGGCGACTTCGGGCGGCCCGAGGGGTTCCTGGACCGGCAGCTGCGCCGCTGGGGCAAGCAGCTCGCGGCCTCCCGGGGGCGGGAGCTCGCCGGGATCGACGAGCTGCACGGCGCCCTGGGGCGCGCCCTGCCCGACTCCCCCGCGCCCACGGTGGTGCACGGGGACTTCCGGCTGGACAACGTGCTGATCGGCGCGACCCCGTCCGGCACCGACGAGATCCGGGCGGTGCTGGACTGGGAGATGTCCACACTGGGCGATCCGCTGACGGACCTCGGGCTGCTGGTGATGTACAGCTCCGACCTGGGGCTGACCGACTCCCCGGTCAGCACGACCAGCGGGGCCCCCGGCCATCCGGCGCCCGCCGAGCTGATCGAGCGGTACGCGGCCCGCTCGGGCCGGGACGTCTCGCAGGCCGCCTGGTACACGGCCTTCGCCTGGTTCAAGCTCGCGGTGATCCTCGAGGGCATCCACTACCGCTTCACGCTCGGGCAGACCGTCGGCGCGGGCTTCGACCGGATCGGCGAGCTGGTCCCGGTCTTCATCGAGCACGGTCTGACCACACTCCGGCAACCGCACGAAGGCTGAGGAACCCCCGATGGACTTCGCATTCGACGCCCGTACCGAGGAACTCCGCGGACGGCTCCTCGCGTTCATGGACGAGTACGTCCACCCGGCGGAAGCCGTCGCCGCCGAGCAGCGCGCGCGGCTGGCCTCGCCCTGGGACACCCCGGCCGTGTTCGGTGAGCTGAAGGCCGAGGCGCGCCGCCAGGGGCTCTGGAACCTCTTCTTGCCGGACCGCGAGTACGGCGCCGGGCTGACCAACCTCCAGTACGCCCCGCTCGCCGAGATCACCGGCCGCAGCCCGCACCTGGCGCCGACGGCGACGAACTGCGCCGCTCCGGACACCGGGAACATGGAGCTGCTCGCGCAGTTCGGGAACGAGGAGCAGAAGAAGCAGTGGCTGGAGCCGCTGCTGGCCGGGGAGATCCGGTCCGCGTTCGCGATGACCGAGCCGGAGGTGGCCTCCTCGGACGCCACGAACATCGAGACCCGCATCGAGCGTTCCGCGAGCGGCGACGAGTACGTGATCACGGGCCGCAAGTGGTTCATCTCCGGAGCCATGAACCCGGACTGCAAGATCTTCATCATCATGGGCAAGACCGACCCCGGGGGCGCCGACCCGCGCCGCCAGCAGTCCATGGTCCTGGTCCCCCGGGACACCCCGGGGGTCGAGATCCGGCGCGCGATGACGGTGTACGGGTACGAGGACCACGACCACGGCGGTCATGCCGAGGTGGTCTTCGACGGGGCCCGGGTGCCGGCGGGGAACCTGATCGGCGAGGAGGGCGGCGGCTTCGCCATCGCCCAGGCCCGCCTCGGGCCGGGGCGGATCCACCACTGCATGCGGCTCATCGGGATGGCGGAGCTGGCCATCGAGCTGATGTGCCGGCGTGCGGTGGGCCGTACCGCCTTCGGCAAGGAGCTGGCCGCGCAGGGCGTCGTACAGAACTGGATCGCGGACGCCCGGGTCACTGTGGAGCAGCTGCGGCTGCTGGTGCTGAAGACGGCCTGGCTGATGGACACGGCCGGCAACCGGGGTGCGCACACCGAGATCCAGGCCATCAAGATCGCGACCCCGCGGGCGGTGGTGCGGATCCTGGACGACGCGGTGCAGCTGCACGGCGCCGGCGGGGTGAGCCAGGACTTCCCGCTGGCCGAGCTGTGGGCGGCGGCGCGGACGCTGCGGCTGGCGGACGGGCCGGACGAGGTGCACCAGCGCTCGCTGGCGCACCGAGAGCTCAAGCGCTACCGCTGACATGGTGGGCGGGGGGTGCGGGACCCCGCCGCCGGCCCATCGGGCCGCGCGCGGGGCCCGCGGCGGCCCGGTCGGGTGGCCGGCGGGCCTGCGGCCGGGTCGCTTCGCGCTGACAAAGGGGGTCCCGTCGGCCGGGCCCCCGAGGGCCCTTCGGCCCGTACAGAACGGCCCGAAGTGGTCCAGACCAGCCCGAGATGTCCGATATCTTGGAGTGTCCCCCACTGAAAGTGTCCCGTCATGCCCAGCACCACCCTGGCCGCCCCCGCCACCGCACAGCAGGCCACGGCCACCCCCGCCGCCGCGCCGCAGGCCATGGCCAACCCCGGGCCGCTCGGCCTGGCTGCCTTCGCCCTCACCACCTTCGTGCTCAGCCTCTTCAACTCGGGGCTGATCTCGAACATGGCGCTCAGCGCCGTCGTGCTGCCGCTGGCTCTGTTCTACGGCGGCCTCGCGCAGTTCGTCGCGGGCATCCTGGAGTTCCGCCGGGGCAACACCTTCGGGACCACGGCGTTCGTCTCGTACGGCGCGTTCTGGATGTCCTTCGCCGGCTACGTGAAGTTCGTCGTCCCCACGCTGCCGGCCGACCAGGCGCACGTGGCGACCGGCTGGTTCCTCGTGGCCTGGTTCATCTTCACCGCGTACATGTCGATCGCCGCCATGAAGCTGGACGTCGCGCACCGCGTGCTGTTCGCCTCGCTGGCGCTGACCTTCCTGTTCCTCGCCCTCGGCGACCTGGCGCAGAGCACGGCGCTGACCCACACCGGCGGCTTCCTCGGCCTCTTCACCGCGGGCGTCGCCTGGTACATCTCCTTCGCGGTGGTCGCCAAGGAGACCTGGGGCCGCGAGGTCGCACCGCTCGGCTAGGAACTCTCCACGGCCATGGGCCCGCCGGCGGTCGCGGTACGGCCCGCCGCGGCCTCGATGACCTCATCCAGCACTTCACGGGACCGGAGCAGATCGGCGATCAGCCGGTCGATCCGGTCCCGTTCCGTTTGCAGCTCGGCGACGAGCGCGGGCGTGGCCCGTACGTTCGGCCCGCCGTCCGCGTCGCGCATGCAGGGCAGGATCTGCCCGATCTTCGCGCTGTGCAGTCCGGCCGCGTAGAGCTCCTGGATCCGGATGACCCGGTCCACCGCCCGCTCCGTGTACGCGCGGTGGCCGCCGGGCGTCCGGTCGGAGACCAGCAGTCCCTGGGTCTCGTAGTACCGCAGCGAACGCTCGCTGACCCCGGTGCGCGCCGCCAACTCCCCGATCCGCATGTGCACTCCGTCCCGTGTCCGCGCCCCGTGTCCGCGCCCCGCGCCCCGCGCCCCGACTTGAATCTGACATCGACGTCAGGTTTTACGGTACCGGCATGACGCAGACACAGCAGGTCCCCACCGCATCCCGGCTCTTCGAATCCGCCCGCCTCGGCGGCCTGGAGCTCCCCAGCCGCCTGGTCATGGCGCCGCTGACCCGCCATCGGGCCGGGGCCGACGGAGTCCCCGGGGCCCTCATGGCCACCTACTACGCCCAGCGCGCCTCGGCCGGTCTGATCATCGCCGAGGGCACCACGCCCAGCGCCGTGGGGCAGGCCTACCCGAACATCCCCGGCATCCACTCCGCGGAGCAGATCGCCGGCTGGCGCCGGGTGACCGACGCGGTGCGGGCGGGAGCCCCCGGACCGGGCGGCGGCGCGGCGATGTTCCTCCAGCTCGAACACGGCGGCCGGATCGGCCACCCCGACACGAGCGGTCACGTACCGCTCGCGCCCTCCGCCGTAACGCTTCCCGAGCCGCTGCACACGCCCGGCGGGCTGCGGAACGCCGCCACTCCGCGCGCCATGACGGCCGGGGACATCCGCGCCACCGTCGCCGACTTCGCGACCGCGGCCCGCAATGCCGTGCAGGCCGGGTTCGCGGGGGTGGAGGTGCACGCCGCCAACGGCTTCCTGCCCCACCAGTTCCTGGCGCGGGGCACCAACCTGCGGACCGACGAGTGGGGCGGACCGGTGGAGAACCGGATCCGGTTCACCGTGGAGGTGGTCCGGGCCGTCGCCGGGGCCGTGGGCCGGGAGCGGGTCGGCGTACGGATCTCGCCCGGAGTGGGCGTCAACGGCATCGAGGAGGGCGACACCGGGGAGATCTACCCGGCGCTGCTGGCGGCCCTGGCGGAGATCGACCCGGTCTATCTCCACATCCTCTACGCCGACCAGGAGCGCTCCCGCTTCCAGGAGCACCGCAAGGCCTGGCCGGGCACGCTGATGGCCAACCAGCTGCTCTCCCGGGAGCAGTTCGAGGCCGACGGCGGCAAGGCCGTCGCCGAACGCCTCCTGGCCGAGGGCGCCGACCTGGTCTCGCTGGGCCGGGGCTTCCTCGCCAACCCCGACTTCGTGGAGCGGCTGCGCACCGGCGCCCCGCTCAACGGGCTCCGGCCGGAGCTCATGATGCACGTGTCCGGGCCGGAGGGGTACACCGACTACCCCGTGCTCGCTAGGGGCGCAGCGCCCGCATCAGCAGGTCCGCGAGGTGGTCGGCTACCTGCTGCGGCGTGAGCGGGCCGTCCTCGCGGTACCAGGTCGACAGGTGGTGGACGGAGCCGAAGTGGTAGTCCACCACCAGGTCGGCCGGGGTGGCGTCGGAGAAGACCCCGGCGGCCTGCCCCTCCTCGACCAGGGCGCGGAAGCGCTCGTGGTAGCGGCGGCGCTCGGAGCGGACCTGCTTGAACTTCTCCGGGCTCAGCTGGTGCATGGAGCGGAAGAAGATCGCCGCGTCGTCCAGGTTCTCGATCGTGGTGACCACCACGTCGGCGGCGGCGGCGCGCAGCCGCTCCTCCACCGGGGCGTCGGAACCGGCCACCGCGTCGAGCCGCTGCTGCTGGAGCCGCAGCATGCGCGCGTACACCTCGTGGAGCAGGTCGTCCTTGGACCCGAAGTAGTGGTAGAGCGCGCCCTTGGTGACCCCGGCCGCCTCGACGATCTCCTGGACCGAGGTGCGGTCGTAGCCGCGTTCGGCGAACAGCCTGGTCGCGACGGCGAGCAGCCGGCGCGGTACCGGGGCCTCGTGCGCCCCGACGGTCTCCGTCGTGGTCTTGGCGGCCATGGCTGTCGCCTCCCTTTCGTGGTCCTCGCGTGTGCGGGCGGTACGGACGCGGTCCGGCTGTTTTCAGCCGTGGTCGCGTTCCCGTAGTTCCCGTCGCAGGATCTTGCCACTGGTCGTCTTCGGAAGGACAGGCAGGATCTCCACCCGGCGCGGGTATTTGTACGCGGCGAGGCGCTCGGCGCAGTACGCGGACAGCTCCGCCGGGTCGGTTTCGGCCCCGGGGCGCAGGCTGACGTAAGCCTTCACGCTCTCCCCGCGGTAGGGGTCCGGGATGCCGACGACGGCCGCCTCGCGCACGGCGGGGTGGGTGTAGAGCACGTCCTCCACCTCGCGCGGCCAGACCTTGAAACCGGAGGCGTTGATCATGTCCTTCTTGCGGTCGACCACGTAGAGCCAGCCCTCGGGATCCATGAACCCGACGTCTCCGGTGCGCAGTTCGCCGTCCGGGAAGGCCTTGGCGGTGTCGGCGGGCAGGCCCCAGTAGCCGGGGACGACCTGGGGGCCGCGGACGGCGATCTCGCCGGTCTCCCCGAAGGGGACCTCGGCGCCGCTCTCGTCGAGGATCCGTACGAGGGTGTCGGCGCCGGGCACGCCCACGGAGAGGGTGCCCGAGGCGGGGTCCACGGGGGCTTCGAGGTGGACGGGCACGGAGGCGCAGGGGGCGGTGCACTCGGTGAGGCCGTAGCCGTTGCGCAGGTAGAAGCCGTAGGCGGCGCGCAGGCGTTCGACCAGGGCGGGCGGCAGCGGGGCGCCGCCGGAGGAGACCACCCGGAACGAGGCGAAGTGGTCCGGGGTGGCCCCGGGGTGGGCGGCGAGCGCCATGAAGGCGGTGGCCGGGCCCACGGTGTAGGCGGGGCGGTGCTCGAGGAAGGCGTCGAGGACGGCGCCGGCCTCGAAGCGGTGGGCGAGGATCAGTGTGCCGGCGTTGGTGAAGCAGGCGGCGAGTTCGCACACCATGCCGGTGATGTGGAAGAGCGGGGCGAGCGCGAAATAGCCGGACCCCTCGGGGAGGGGGTGCCCGGTCACCTGGCGGACGGCGTTGTGGGTGAGCGCGCCGTGCGGGTTCATGGCGCCCTTGGGGGTGCCGCTGGTGCCGGAGGTGTAGCTGATGAGGGCGGTGTCGGTGGCCGTGAGCTGGGGGTCGGGCGGCGCGGGGTGGCCCTGGCGGGCCACGGTGAGGAGGTCGGCGGGGGCTGCCCCGTTGGGGCCCGGCGCCTCGTCGGCGGGGGCTGCCCCGTCGGGACCGGGTGCCTCGTCGGAGGGGGCTGCCCCGTCGGGCCCCGGTGCCTCGTCGGCGGTTCCGGCCTCGTCGGTGGGGGGCTCCGTGCGGCGGAAGCCGGTGGGGGCGCTGTCGGGCGCGGGGAAGACCCGGGGGTCGTTGCGGGTCTGGAAGTCCGTGTCGTGCGCCGTCAGGGCGACCCGTACGCCCGTCCCCCGTACCGTCTCGCCCAGGTACGCCTCCCAGGCGCGGGCCTCGCAGACCAGGGCGGTGGCCCCGGAGTCGCGCAGGACGTGGCCGACCTCGCCGGACTTGTACATGGGGTTGAGCGGGACCACGACCGCCCCGGCCTTCCAGGCGGCCAGGACGGCGAGCACGAAGTGTGGGGTGTTCTGGAGCATGACGGCGACCCGGTCCCCGCGGCGGATGCCGCGGGCGGCGAGGTGTCCGGCGAGGGAGCCGGAGAGTGCGTCGGCCTCGGCGTAGGTGAGGCGGCCGTCGAAGTAGGCGAGCGCGGTGTGGCCGGGGGCGCGGGCGACGGCGGCGCTGAAGGCGTGCAGCACGCTGGGCGGGGGCGCGATCGGGGCCCGCTGGACCGGGCTGAGCAGACCGAGCCAGGGCTTGGCGGCGTAGCGGGAGGGCGGGGCGGGGACCGCCGGGGCCGAGGCGGAGGCCGCCGGGGCCGGGGCGGATGGGGCCGGCGGCGGGGCGGGGAGCGGGGTGTCTGCGGTCACCGGGTCTCCCACTTGCGCTGGAGGTGGTTCATGCCGCTCAGCCAGCGGTCCGGGTCGGTGGCCCGGGCCGCGGAGAAGTCCGCGACCTCGGGGTGCGGGAGGATCAAGAACCGGCCCTTCTCCATGCCGTCGAACAGTGCGTCCGCGACCGCTTCCGGCTCGATCGCGGTGGGCGCGAGGACCAGCTCGCCCGCCGATCCGGCCGCGGTGAGCATGTCGGTCCGGACCCCCTGCGGGCAGATGGCGTGGACCTGGAGTCCGCGGTGGCGGTAGGTCAGCGAGAGCCATTCCGCGAAGGCGAGCGCGCCGTGCTTGGTGACACTGTACGGGGCAGCTCCGATCATGGTCAGCAGACCGGCGGCCGAGACGGTGGACACGAACCGGCCGCTGCCGCGCTCCAGCCAGTCGGGCAGCAGCAGCCGGGCGGCGCGGACGTGGGCCATGACGTTGACGTCCCAGGCCGCCTCCCAGACGGCCTCGTCGGCGAAGGCGTCGCCGCCGGAGGCGAGGCCCGCGTTGGCGCAGTAGACGTCGACGCTGCCGCCGAGCGCCTCGCGGGCCTGCGCGACCACGGCCGAGGCGTCGCCGGGCACCGCGACGGCGCGGGCGCCGATCGCCTCGGCGACCGAGGCGGCCTTGGCGGGGTCGAGGTCGTTGACCGCCACGGTCGCCCCCTCGGCGGCGAAGCGGTGGGCGAGGGCGGCGCCGATGCCGCCGCCCGCGCCGGTGACGACGACTCGCTGGTCCTGGAACGCGTTCACGGGTCCGCCCTTCGTGGGGTGGTGCCTTGGCGTCCGCACGGTGTGCCGCCGCCTGCCGGGTTACGGGCAGACTAACCAGTCGGTATGTCCCGGTGGAAGGGTGCGGAGCCCTACTTTGGCGCGATGAAGCTGTCGCGACGCGGGTTGCTGGGTCTGGCCGGGGCGGCGGGGGCCGCGGGCACCCTGGGGGCGGTTGCCCCCAGGGCTGGGGCGGCGGGGGCGGGGGCGGTGACCCCGGGCGCCCCCGGCGCAGGAGCCCCGAGCGCGGGTTCCCCGGGCGCAGCGGCCCCGGCAGCAGGGGCCCGCGGGCCCGAGGCCCGGGGTGCGGCAGCCGGGGGCGGCGCCGGCGGCCGGGTGCGGACCGGGATCGAGGGGCTGGCCGCGGACGGGTACGCCGCGCTGGCCGGGCAGCGGGTCGGGGTGGTCACCAACCCGACGGGGATCACCGCGGACGCCCGCCACCTGGTCGACGTCCTGCACGCGGACCGACGCGTGGACCTGGTCGCGGTGTTCGGCCCCGAGCACGGCTTCCGGGGCACGGCCCAGGCGGGCGGCTCGGAGGGGGCCGGGCGGGATCCGGCGACCGGGCTGCCCGTGTACGACACGTACGGCAAGAGCGGGCAGGGCCTCGCGGACGTCTTCACGGCGGCCGGGGTCGACACCGTCGTCTTCGACATCCAGGACGTCGGCGCCCGCTTCTACACCTACATCTGGACCCTCTACGACTGCATGCGCGCGGCCGCCCTCGCCGGGAAGGCGGTGGTGGTGCTGGACCGCCCCAACCCGGTCGGCGCCCTGCGGGCGGCCGGGCCCGTCCTGCAGCGCCCGTACGCGAGCTTCGTGGGCCGGGAGCCGATCGCGCTGGCGCACGGAATGACGGCGGGCGAGCTGGCGGGGCTCTTCGCGGGCGAGTTCCTCCGGGGAGCCGGCGTCGCCCCGCGGCTGGAGGTGGTGCGGATGGCCGGGTGGCGGCGGGAGTCCTTCTTCGAGGGGACCGGGCTGCCCTGGGTGCCGCCGAGCCCCAACATGCCGACGCCGGGCACGGCCCTCGCGTACGCCGGGACCTGTCTGTTCGAGGGGACGAACCTGTCGGAGGGGCGCGGTACCACCACCCCCTTCGAGCTGGTCGGCGCGGAGGGCGTGGACCGGCGGTGGGCGGAGGCGGCGAACGCGCTGGAGCTGCCCGGGGTGTGGTTCCGGGAGGCCTATTTCACGCCTTCCTTCTCCAAGCACGCCGGGAAGACCTGCGGCGGGGTCCGGCTGCTCGTCCACGACCGGGAGGCCTTCGATCCGGTACGCGCCGGAATCGGGCTGCTGGTCACGGCGCGGCGGGTGTGGAGCGGCTTCGCGTGGCGTTCCGACCAGTGGATCGACCGGCTGACGGGCTCGGACCGGGTCCGGCTGATGGTCGACGCGGGGGCGGGCGTGGAGGAGATCGCGGCCGACTGGGCGGCCGGGCTGGCGGGGTTCGCGGCGGTACGGGAGGAGTACCTGCTGTATCCGTGAACCGGTGGGTGCGCAGGGGCTGGCCCGGCGGCCCGTTCCGCAGGATGCTGCGGGCAGGGACACGGCGTGGAGGGGGACGTCATGGTGCACATCGGCGGGGTGGTGCCCGCGGGGGCGAGTCAGACGGCGGCGGTGATCGGGGCCCGGCCGTACGTGGAGCTGACCTTCGACGCGCAGGGCGACGCGGGCCCGGGCGCCCGGGAGGCGGTCTTCGGGATCGAGGCCACGGACCTGCTGGTCTTCGCCCACGGATGGAACTCCGACCGGTCGACCGCGATCCGGCTCTTCGACCGGTTCTACGCCCCTTTCGCGGATCTGGTGGGGACCGGGGTGCGGCTGGGGTACGTGGGGGTCGTGTGGCCCTCGATCCGGTTCGCGGACGAGCCGATACCCGACTTCGACCCCGCCCTCGGTGCCGTGGGAGGGGCGGGGGAACCGGGCCACGGCACGGCCCTGGACCCGGTCACCCGGCGGGCCCTCGGGGCGTTCTGGCCGGGGCGGGCGGCGGAGCTGGACCGGATCGCCGAGCTGCTGGAGGAGCGGCCCGAGCACGAGGGCGGCTTCACCGAGTTCGGCGCGCTCGTACGGGAGCTGGCCGGCGTGGACGGGGTGGGCACGGGCGACGACCTGGCGGCGGCCTTCGCCCCGCGCGAGGTGCCGGACTTCCTCGGCGGGGACGTCCTGCGGGTGTGCCGGGAGTTCACCGACGCCCTGGCCGAGGCGGGCGCCACGTTCCCCGGGGGCCCGCGGGACTTCCCCGGCTTCTCGGCCGGCGGCGGGCTGCGGACACTGTGGAACGGCGCCAAGGAGATGCTGCGCCAGGCCACGTACTACCAGATGAAGGCCCGGGCCGGGGTGGTCGGCGAGCACGGCCTCGGGCCGCTGCTCGCGGAGCTGGCCGGCCGCCGCCCGGCCCTGCGGGTCCACCTCATCGGCCACAGCTTCGGCGGCCGGGTGGTCTCCTTCGCGCTGCGCGGGCTGCCGTCCGGGGCAAGGAACGTGAAGTCCCTGACCGTCCTCCAAGGGGCCTTCTCCCACTACGCGTTCGCCGACAGCCTGCCGCACGACCGGGGGCGCGGGGGCGCCCTGCGCGGACTGCAGGCCAGGATCGACGGGCCGCTCACGGCCTGCCACTCCCCCTACGACTCCTCCCTCAAGGTGTTCTATCCGCTGGCCTCCCGGATGGCCGGCGATTCGGCCGGTCTCCTCGGTTTCGACGAACGGTGGGGCGCGATCGGGCACGACGGGGTGCAGGGGGTACCGGGAACCCCCCGGCTGACCCTGGACGCGGCGCTGGGGGGCGGCCTGCCCGCGGCGGGCTGCGTGAGTGTGGACGCGGGTTCCGTGGTCCGGCGCGGAGGCGCCCCTTCGGGGGCGCACAGCGACATCTGCCACGAGGAGTTGGCCCGGCTGGTGGTGGTCGCGGGGCGCATGGGGCGCTGAGTTCTGGCCATGTGCCACCCGTACGCCTCGACCGCCCCCGCATGCGCCCGCACCAGGCCGGGCATGTTGGGCACACGGCGCCGGTCCTGTGGGGAACACAGCGCGTCGGGCACGGCGCCCGGTGCTGGGCGCTCGGCGGAGGTGAAGGTGTGATGGCGGGATTCCGGAGTCTGGCCCATCAGGTGCGCGACGCGCGCAACGACAGGGCCCTGCGGCGTCATTCGCTGCGCCGCTGCCTGGAGCGGTTCGCCCCGTACGGGCACCGCGCGACGTGGTGGCACCTGTGCGACCGGCACGGGATCGGCCCCGAGGACCGGGCCGCGGACCCGTCGCGGCTGGTGGCCGCGCTGGAGGAGCTGGAGGAGGCGCGGGCGGTCTGGCTTGCGTACGAACGGCAGTTCGCGGAGCGCCGGAGGCGCGAGAAGCACGACGGGCAGCGCCGGCCCGAGTGGGCCTGGAGCGGCAGCGGGGACGCGGTGGTGCGGTGCGCCGATCCGGACGTGCGGCCGCAGGGGGCGCTCGGCGAGGTGCTGAGACGGCTGGTGGAGGCGCTGGAATCGGAGCCGGGCACGGGGTGTCCGGTGTGCGGGGCGCGGGAGTTGCACTGGCCGGTGCGGGTACCTCCGGCGGTGGCGGCGAAGGCCGCGGCCCGGGCGTCGGGCCCCGGCACGGCCGGCGGGCCCGGCAGACCCGGCGGGTCGTCCGGCGCGCCGTCCCATGCCGGATGGGCGTGGGACGGGCCGGTGTGCGCGGGCTGCGGAATCGTGGTGCCTAGACCGGCGCTCGCGCGAACAGCGCTGCAGGGGGCCGACCTGGCGGGGGCGGCGTGAGCGGGGCAGGGGCCGGGAGCGGATCGGGAGCCGGGGCGGGGGCCGGAGCCCGGGCAGAGGCGGGGAGTGGAGTGGGAGCCGGGGCCGGAGCCCGGGCAGAGGCACGAAACGGAGCGGTAGCAGGGGCCGGAGCCCAGGCAGGGGCCGGAGCCCGGGCCGGAGCCCGGGCAGGGGCCGGAGCGGGGCCGACTCTCGTGGTGGCGTTGAACGGGGCCCGGGGGGCCGCCGACGGGGCGGCCGTACCCATGAGTCCCGAGGACCTGGTGGAGGCCGCGGTGGCGGCGGTGGCCGCCGGGGCCCGGGAGGTGCTGGTCCACGCGCGCACCCCGTGCGGCCGCGAGAGCCTCTCGCCCCGGGTGGTCGGGCCGCTGCTGGAGGCCCTGCGCGAGGCGGGTCTCGGGTGCGGGGCCCCGGTCCCGGGCGGTCGCGGGCCCGGCGGCGGGGTGGCGGGCTCCGCGGCGGCCTCCGCTGCGGTGGGCACGGCCGTGGCCGTGCCCGTGAGCGTGGCCGTGAGTGTGGGGTCCGAGCCGGATCACGCCGGGCGGCTGGCGCGGGTGCGGAGCTGGACGGTGCTGCCCGACCGGGCGGTGGTGCGGTTCGCGGAGCCGGGTGCCCGGGAGCTCGCCGAGGCGCTGCTGGAGCGCGGGGTCGCGGTGGACGCGGAGGTCCCGGTGGGCGGGGATCCCGGCCCGCCCGCGCGGTTCCTCGCCTGGCCGGTACAAGATCCCGCGCGGGTCCGGCTCCTCGTCGAGCTGGGCTCCGCCGACCCGGGGCCGGTCGCCGAGCTCCTGCGCCGGCTGCCCCCGGTGCCGGTGCTGCTGTTCGGGCGGGAGGCGGCGGCCTGGCCGGCGCTGCGGCTGGCCGCGCGGTACGGCACCGGGGCGCGGACCGGCGTAGGAGACGTGCTGCACCTGCCGGACGGGCGGGCGGCGCGGTCGAACGCCGAACTGGTCGCGGCGGCGGCCCGCGCCCGGGAGGTCACAACAGCCGGGAGCCGGTGAGGCGTTCGCCGAAGATGTCGTCGGGGTTGGAGAGCGCGCAGTTCTCCAGGGACAGGCAGCCGCAGCCGATGCAGTCGGTCAAATGGTCGCGCAGGCGACCGAGTTGGGCTATGCGCTGATCGAGCTCCGTGCGCCAGCTCTCGGAAAGCCGGGCCCAGTCCTCGCGGTTGGGGGTACGGCCTTCGGGGAGCTGGGCGAGTGCGTCGCGGATGCTCGCGAGCGGGATGCCGACGCGCTGGGCGGCCCGCACGAACGCCACGCGGCGCAGCGCGTCGCGGGTGTAGCGGCGCTGGTTGCCGGAGGTGCGGCGGCTGCTGATCAGGCCCTTGGCCTCGTAGAAGTGCAGGGCGGAGACGGCCGCGCCGCTGCGGGCGGACAGCTGGCCGACGGTGAGTTCATGGACCTTCTCGGGAATCTGCGGCACACCGCCGAGGGTAATCGGCCGGGCCGGGATCCGGAGTCGGGCACGTCGCCGGCAGTTGTCGACGGCCGGCGACGGTCATCGACGGCCGTTGACGGTCGTTGACAGATCCATGACGGCCCCAGCATGCTGAGCAAGCGCTTATTCGCCAGGGAGAGGTACGGGTATGTCCGAGCCGAGGATCTTCACGTCCGCCGAGGAGCTCACCGCCGGGATCGGCGCACCGCTCGGCCCGAGCGAGTGGCTGGAGGTGGACCAGAAGCGGATCGACCTCTTCGCGGACGCCACCGGGGACCACCAGTGGATCCACGTGGACCCGGAGCGGGCGGAGTCCGGACCCTTCGGTTCCACGATCGCGCACGGCTACCTCACACTGTCGCTGCTGCCGAGCCTGGTGCCGCAGATCATGCGGGTCGAGGGCATGCGGATGGGCATCAACTACGGGGTCGACAAGGTGCGTTTCCCGGCGCCGGTGCCGGTCGGTTCGCGGCTGCGCGCGACCGCGCTGATCACCGAGGTCGTGGAAGTGGGCGGCGGCGTCCAAGTGTCGGCCACCGTGACCGTCGAGCGCGAGGGCGGCGAGAAGCCCGTGTGCGTGGCGCAGTCGGTGTCCCGCTACTACTTCTGACCCGCGGCCAGTTCCGACCCGCGGCTCCTTCTGACCCGCGGCTACTTCTGAACGGCTTCCGGCCCGCCCGCGCCCACCATGCGGAGCACGAGACCGGCGTAGAGCGCGCCGACCTCGTCGGGCGTGCGGCTGCCGTCCGCGCTGAACCAGCGGGCGACGTCGATGCAGAGCGACAGCACGGCGAGGGTGGTGCCGGGGACGTCGGGGACGAAGAACTCCCCGGCCTCGACCCCTTCGGCGAGGATGCGGCGGATGGCCGCGTCGCTCCGCCGGCGCAGGGCCACGATCTCGGAGCGGTGCTCCGGAGCGAGAGCATCGAGCTCGTACTGGACCACGCGCGCGGTGGTGTGATGGGCCGCGTGCCACCGCACGAAGGACCGTACGGCCGCGTCGAGCCGGTCGGCGGCGCTGCCGGGCCCGGAGGCCGCGGTGTCCAGGATCTCCAGGGCCTTGTCGTGGCCGATCCGGCTGATCCGGTGGAGCAGCTCTTCCTTGGTCTTGTAGTGGATGTAGAGCGCGGCCGGGCTCATGCCGGCCCGCCCGGCGATGTCCCGCGTGGTGGTGGCGTGGTACCCGCGCTCCGCGAAGGCCTCCACGGCGGCGACGAGCAGCCGCCGCGCGGCGTCGGGGGTGACCTCCGACCACGGCCGGTAGCCACCGGTCTCCTCCACGCTGTCCATCGCTCGCCACCCTCTTCGGCCCGTAGGAATGAACAACACCTTACCGGAGGGTGAGCAAGCGCTTAGCGATCCTGCGGGGCGGACTGCTTCGGGGTGGCGAAGGGGTCGTAGCTCGTCATGATCTTCTCCATGCGGGCCTGGTCGACCCGGCTGACGATCTGGGTGACCTCCTGGCGGTCGCGGATCACCTTGGCGAGGGTGAAGGCCGAGGTGGTGAGGTAGAGGACGGCGATGCCGAGGAAGGCGCGGACCCAGCCGTCGGCCTCCATGTTGTAGATCCCCAGGGAGACCGCGCTGATGGCGACGCCGAAGGAGGCGACGGCCTGGCCGTAGTAGGCCCCGGTGTTCTGCTGCTTGACCTGTGTCTCGTTCATGGGTCCAGCTTCGGGCGCGCCGGGCGTCGGGACATCCGCGCGCGTACTCACGTACGTACTCAGAAAACCCTCAGAAGGCCGAAACCCCCGTGCGGGCACGGCCGATGAGGAGCTTCTGGATCTGGCTGGTGCCCTCGTAGAGGGTCATCACGCGGGCGTCTCGCAGCAGCTTTCCGGCCGGGTACTCGTCGATGTAGCCGTAACCGCCGTGCACCTGGAGGGCGTTGCTCGCGGCGCGCACCGCGGCCTCCGAGGCGAAGAGCTTGGCGGTGGAGGACTCGGTGGCGAACGGCTGCCCGCGGTCGATGAGATCGGCGACCCGCCAGGTCAGCAGCCGGGCCGCGTCCACGTCGACGGAGATGTCGGCGATCAGCTCCTGGACCAGCTGGTGGTGGGCGATCGGCTTGCCGAACTGCTCGCGCTGGGCCGCGTAGGAGACGGCCGCGTCCAGCGCGGCCTGGGCGATGCCGACGCAGCCGGCGGCGACGGACATCCGGCCCTTCGCGAGGGCCGACATGGCGACGGAGAAGCCCTTGCCCTCGGGGCCGAGCATCGCGGAGGCGGGCACGCGCACCCCGTCGAGGGCGAGTTCGGCGGTGGCCTGGCCGCGCAGGCCCAGCTTGCCGTGGATCTCGCGGCGGGTCAGGCCGGGGGCGTCGGTGGGCACCAGGAACGCGGAGATTCCGCGGTGGCCGGGGTCCTCGTTCGTGCGGGCGAAGAGGAGGACCACGTCGGCCCAGGTGCCGTTGGTGATGAACATCTTGCTGCCGCTGATGACGTACGCGTCATCCTCGCGCCGGGCGCGGGTGGTGAGGGCGGCGGCGTCGGAGCCGGTACCGGGCTCGGTGAGGCCGAAGCAGCCGAGGGCCTCGCCGGAGCACAGGCGGGGCAGCCAGGCGCGCTTCTGCTCCTCGCTCCCCCAAGCGGCGACGGTCTTGGCGACCAGCCCGAGGGAGACGGAGACGATGCCGCGCACGGCGGAGTCCCCGCGGCCGAGCTCCTCGGTGACCAGGACGTAGGAGAGGTGGTCCCCGCCGGAGCCGCCGTACTCCTCCGGAACGGTCAGGCCGAGGAAGCCGACGGAGCCGAGCTTCTTGACGATGGCCCGGTCCACGCTCTCGGCGCGGTCCCACTCGGCCGCGTACGGGGCGATCTCGCGCTCGGTGAACGCGCGGGCCAGATCGCGGACCGCGGACTGCTCCTCACTGAGCTCCAGATTCACCGGGCACCTCCGGGTGGGGACGGGGACGGGATCGGCCGTTAATTACCACCGCTAGTTTAAATGCGGCAGGCCTTACTATGTGGCGCATGGCCAGACCGCGCAAGCCCCTCCTCAGCAGATCCCGCATCGTCGAAGCGGCGGGCGCGCTGGTGGACGGCGAGGGGCTGGAGGCCGTCTCGACGCGACGGCTGGCGGCGGCGCTGGGGGTCAGCGGGCCGTCGCTGTACAACCACTTCCGCACGAAGGACGAGATCCTGGACGCGGTCGCGGACGCGGTGAGCGCACGGGTCGACCTGTCGATGTTCGAGCCCGGGGACGGCCGGGAATGGCAGGTCGCGCTGCGCGACTGGGCGCACTCCTACCGGGCCGCGCTGTCCGACCATCCGAACATCGTGCCGGTGCTGGCGCGCGGACCTGGCCGCAGGCCGGCCGGACTGCGGGTGGCGGACGCGGTGTTCGGGGCGATGACCGCGGCGGGCTGGCCGCCGGCGCAGGCGACCCGGATCGGCGCACTGATGCGGTACTTCATCCTCGGCTCGGCGGTGGGTTCCTTCGCCGGGGGTTTCGTGAACGACGAGACGGCATACGACCCGTCGGACTACCCGCACCTGGGCCAGGCCCACCTGCTGGCGGAGCGCCAGCAGGAGGTCGACGAGGGCGCCTTCGAAACGGGCCTGGCGGCACTGCTGGACGGCCTGGCCCTCCAGTACGCGGCGCTGCGGGAGAGCGCCTGACGGGCGGCCCCGGGGTCTTTCAGCCGTCCGACGCCTGAGGACCGGGGTCCGGGGTGCAGCCCCAGGGGGTCCGGGCGCAGCCCGGGGCCCCCTCCCAGCCCGTCCGGCGCTTGAGGACCGGGGTCCGGGCGGAGCCCGGCTGGGGGTCCCCCCGGACGGAATCTGGGGGATGCTGGAAGGGCGGGTAGGGGAACTCCGCCCCGCGGCCTCCCCGGACTCGGCCGGGTGTTAGAAGATCACCAGGGAGCGGCCGCCCTTGCCCGCCAGCATCGCGTCGAAGGCCGCGGGAATGCCGTCGAGGGTGATGCGGTCGGTGACGAGGGCGCCGAGGTCGAGGCGGCCCGCGCGGACGTGGGCGGCGATCACCGGGAGGTCGCGGGCGGGGTCGCTGTTGCCGTAGACGCAGCCGGTGAAGGTGCGGGCGAAGTGGAAGATCTCCAGGGCGTTGAAGGTGACCTGCTGCTCCTTGCCCCCGATGCCGACGACCGTCGTACGGCCGCCGCGCCGGGTGGACTCCCAGGCCGCCCGGATGCTCGCGGCCCGGCCGGCGCATTCGACGGCCACGTCCGCGCCCTGGCCGCCGGTCAGTGCACGGATGTCCTTGGGGGTGGTCTCGGAGGCGAGCAGGAACTCCGTGGCCCCGGCCGCCCGGGCCAGTTCCTCCTTGTCCGGGGAGACGTCGACGGCCACGATCGGGCCCGCCATCGCGATCCGGGCCGCCTGGACGGCGGCCAGGCCCACCCCGCCGACCCCGAAGACGGCCACCGACTCGCCGGGGCGGACCTGCGCGCTGTGGTGGACGGCTCCGTAGCCGGTGAGGACCGCGCAGCCGAGCAGTGCGGCCTCGGCGAGCGGGATTCCGGCGGGGGCGGGCAGGACGCAGTGGGCCGCGACGACCGTCTCCTCGGCGAAGGCGGCCACGTTCAGCCCGGGGTGCAGCTCGGCACCCAGGGCGTCGTGGGCGTACACCGCCCCGACCCCGGTGAGCGCCTTGGCGCAGAGCCAGACCTCGCCGATCGAGCAGTGGTGGCACTGTCCGCAGGACGGGGCCCAGTTGAGCACCACCCCGTCGCCGGGCGCGACGTGGGTGACCCCTTCGCCCACGGCGAGGACCGTGCCCGCGCCCTCGTGGCCGAGGACGGCGGGTACGGGGACCCGCATGGTGCCGTTGGTGAGGGAGAGGTCGGAGTGGCAGACCCCGGCGGCGGCGAGCCGCACCCGGACCTGGCCGGGGCCGGGTTCGGGCAGCACGATGTCCCGTATCTCCAGCGGGGCTCCGACGGCGGGCAGGATGGCGGCGCGGACCATGATCGTCGTCTCCGTGTGTGCGAGGTGGTGGGAGAAGCGGGCTAGAACTGCAGGGACTTGGTCTGGAGGTACTCGGCCAGGCCGTGCGGGCCCAGCTCGCGTCCCACGCCCGACTTCTTGTACCCGCCGAAGGGCGCCAGCGGGTTGAAGCGACCCCCGTTGATGTCCACCTGGCCGGTGTCCATCAGGCGCGCGAAGGCCACGGCCGTCTCCTCGTCCGCCGCCCAGACCGCCCCGCCCAGCCCGTAGTCGGTGCCGTTCGCGATGGCCAGGGCCTCTGCCTGGTCCTCGTAGGACAGGATCGACAGCACGGGGCCGAAGATCTCCTCCTGGGCGATGGTCATCCCGGGCGTGACGTCGGCGAAGACGGTCGGGGCGATGAAGTACCCCTGCTCGTGCGGCGCCTCGGGGCCGCCCGCGACGAGGCGCGCGCCCTCCTCCACGCCCTTGGTGATGAAGCCGCGGACGCGGTCGCGCTGCTTGGAGCTGACGACCGGGCCGAGGCGGGTGCCCGGGTCGAGGGGGTCGCCGGAAGCGTACTTGGCCGCGGCGGCGGCCGCGAGGGAGACCGCCTCCTCGTACTCGTCCCGGTGGACGAGCATGCGGGTGAGCGCGTTGCAGCTCTGGCCGGCGTTGTTCATGACGTGGCCCACGCCCGCGGCGACGGCCTTGGCGAGGTCGGCGCCGGGCAGGATGACATTGGCCGATTTGCCGCCCAGCTCCAGGGCGACCCGCTTGACGGCGGCGCCGGCGGTGGCGCCGATCTGCTTGCCGACGGCGGTGGATCCGGTGAAGGAGACGAGGTCGACTCCCTCGTGCGCGGCCAGGGCCTGGCCGGCGACCGGTCCGGTGCCGGTCACCAGGTTGAAGACCCCGGCCGGGATCCCCGCCTCGTGGACGGCGTCGGCGAAGAGCTGTGCGGTCAGCGGGGTGTCCTCGGCGGGCTTGAGGACGATGGTGCAGCCGGCGGCGAGAGCGGGTGCCACCTTGGCAACGATCTGGTGCAGCGGGTAGTTCCAGGGGGTGATCGCCCCGACGACGCCGACCGGCTCCAGCAGCACGGTCGAGTTCCCGATCCGCTCCTCGAAGGCGTACGAGGCCCCGAGCTCGGCGTAGGAGGAGGCCACGGCGATCGGCGCCCCGACGTGGACCATCTCCGAGAACCCCAGCGGCGAGCCCAGCTCGGCGGTGATGGTCCCGGCTATCTCCCCCTTGCGGGCGACCAGTACGTCGCGCAGGGCCCCGATGAGGGCGGCCCGCTCGGCCGGAGCCGTGGCCGCCCAGGCCGGGAAGGCCGCGCGAGCCGCTCGTACGGCCGCGTCCACGTCCTCGGCCGTACCGGCCGGGACCGAGGCGATGGGCCGCTCGTCGGCCGGGTTGAGGACCTCGATGCGGTCGTGGCCGAGGGCGGCCCGCCACTCGCCGCCGATGTACATCCCGTCGTGGGCCTTCATGGCAATCCTCCCGAGCACGCGCGAACCTGACGTCGCCAACACCCTACAAACTAGCGCCGGTAGTTTTGTGTGCGCCAGGGGCGGACGGGGTCAGATGATGCCGAAAAGCATCCCTGCCGCCAGGACCACCAGCGAGGTCAGGGCCGCCCATTTCACGGTGAACCGGGTGTGGTCGCCGAACTCGACCTTGGCCATGCCCACGAGGACGTAGACGGCCGGAACGAGCGGGCTCGACATGTGCAGGGCCTGCCCGACCAGGGAGGCGCGGGCGATTTCGAGCGGGGAGACCCCGTGCGCGGCGCCGGCCTCGGCGAGGACCGGCAGGACGCCGAAGTAGAAGCCGTCGTTGGACATGAAGTAGGTGAGGGGGAGGCTGAGCAGGCCGGTGACCAGGGCCATGTGCGGGCCCATGCCCTCGGGGACGGCGCCGACGAGCCAGTCGGCCATGTGCTTGACCATGCCGGTGCCGGTGAGGACGCCGGTGAAGACGGCTGCGGCGAAGACCATTCCGGCGACGTTCAGGACGTTGTCGGCGTGGGCCGCGATCCGGGCCTTCTGGTCCGGCATGTGGGGGAAGTTGACGGTGAGGGCGAGGGCGGCCCCGAGGAGGAAGAGCACCGGGATCGGGAGCAGTTCCATGATCATGGCGGTGAGCAGGGCGACGGTCAGGCCCGCGTTGAACCAGTAGAGGCGGGGACGCAGGGTCGGACGGTGCGGGTCGAGCCCCTGGAAGCCGTCCCCGGCGGGGGCGGTCTCCGCGGCGGGGGCGCCCTCCCCGGCGGGGCCGGACGGGGCGGAGCCGGTGGAGGGAGCACCCGTGCCCCTGCCGGGGGCCGGGCCCGTACCGGCGGCGGGACCCGTACCGGCCGCGACCAGGAGTTCCTCGGCCGGCGCCGCCGACCGCCCGGTGTCGCCGGGGAGGGTCAGCAGGCCGAGTCGGCGGCGTTCCTTGATGCCGAGGACGTAGGCCAGGACGAAGACGGCGAGCAGACCCACGGCGAGCGCGGGAATCATCGGTACGAAGATGTCACCGGCGTCGAGCTTGAGCGCGGTGGCGGCGCGGGCGGTGGGGCCGCCCCAGGGCAGGGTGTTCATGACGCCGTTGGCGGTGGCCGCCACACCGGTCATGACCACCAGGCTCATCCCCAGGCGCTTGTAGAGCGGGTACATCGCCGAGACGGTGATCATGAAGGTGGTCGAGCCGTCACCGTCGAGCGAGACGATGGCGGCGAGGACGGCGGTGCCGACGACGACGCGCATCGGGTCGGCCCTGCAGAAGCGCAGGATGCCGCGGACGATCGGGTCGAAGAGGCCGACGTCGATCATCACGCCGAAGTAGACGATGGCGAACATCAGCATCGCGGCGGTCGGCGCGAGCTTCCCGACCCCGTCGATGACGTAACCGCCGAGCTGCGCGCCCTGACCGGCGAACACGCAGAACAGCGCGGGGATGAGGACGAGCGCCGCGATGGGCGACATTTTCTTCAGCATGATCAGGACCAGGAAGGTCGCGATCATGGCGAAGCCGAGGAAGGTCAGCATGTGGGGGAACCTAGGTGCCTCCTCCGGGGGTCAACAAGACGTCCGAGCGTGAGCAATACGAGCAAAACCCCAGCTCAGGGGATGGGTGTCAGTTCGACGGGGAAGCCGTTGAGCACGGCCGTCCCGGAGAGCGGGTCGAGTCGGCTGCCGTCGAGGAGCTGGTTGACGTTGACTCCGGGCGCGGCGGCGGCCACCGACAGGCGGGTGCCGGAGCGGTCGTGACCCCAGCCGTGCGGGAGGCTCACGACTCCCGCACGGAGAGTGTCGGTGACCTCCACGGGAACCTCCAGGCTGCCCCCGTCGGCGGTGATGCGGGCCGGGTGCCCGTCGGTGAGGCCGAGCCGGGCGGCGTCGTCCGGGTGGACCTGGAGGGTGCAGCGGTTGGAACCTCCGGCGAGGGCCGGGACGTTGTGCAACCAGCTGTTGTTGGACCGCAGGTGGCGGCGGCCCACGAGCACCAGGGCGGCGGGGCGTTCGGCCAGCGTCCCGCGCAGCCTGGGGAGTTCGGCCGCGATCGGGTCCGGCAGGAGCTCGATCCTGCCGCTGCGCGTCCCGAGCAGGCCGGGGAGCCGGGGCCGCAGCGGGCCCAGGTCGATTCCGTGCGGGTGCGCGCGCAGTCGCGCCAGGCCGAGGCCGCCCGGGGCGGAGGGGTCCGGGGCGTTGGAGTCCGGGGCGCCGGACTCCGGGGCGTTGGAGTCCGGGGCGTTGGAGTCCGGGGCTTCGGGGCTCGGGGCTTCGGGGCCCGGGACCGGGATCGCCGCGCTGTCGGGTGTGCCCGCGCTGGTTCCCGTAGCGGCGCTTCCGGGCAGGTCGGCGGCCTCGGCGAAGCGGTCTCCGTAGGGGCCGAGCCGGAGCATCAGGTCGAGGCGGCGCTCGGGGCCGCTGTCGCCCACGAGCAGCCCGGCGAGGCGCGCCGGGTCCTGGCCGCGCAGGGGGGAGTCCGGGTCGGCGCACTCCCTGGCGAGGGTGGTCCCGATGGCCAGGTCGTCCACGGCGACCGGGGCGGTTCCGTGCATGCCGGAGACGGCGAGCACGAGACGGGCCTGGATCTCGCACTCGTCCATGTGCCCTTCCTCGAGCGGGACGGCGGGCGGCGAATAGCGGACCTGGTTGCGGATGGCGAAGGTGTTGAAGGCGAAGTCGAAGTGGGCGCTCTGCGAGGGCGGCGGCGGGGGCAGCACCACGTGGGCGTGGCGCGAGGTCTCGTTGAGGTACGGGTCGACGCTGATCATGAAGTCGAGCCCGGCCAGGGCCGCGTCGAGGCGCCGGCCGTCGGGGGCGGACAGTACGGGGTTCGCCGCGATGGAGACGAGGGCCCGGATCCGCCCCTCCCCGGGGGTGTCGATCTCCTCCGCCAGGGCGGACAGCGGGAATTCGGCCTTGGCCTCGGGGTGGCCGCTGACCCGGCTGTGCCAGCGGCCGAGGCCGAAGCCCTTGCCGGGTCCGGCCGGCCGGGGTGCGCGGTCGGTCGCGGACAGCGGGAACAGGGCTCCGCCCGGCCGGTCGAGATTGCCGGTCAGGACGTTCAGTACGTCGACCAGCCAGCTGGCGAGCGTGCCGTACTCCACGGTGCAGCTGCCGATCCGCCCGTAGACGGCGGCGGTCGGCGCGGCCGCGAGGTCGCGGGCGAGGGCGCGGATCTCTTCGGCCGTGAGGTCGCAGGCGGGGGCGACGGCCTCGGGAGTGAAACTACCGAGCGCTTCGCGGAGTTCCCCGATCCCCTGCGTGTGTTCCGCGAGCACGCCCGGATCGGCGAGCTCCTCGGCGAGCAGGGTGTTCGCCAGGGCCGCGAGCAGCAGGGCGTCGCTGCCGGGGCGCGGTGCGAGGTGGCGGTCGGCGAGTTTGGCGGTACGGGTGCGGCGCGGATCCACGACGACGAGGGTGCCGCCCCGGGCGCGGAGCGCCTTGAGGCGCCCGGGGAAGTCGGGTGCGGTGCACAGGGAGCCGTTGGACTCGACCGGATTCGCCCCGAGGAGCAGGAGGAAGTCGGTGCGGTCGAGGTCCGGGACGGGGATGGCGAAGGGATCCCCGAAGAGCAGCCCGCTGGAGACGTGTTTGGGCATCTGGTCGAGGGTGCTGGCGGTGAAGAGGTTGCGGGTGCCGAGGGCCTTGAGGAGCAGCGGGGGGTAGAGCTGGCCCGCCATGGTGTGGACGTTCGGGTTGCCGAGGACCACGCCGACGGACTGGGGCCCGTGCGCCTGCACGAGGGCGGGGACCGCGTCGGCGATGGCCCGGAAGGCCTCCTCCCAGGTGGCCTCGCGGAGACGGCCGTCGCGTCGCACGAGGGGGGTGCGCAGGCGGTCGGGGTCGGCGTCGAGGCCGCCGAAGGCGGCACCCTTGGGGCAGATGAAGCCGCGGCTGAACACGTCGTCACGGTCCCCTCGGGCTCCGGTGACGGTGGTGCCTTCGATGGTGAGCGTGAGCCCGCAAGTGGCTTCGCAGAGGGGGCAGATGCGCAGGGCGGTGCGGGGCATGGGCCCTCCAGGGGCAACAGGCTGCGGCACGGGGCACGGGCACCGGACCCGCGCGAGCGGCACCGAGCATACCGACCGGTAGGGACGGCGGGGAGGGTCCGCGACTGACGGAATCCGGGGACGGGGTCGGAGCGGGGCGGGCCCGGGGGCCGGGTCGGGACTGCCGGGAACCACCGGGACCGTTGCCCGGGCCGAGTCCAGCGCCCAGGCCCGGGCCGGGGCCGGTGCCCGGGCCAGGGCCGGTACCCAGGCAGGGGCCGGGGCCGGGGCCGGGTCGGGGTCGGGGGCGGGGTCGGGGTGGGACAAGGGCCCGGGTCAGGGCCGCCGAGACCCGCCGAGGCCGTTGCCCGGGCCGGGGCCGGGCCGGGGCCGGGCCGGGGCCGGGCCGGGCCGGGGCCGGGGCCGCTCGGGGAGGCGACGAATGGCCGCGGAGAACGGCGCGAGCCGATGCACGGGGAAAAGTCTCCGCCGGGGTGCCTCCGTAAGGAGCCGGCTGGCCGCGCATGCTCTCCCCGCCCGGTCGCGCATTCGCGCATTCGCGCCCGCCACCGGATATCCCCCACCGTTCACGCTGGTCAGCGGCCCCCGTTGGGCCTTCCGCTGACGCGATTCAGCGCCCTTGGTCGGGAAAGCGCATTGCCCCCCGGGGGCGGGGACGGATTGGATCGCCGAATGACATCCATGCTCGACGGCTGTACGCCCTGGCCCGAGGAATTCGTCGACTACTACTGGGCGTCCGGCCACTGGCGGGGCAACACGCTGGACAACCTGCTGCGCGGCTGGGCCGTGCAGTTCGGGCCGCGGACCGCGCTCGCCCACGGCGACACCCGCATCACGTACGCGGCCCTGAACCGCCGGGTCGGCCGCATGGCCGCCGGGTTCCGGCTGCGCGGCCTGCGGCCCGGGCAACGGGTCCTCGTCCAGCTGCCCGACGTACCCGAGCTCGTGGTCACCGTGTTCGCCCTGATGCGCGCCGGCGTGGTCCCCGTGATCTGCCCGATCTCGCACCGTGTCGCCGAGGTGTCCCACGCCGTACAGGTATCCGAGGCCACCGGCTACATCGGCCCCGCGACGTACCGCGGCTTCGACCACACGGCGATGGCCGCCGACATCGCGGCCCGAGGCCCCTTCCTGCGCCGGGTGTTCACCTTCGAGGCGCCGGGCTCCTCGGACCCGTACGGCGGATTCACGACCGACCCGTCGGGCTGTCACTACTTCCCGCTGCACTCCCTCGACTCGCCGCCCGAGCCGGCGCTCGCGCTGAGCGCCGGGCAGGTGGCGTTCTTCCTGGTCACGGACGGCGCCGGAGAGGCGCCCAAGCTGGTTCCGCGCACCCACAACGACTACGCCTACCAGGCGCGGGCCGCGGCCGAGCTGGTGGCGCTCACCCAGGACGACGTGTACCTCGCCGCGCTGCCCTCCGACCTCAACCTCAACCTCGCCTTCGGCGGGCCCGGCATCATCGGCACCTTGACCTTCGGCGGCACCATCGTCCTGGTCGAGGACCCGGAACCCGCCGCGCGCCTGGCGGCCGTCGCGCGCGAGCGGGTCACCGTCGCCGCGCTGACGCCGGACACCGCCCGCCTCTGGCTCGACGCACGTACAGAGGCCGGCGCGGACGTGAGCAGCCTGCGGCTCGTTCAGATCGGCGGCAGCACGCCACCCCTGGACCGCGCGACCGCCGAACGGGTGGGCTCCGAGTGGGGCTGCCGCCTCCAGCAGGCCTTCGGTACGGACGAGGGGCTCCTCACCCTCACCCGGCCCGGCGATCCCGACGAGACCGTACTCACGACGCAGGGCCGTCCGCTCTCCCCCGACGATCAGATCCGCGTCGTCGACGTCGACGGCGGGGAACTCCCCGACGGGGAACCGGGCGAACTCCTCGCCCGCGGCCCCTACACCGCACGCGGCTACTACCGGGCGCCCGCCCTCAACGCGCGCTCCTTCACCGCCGACGGCTACGCGCGCACCGGCGTCCTCGCCCGGCGCACACCGGACGGCAACCTGGTGGTGACCGGCCGCCTCCGGACGGCCTGATCAGTCCAGGACGCGTGCGAGGTAGGCGTGCATCATCGCGCGGGTCTCGGCGACGATGTCGGGGTCGCCGGCCGGGTCGTTGCGGAAGGCGAGCTGGATCAGGGCGTCCGTGGCCTCGACCGCGATCAGGACGGACCGCTCCAGGACGGCGTCCTGGGTGAGGCAGAGGTGGGCGCCGAGCAGTTCGGTGAGGCGGACGGCGACCAGGTGGTTGGGGTCGGACGCGGGCCCTTCGGACGGCGGCGCCGGCACCCCGAAGTCGACGAGGGCGAAGCCGGGCACGCTGCGCTTCATGACCAGGTACTCGTCCAGCACCGCGTCGACGACCGGGCGCCAGTCGGTGCCGGGGAGGTCCGCGAGCCGCTGCTCGATGCCGTCGGCGTACCGGTCGAGGTTGCGGTGGGCCAGGGCGATGGCCATGGCCCGCTTGTTGCCGAAGAAGCGGTAGACCGAGCCGATCGGCACACCGGCCCGCAGGGCCACGGCCCGGGTGCTGAGGTTCTCGTAGCCGGTCTCGTCGAGGAGTTCCGCACAGGCGTCGAGGATCCGGGCGAGGCGGTCGGCGCTGCGCTGCTGGATCGGTGTCCGGCGCAGGGGGTGGGCTGGGGGCACGGGGTCCATCATGCCGCTCCTGGGTCCACGGGTCTGCGGCGGTACCGGTTCGGCCGTCTCAGTTCAGCAGCAGGCTGAGGCCGCCCACCGTGTACGTGATCATCAGCGCGAGCATCGGCAGTTGCCCGGCGACGGCTTTCGCGGGCGGGAAGAGGCGTACGGAGCGGTCGTGCGCGGCGATCACTCCGAGCACGTGACCGGTCACGACGGCGATCACCTGGAGGGCGGCGAGGCCGCCGGGACCCAAGGGGGACAAGGGTTCGGGGGCGTTGTCAGTGCCCACTGCCATGATTACCGTGCGTGGTCCTTCGGTGACCAGGAGGGAGAAATAGTGGGCGACGAGATAGCCGAGGGCGATCGGTACGAGTGAGTGCGCGAAGGCGGTCAGCGGGCCGGGGTGCGGGCCGCAGACGAGGCGGGTGAGCGCCGCGCAGAGGCAGTAGAGGGTGGCGACGAGCGCGATGGCTCCGAGCAGTCCGAGGGTGGCCGCCGAGGTGCGGCCGAGGGGGGAGGTCTGGATCGCGTTGATCCACGAGGGGTTGTCGGAGAAGCCGTCGTAGGCGGTGGATCCGAGCAGGACGCAGACGGTGGCGACGAGTCCGGGCCGCTCGGGCGTCGCGTCGAGTCCGTGGAAGGGGTTACGGAGGACCAGGCGGCCGTCGCTGCGACGACCGAGGGGGGAGAGCCGGGCCAGGAGGGCGGAGTACGCCTCGAAGGCGTCCGCGTCGTCGAACCAGCCTTCGCCGTAGCGGGCGGCGAGCAGGAGCTGGACGGCGGCGTAGCCGGTCAGGGCGATCAGGAGGGTGGTGGTGGAGGCGGGGTCGGGAGAGACGAGCTCGAGCCAGGTGAAGGCGAACAGCCCGGCGGCGGCAGGCCATTGCCCGAGCCGGGCGGGGAGCGGGCGGTGCGGTCGGGCCTTCGGTCCGGGGGGCGGCGGGAGCGGGGGCTCCGGGCTGGACGGATCCGGCACCACGGCGAGGTGCGGTGACGGGCGGCGCGGGCTCCGGGAGTTCGCGGCGGCCGTGGCGGCGGCGCCGGCGGCAAGAGCGGTTGCCGGACGGGCCGTACGGAGCCTCTGCGACAGCCTGGCGAGGAGCCGGTGCAGGGTGCGGAGCGGGTTGAGGAGGCGCCAGACGGGGCCGAGGAGGAGGGAGGCGGGGACGAGGCCGACCCAGAGCAGGACGTAGACGGCGCCGGGTGCGGGGTTGCGGGCGGGGTCGTCGGGGCCGAGGAGGAGGTGCAGGAGGACGGCGAGCGCGGCCGCGAGGCCGAGCCCGCGCAGGGCGGTGCGGGTGGCCGGCGCGTCGGCCACCCGCTGGATCCCGGCGGGCAGGGCCAGACCGGAGCGGTCGCCGCGGAAGCGGGAGGCGGACCAGAGGAGACCCAGTGCGAGGAAGGAGACGAAGAGCGCGGTGAAGGCGCCGGCGAAGGCGTAGAACGGCGAGATCGGCAGATCGTGCTGCGAGCCGATGCCGTGCGCGAGCACGGTGAGCGGACCGGCCGGGTGAAGGACCACGCCCTGCCCGGCCCCGCCACCGGCCGCCACGTACTCAAGGGCCTCCGGCCCGTACCCGGTCACCTCCGCACCCCCGAGCCGGGATCCGGGGCCGGGGCCGGGGTCCGGCCCGGAGCCAAGGTCCGGCCCGGGACCAGGGTCCCGCCCGGAGCCAAGGTCCGGGCGGGAGCCAAGGTCCGGCCCAGAGCCGGGGTCCCGCCCGGAGCCAAGGCCCCGCCCGGGACCGGCGATTCAGTCCTGGCCACCGACGCGGCCTGGATCTGGCCCGGAGCCAGGGTCCGGCCCAGAGCCAAGATCCGGCCCAGGACCGGGGGCCGACTCGGGACCGGGGGCCGGCCCAGGACCGGGGGCCGACTCGGAACCGGGGGCCGACTCGGGACCGGGGGCCGGCCCAGGACCGGGGGCCGGGTCGGGGGCAGGGGTCGGGTCGGGGGCGGTGGTGTGGGACGGGCCATCGGTGCGGCGGCCTGGGGCTGGGGCGGCTCCGCGTGGCGGGGTGGTGGGGTCATCGGACGAGGAGTTGGGTCAGGACGAGGTCGGACTCGTGGGTCTCCACCTCGAAGAGGCCCGTGCGGTCGGCCGTCAGGGTCAGGGTGGCCTCCTGGCCTGCCGGCAGGGTGAGTTCCTTGTCGAAGCCGTGGACGTGCAGGGTGTCCGCGCGGTCGCTGGTGACCCGTAGGGCCACGCGTTCGCCTCGGGTCAGCTCGACCCGGCCCGGGGCCGGGCTGACCTTGCCGTCCCGCACGGTGATGGTCACCGTGCGGTCGGCCCGCTCCGCCTCCGGGGTCCCGGGTGGCGGTGCGGCCGGGGTGTGGGTGTGGGTGTGGGTGGACGGGCCGGATTCTGCGGCGAGTTCGAGGGTCGCTTCGACCGGCTTGCCCGCCACCGCCCAGGCCGTGTGGTCGTCCGCGTAGAGGCGGACCGTCAGGGTGTGCGTGCCCTCCGGCACCTGCGCGGCGGGCAGGTGGAACCAAGGGCCGTACAGGCGCGCCAGTTTGCGGCCGTCCAGCTCTAGGTGCGCATGGCCGGCGCCCGGGAGGGCGGCGCCGCCGGTGCTGTCGGGGGTGAAGCGGAAGTTGGTCACCGCCAGTTGGAGGTTCCAGCCGTCCTCGGAGTCCGGCCGGGCGGTGAGCCGGACCTCCGGCGCGCCCTCGGCCGGGACCTCGCGGAGCCGGTGGCCCGCGCCGTCGTCGGCGGTGAGCAGGGTTCCGACCTTCCCGGAGGCCTGCTCGTGGGTGGTGCCGGGCTTGTGGTGGGTGGTGGCCCGCCCACCGCAGCCCGTCGCCGCGCCGCCGGCCAGGAGCAGGGCCAGGGCGAGCAGCGCCGCCGCGCGGCCCGTCCGGCGGGACGGACCGGACGGATGGGACCGGCGGGGCGGCGTACCGCAGACGTCGCACCAGATCCGACTGCCGGGGCGGTCGCCCGGGTGCCCCGCGTCGCCCAGGTGCGCCGGGTGCCCCGGGTGGCCCGGGTGGCCCACGTGGCCCACGTCGCCCATGTGGCCCACGTCGCCCCCGTCGCCCCCGTGGCCCGCGTCGCCCGGGTGGCCCGGGTGGCCCGGGTGGCTCGGGTGGCCCGGGTGGCCCGGGTGGCTCGGGTGGCTCGGGTGGCCCGGGTGGCTCGCGTGGCCCCCGTCGCCCGCGTGGCCCCCGTCGCCCGGGTGCGCCGGGTGGCCCGGGTGCCCCGCGTCGCCCGGGTGCGCCGGGTGCCCCAGGTGGCCCGTCACGGCTGGTCTCCCCTGGCAGGGGCGCCGCCCGCGGCACCGTCCGCGCCCGCGGCCTCGCCCGAGGCTTCGGCCTCTGCGCTGCGCGTCGGGGGCGGGCCCGCGGGGACGGGGACCCGGTCGCCGGCCGGATCGCCGCCCGGGCCTGCCGGGCGGGCCGGGGTGCCGCCCGTCAGGCCCGGGCGGGCGGCTGCGATGACGGCCCAGAGGACCCAGATCACCGCGACGAGGGACCGTATCCAGGCGGGGCCGAGCGGGATCCAGGGGATCATCAGGACGGCCTTGTCGAAGGCGTCGAGGAGGGTGAGCGCACCGAGGAGCAGGGTCAGGCGGGCGAGCCAGGGCCGGGTGGGGCGCAGGGCGAGGCCGGTGCCGGTCCACCCCAGGCCGAGGCAGAGCAGGGCCAGGGCCGGGACGAAGGTGCCGACCAGGCCCATCGTGGAGCCGGCCACGTCCAGGGCCAGGCCCGCGAGGCCGAGCAGCGCCGCCACCGCGGCCGGGCGCGAGCCGCGCAGCCGGCGCCACCACAGGAGGCCGCCGACCAGGAGAAGGACCGCCGCGACGGCGAGGGCGAGCTGGGTCTCCACCCGCTGCAGGCCCCGGGAGCCGTACCAGTCGCAGCCGGCCGGGAGTTTGCGCGCCTGGACGCTGTAGTCGGCGCAGACGAGGAGCTGGGCCAGCTTCACCGGTTCCCCGGCCAGCCGGGCCGAGGCGCCGGAGACCGCGCCGCGGCGCTCCCCGCACTGCGGGAGCGTGCCCGGGGTGGAGCCGTCGGGGCCCTGCTGCCAGCAGTTGCCCCGGCCCTGGCCGTCCCACCACACGTCCATGCCGTTGGGGCGGGAGGCCCCGGACTTGTCCTTGCCGATGATGTTGCCGGCGTAGCGGTTGTGGTGGGAGGTGTCGGCCTGCTTGGACAGCTTCTCCTCGCCGCGGATGAAGGCGGGCACGGCCGAGAGGAAGAAGCCCGCGCGCTTGTGGCCGTAGACCCAGTTGTTCTCGTAGAGGTTCCAGTTGCCGCCGGCGGTGATGATGCCGGTGCCGGGGGGCATGGAGATCTGCGGGCAGACCACGCCCTGCTCGTAGCCGCGCTCGACGGGCGGTTTGGCGCAGGTGCCGTCCGCGACGTAGTGGTAGTAGTCGGCGTTGTTGTCGTGGATCAGGTTGCGTTCGAAGCGGGCGTGGTTCTGCGGGAGTCCGGGGTGGCCGGGGAAGGCGCTGTCCATCGAGGCCCCGCCCATGTTCTGGTCGAACTCGTTGTCGTGCACGTACACCGAGTCGCCCGCGGTACCGGAGTAGCCGACCATGTTGTGGTGGCTGCGGCAGCCGGTGATCTCGATGGAGTAGCGGGGGACGTCGTAGCCGCGGCCGTCGTTGATGTTCGAGGCGCTGCCGGGGTAGATGCCGGAGTCGCCGTTGCCGTAGGACTCGCAGTTCTTGTACAGCCCGTGGTCGCTGGCGAAGGTCAGGAAGCCGTACTCGTCGTTCCAGCGGGTCAGCACGTCGTCGATGACGAAGCCGTCGCCCGCGAGGACGTAGAGCGAGTTGAAGGTGGTGCGCTGGGCGGTGAAGTTGCGGAAGTAGATGCCGTTGGACTTGTCCGCGCGGATCCCGTTCAGCTTCTGGTACTTGGCGTCGATGACCACGTCCTGGCGGGAGGCTCCGGTGCCTTCGATCTGGAGGTCGGTCTTGCCGAGGATGGCCACGAGGTTCTGGTTGTGGCGGCAGGCCACCTGCTGCTCGTAGGTCAGGATCTGGTAGCCGAGCGAGGAGTTGGGCGCCTTGAGCGCGGCGCACTCCCCGGTCGGCGCGGGGAGCGAGGGCTCCTCCTCGTAGAGGCCGGGGAGGATCGCGATGTTCATCCCCGGTCGGTCCACGGCGTCGACCGCCGCCTGGAGGTCGCGGAAGCCGTTCTTCTCGCAGCGTTCGTAGAGGGCGAGGTTGCGCTGCTTGAGGGGGTCGGGGAAGGCGGATATCCGGCGTTCGAAGGCAGGCCGGTCGGTCTTGCAGACGATCAGGTCAGGCTCGCCCGCGCGGTAGACGGGTACGGAGCCGGTGCCGTCGGGGAGCTCGACGGGGCGCTCCTCGTGCGCGCTCGCGGCGGGCGCGGCGACGAGGAGTGACAGAAGCGCAAGGAGGGCGGCGAGGAGCGCCGCCGGCACGGCAGGAAACCTGCGGGTCCACGACATGCGCGTGAGAGTAGAGCAATGTTCATCTTTTGGGATCCCCTCGCGCAGGAACAGGCCTGCGCAGACCCTTCCGCCGACCGACCGGAATCTTCCCGTTGACGCACGAGCCCAGGAATCCTACTGTCAGGCATAGGATTCCTTCGGCAGACCGGGAGCGTGCAATGAGCGGCGGCAGCGAGCAGGCCAGGAAGACGGCGGAGGGGCTGGAGTACCTCACCGGCTTCGGCAACGAGCACAGCTCGGAGGCCGTGCCCGGAGCGCTGCCGATCGGGCGGAACTCGCCCCAGCGCTCCCCCCTCGGCCTCTACGCCGAGCAGCTCAGCGGCAGCGCCTTCACCGAGCCGCGTTCCCACAACCGCCGCTCCTGGCTCTACCGGATCCGGCCCTCGGCCGCGCACCCGCGCTTCACCCTGGCCGCGGACAACGGCGCCCTGCGCTCCGCGCCCTTCACCGAGGCCCCGGCCGACCCGAACCGGCTCCGCTGGAACCCGCTGCCCGACCCGGCGCCCGGTACGGACTTCCTGGCGGGCCTGTGGACCCTCGGCGGCAACGGCGACGCCACCCAGCGCTCCGGCATGGCCATCCACCTCTACTCCGCCAACGCCTCCATGACCGACCGGGTGTTCAGCGACTCCGACGGCGAGCTGCTGATCGTCCCCGAGCGCGGTGGCCTGCTGCTGCGCACCGAGTTCGGCCTGCTGAGCGCCCGTCCGGGCGAGATGGCGCTGATCCCGCGCGGGGTCCGCTTCCGCGTGGAACTCCAGGACGAGACCGCCCGCGGGTACGTCTGCGAGAACTACGGCCGCCCCTTCGAGCTGCCGGACCTGGGCCCCATCGGCGCCAACGGGCTCGCCGCCGCCCGCGATTTCCGCGCGCCCGTGGCCGCGTACGAGGACGGCGAGCGTCCGACCGAGGTGGTGAACAAGTTCTGCGGCAACCTCTGGACCGCCACCTACGACCACTCCCCGCTCGACGTGGTCGCCTGGCACGGCACGCACGTCCCGTACGTCTACGACCTGCACAGCTTCAACGTCCTGGGCTCCATCAGCTACGACCACCCCGACCCGTCCATCTTCACGGTCCTGACCTCGCCCTCCGACACGGCGGGCCTGGCGGGCGTGGACTTCGTGGTCTTCGCGCCGCGCTGGCTGGTCGGCGAGGACACCTTCCGCCCGCCGTACTTCCACCGGAACGTGATGAGCGAGTACATGGGGCTCATCGAGGGCGCCTACGACGCCAAGGCGGAAGGCTTCGTCCCCGGCGGCGGCTCCCTCCACAACATGATGTCCGCGCACGGCCCCGACCGGGAGACCTTCGACCGGGCGAGCGCCGCCGAGCTGAAGCCGCAGAAGATCGACGACGGCCTGGCCTTCATGTTCGAGACCCGCTGGCCGATCACCGCCACCGCCCAGGCGGCCGGCGCGGACCACCTCCAGAGCGGATACGACGACGTCTGGCAGGGGCTCCAGCGCCACTTCCGCGCCTAACATCACGAGCATGCCGCGCGGCGCCACCGCCGTGCCCACCCCGTCCTTCGGAGATCCACCCGTGACCGCCTTCGCCCCCGACTCGCTGGTACTGAACCGGAAACTGCCGCTCTGGTACCAGGTCTCCCAGTCGCTGCGCGCCTCGATACTCGGGCGCACCGCGGACGCCTCGCTGCGCCTGCCCACCGAGGAGCAGCTCGCCGAGCACTACGGGGTGAGCGTGCTGACCATGCGGCAGGCGCTCAAGGAACTGGAGACCGAGGGCCTCATCAGCCGCCACCGGCGGCGCGGGACCTTCATCGAGCCGGGGGCGCTGCGCGGGGCCCCCGTCCAGCTCCTCGGCTCGGTCGACGCGATCGTGGCGCAGCAGTCGGGCGACCTCACGACGATCCTGGGGCACGAGCGGACGGCGGTGCCCGGGGAGCTGCTGGAGCACTTCCCGGACACCGCCGAGGTGGTCACGTACCGCAGGCTCCGCCGCGACAGCGAGAGCGGCGAGCCGACCAACTGGGCGGAGAACGCGGTGCGTCCGGAACTCGCCGACTCCATCGACCTTGCGGATCTGGTGCGTTGGCCGATGACCAAGGTGCTGCGGGACATCGCGAAGGTGGACATCAGCCGGATCACCGACACCGTGGAGGCGCGGCTCGCCGATCCGCTCACGGCCGAGCTGCTCCAAGTGCCCCTGCTGAGCCCGATCCTGCACTACACGGGCGTCACCTACGACGGCTCCGGCCGGGTGGTCGACGTGGCGCGGATCCGCTACCGCGGGGACCGGTTCTCCTTCACCGTGACCGTCGACGCACACTGAGCCCGACTACTCGACGCACACTGGGCCCGACTACTTCTGGTCGTCCTCCGTTCCGCGCTCGCCCTCGGCCTGGGACGGCGTGGTCCGCTGCGTCTGCGCGTGGCGGAGCTTCTTCTGCTTCGCGTCCAGGTCCTCGTCGAGCCGCTCCCCCTCGGCCTGCGACGGGGTCGAGTACTCGTCGTACTGGCTCATGTCCGCCTCCCGGTTCGGGTCACCCGCTTCGGCCCGGTCCGTCCGGATCCGGGCAGATCCCTACATAGGGAGCCTAACGCTCCGGCCTGGACGCGGCCCGGTCACCGGGTGGCGTCGCTACCATCGGCCGGGTGAGCGCTGACGCATCCCCGCGGGACCCGCTGCTGGACGATCTGATGCCCTGGGCCGTGAGCTCCCTGCGCCTGGGCCGGGCCTGGATCGCGGCCCCCGATCCGGCGACCCTGCGTGCCCGGTGGGCCGCCCTGGCGGCCGCCGAGGGCGCCGAACGGGAGCGACTGTTCCGCCCGACCCGGGCGCGGACCCCGGGGGCCGGGGCGGCGGCCCTGCCGGGTCAGCGGGCCGGTTCCACGGCCCGCTTCGCGGACACTCCCGGGCCGCGCCCGGACCCCGTACGGATCCTGCGCGAGCCCTTCGACGAGCAGTGGCTGCTGCCCGACCAGCGGCTCATCGACCTGGCCCGCCCGGAGCTGTGGCGGGTGCTGGACGAGCAGCAGCTGTTCGTCGTGGAGCCCGCGCAGCCGGCGGAGCTGCAGGTCACCGCGCACCTCCCGGCCGGCCGGCTCGGCCGGATCCGCCCGCTGCACCGCCGCCCGGGCGGCGCCGAGCCCAATCTCGCCCCCGGGCTGCAACAGCTGCTCGGCGAGCGGTACGGCACCTGGGTCACCCCCGAGGACGTGCTCTGCTGGATCCTCGCCGCCGGCCGCCCCGGCCCCCGGGGGTACGAGGTCCCCCTCACCGCCGACGCCGCGCGCTGGCGCGCCGGGCTGGAGCTGGGCCACCGGGTGCTCTCCGTCCGGCTGCGCGGGGCCCGCGGCGGCGAGGCGCCCCGGCTGCCCGGCGGGCGCCGGCCGTACGTCCGCTCGGCGCTGCCGGCGTGGCCGCGCGAGCTCTCGTACGACCCGGAGAGCGAGACCCTCATGGTCGGGAGCGGCAGCGTGTCGCCCGTTCCGGCCGGGGCGTGGGAGTACGAGGTCCAGGGCGTCCGCGTCCTGGAGTCCTGGTTCACCGCCCGGCTCGCCCACCGGGACCCGGAGGCGGAGGGCCTGGACGCGATGGGCCCCGCCGAGTGGCCGCAGGGCTGGACCTCGGAGCTGCTGGCCCTGGTGACGACCCTGGCGCTGCTGTCCGAACTGGAGCCGGAGCGGGCGGCGTTCGAGGTGGGGCCCGCGCTGGCCGCCGCCGAGCTGCGGGCGGGCGGGGTGCTGCCGCCGCCGGACTGGGCCCGGCGGCCGGCCTCGGTCCTGGACCACCAGGAGGAGGGGCCGGGCGGGCAGTTCGCGCTGCTCTGAGGCGCGGGGGCCTCGGGGTGAGGGGCCCTGCGGGGCTATCCCCTACCCGCCCTTCCACCGTTCCCCGGGCTCCGCCCGGACCCGCGCCTCAAACGCCGGCGGGGCTGCGTGGGCCCCGGGCTCTGCCCGGGGCCGGTCCTCAAACGCCGGTGAAAACAGGGCCCCGGGCTGCGCCCGGACCCCCTGGGGCTCCGCCCCAGACCCCGGCCCTCAAACGCCGGACGGCCGAAAAGACCAACCGTCGGCGGCGCCGGATGGCCCCGCCAGGTGCGACCCGAGGTCAGGCCCCCCAGGCCCCCAGCAGGCGCGATACCGAGCGGTCGAACACCGCGGCCGGGTCGGCCAGTTCGCCCGGGACGCCCGGTGCGGTCGCGAGGACGCCCGCCAGGAGGGGGTACTCCCCCGTCATCAGCCGGGAGCCGAGCCAGGCCGCCCGTACGGCCTGTTCCTCGGCCTCGCTCCAGGGGAGTTGGCGGGCCCGCTCGGCCAGGGCCAGCTCGCCCGCCACGAAGGTGGCGACCGTGCCGTTGACCGCGGCGATCAGCTCCAGCTTCTCCGCGCCGGAGGCGTTCAGCGGGGCCAGGCACTCCAGGCTGTACTCCAGGTACCGCAGGGCGTTCGGGCCGAAGCCGTGGGCCGGGCTCAGCAGCCGGGGCAGCCAGGGGTGCCGGTGCATGACGGCCCGGGTCTGGCGGGCCAGCGCGAGCTGGTCGGCGCGCCAGTCGCCGGCCGGCGGCGCGAGGTCGTACTCCCCGCTGACCGTGTCGACCATCAGCTCGTACAGGTCCTCCTTGCGCGGCACGTAGTTGTAGAGGGACATGGTGCCGGCGCCGATCCCGGCCGCCACGCGCCGCATCGAGACGGCGTCGATCCCCTCCTCGTCGGCGATCCGCACCGCCTCGGCGGCGATCGAGTCGCGGCTGTGGGCGGGCCTGGGGCCGCGGCCGGCCCGCGGCGGGCGGGCCCAGATCACTTCGGGTTCAGCGGAGCGGCCGCTGGGTGTCATCGCTCATCACCTCGTCCATCCCCACCATCGTAGTTACGTACGGCGTACGTAGTCAGGTAGGGTGCGCCGCATGACGACTACGTACGCTGTACTTAGTGAAGGTCTGGAGAAGAGGTACGGCTCGGTCCACGCACTGCGGGGCCTCGACCTCGCCGTCCCGCCGGGCACGGTGTGCGGCCTCCTCGGCCCCAACGGCGCGGGCAAGACCACCGCCGTCCGGATCCTCACCACGCTCACCACCCCCACGGCCGGCCGCGCCCTCGTCGCGGGCCACGACGTGACCCGGGACCCGGCCTCCGTCCGGCGCTCCATCGGGGCCACCGGCCAATTCGCCTCGGTCGACGGGGATTTGACCGGAGCCGAGAACCTCCGGCTGTTCGCCCGCCTCGCCGGACTGCGCGGCCGGGCCGTCCGGGACCGCGCCGACGAGCTGCTGGAGGGCTTCGGCCTCACCGAGGCCGCCGACCGGGTGGCGGGCACCTGGTCCGGCGGGAGGCGCCGGCGCCTCGACCTGGCCGCCGGACTGGTCACCCGGCCCCGCGTGCTGTTCCTCGACGAGCCCACGACCGGCCTCGACCCGGCGGCCCGCGAGCAGATCTGGAGGGCCGTACGCGACCTCGCGCACGAGGGGACCACCGTGCTCCTCACCACCCAGTACCTGGAGGAGGCCGACCGGATCGCCGACGACATCGTGGTCGTGGACCACGGCCGGGCGGTCGCCACCGGCACCCCTGCCGAGCTCAAGGCCCTGATCGGCGCCTACGCCGAGGTCTGCGTCGACGGGGCAAAGGCCCTCGCGCACGCGGCCGCCGTACTCGACCGGCTGACGGGGGGCCTGCCCGCCCTGGACCACGAGCGCCTCACCGCCGGCGCCACCGTCCTCGACGCCGGACTCACGCTGCCGCAGATCGTCCGGGCGCTCGACGCGGCCGGCATCGCCGTCACCGACGCGAGCCTGCGCCCGCCCACCCTCGACGAGGTGTTCCTGCGCCTCACCGGAGCCCGCCCCGCCACCGCACCCACCGACGCCAACGCACCCACACACGACAACGCCCCCGCACCCGCCCCCGCACCCGCCCCCGCACCCGAGGAGAACGCCGCATGAGCACCCTGCTGTCCGACGGCGGCGCCGTCCTCACCCGCCAGCTGCAGAAGGCCCGGCACAACCCCGGCCTGCTGATCCTCACGCAGACCATGCCGGTCACCATGCTGCTGTTCTTCGGCTACGTCTTCGGCAGCGCGCTCGCCATGCCCGGTTCCGAGTACCGGCAGTTCCTGGTCCCGGGGCTGCTCGCCGCCACCGCCGCGAACGGTCTGATGGCCGGCATGTTCACGGCCGCGCAGGACGCGCACCGCGGGGTCACCGACCGCTTCCGGACCCTGCCGATGAGCCGGAGCGCGGTTCCGCTCGGGCAGACGGCCGCGGACGTGCTGACGACCGGCCTCTCGATGGTCCCCCTGATCCTGGTCGGGCTGGCCATGGGCTGGCGTGCCGAGAATGGGCTCCCGGGGGCGCTCGGGGCCTTCGGCATCCTCCTGCTGTTCCGCTTCGCCACCGCGTGGGCGGGGACGTACCTCGGCCTGCTGAGCAGGAGCGAGGAGGCGGCGGGGCAGCTCGGGGGCGCCACCTTCGTCCTGCCGTTGCTCTCCAGCGCGTACCTGCCGACGGCCGGGCTGCCGGGGTGGCTGCGTACGGCCGCCGAGTGGAACCCGATCAGCGCGGTCGCGGCGGCGGTGCGCCGGCTCTGCGGGAACGCGGGCGGCGAGGCCGCCGCGGACGCCGCCTGGCCGGTCGCGCACCCGGTCGCCGGGGCGCTGCTGTGGTCCCTGGTCCTGCTGGCCCTGTTCGTACCGGCGGCCACGCGCCGGTTCGCGCGCGGCCAGGAGTGACAGGCCGCGCGACACCGGGTAAGCAGGGGCCCATGGTTACCGATCCCCTTCCCCTCGACGGCATCACCGTCGTCTCCGTCGAGCAGGCCGTCTCCGCGCCCTTCGCGACCCGTCAGCTCGCCGACCTCGGGGCCCGGGTGATCAAGGTCGAGCGGCCCGACGGCGGGGACTTCGCGCGCGGCTACGACACCGCCGCGCAGGGTCTCGCCTCGCATTTCGTGTGGGCCAACCGGGGGAAGGAGTCGATCGCGCTCGACCTCAAGGACCCGCGGGGCCGCGAGGTCCTGCACGGTCTGCTCGACGGGGCCGACGTGTTCGTGCAGAACCTGGCGCAGGGTGCCGCCGCCCGGCTCGGGCTCGACTCGGCCGCGCTGTGCGCCCGCTACCCCCGGCTGGTCGCCGTGGACGTCTCCGGCTACGGGCCCGAAGGCCCGTACGCCCACAAGCGCGCCTACGACATGCTCGTCCAGTGCGAGGCGGGCCTGGTCTCGGTGACCGGCACCCCGGAGCAGCCGGTCAAGGCGGGGATCCCGGCGGCGGACATCGCGGCCGCCATGTACGCCTTCTCGGGCGTGCTCGCCGCCCTGCTGCGGCGCGGGACCACCGGGCGCGGGGGCAGGGTGGAGGTGTCGATGCTCGACGCGCTCGCCGAGTGGATGGGACATCCGCTGCACCACACCATGCACGGCGGGGAGCAGCCGGTGCGGACGGGCCTGGCGCACGCCGTGATCGCCCCCTACGACGCCTACCCGACGGCGGACGGGGACCGGGTGCTGCTGTCGGTGCAGAACGACCGGGAGTGGCGGCGGCTTGCCGAACAGGTGCTGGAGCGGCCCGACTTGGCCGAGGACCCGGGGTTCGCGACGAACTCCGCGCGCACCGCGAACCGGGAGAAGACCGACGCGGTGGTCGCCGAAGCGCTGGGCCGGCTCGACGCGGACACGGCGATCGAGCGGCTGGAGGCGGCGGGCATCGCCTGCGCGCGGCTGAACTCGGTGGCGCAGCTCGCCGCGCACCCGCAGCTGGAGGCCCGGGACCGCTGGCGGGAGGTGGGCTCGCCGGCGGGCCCGCTGCGGGCCCTGCTGCCGCCGATCGGACTGCCCGGCGGCGCGGCACCGCACATGGGTGCGGTGCCCGCGCTCGGCGAGCACACCGAAGCCCTGCTGCGCGCCCTGGGGATGACGGGCGAACAGATCACGGCATTGCGCCGGGACGGCGTGGTTCGCTGACTGGGCAGGGTTGACCGGGCCGGGAACGGAGCGGCGGCGCCGCGGGGGCGGACGCGCCCCTGCAGAGCTGCCGCCTACGAACGGCGGCTGCCGAAGAGGGTCCGCCGCAGCCTGCGCAGCGGCGCGAAGAGCGAGACGCGCGCGCTCCGGCTCCGCAGCCGGTGCGTGTGGTCGCGCGAGGTGAGCTCACGCATGAGCAGCGTCGCCTCGGCGGCCTCGCGGTGCGGGACGGCGGGGCCGCCCAGCACGGCGAGGTGACGGTCGAGGCGCGAACTGGTCGCACCGCTCCCGCATGTGATGGCAGGCACGCGAGGCGGCCTGCTGCGCATTGCTATCTGTTCCATGTCTCTCCCCACCCGTACGAGGGCACCCGGCCCACCGGGCAGGGTAACCCTATCGTCCCCACGTCGCGCACGGGTATCCCGGTCGTGTGAATTGCCCGTGCGGCGAGCGGGAGTTGACGATTACTCAGCGGAGTCGTCCGTCACTCTCCGCACAGCGTGGCAGGGCTGGCCGGCGGGATCGGGGAGACATGGAACCGCATCGGCGCCGACCGCGTGACTCCTGTCGCGACCGGAGCCACGGCGCGCGCTCTGCGCTAACTTGGAGTGATCGTCCGGTAACGCTCTTGGGGGCGCGCGTGAATGAGGCTTTCGGTGACTGAGTCGGCGGCGGACGGGGACGGCGCCGGCGGGAGGGTCATCGCCGGACGGTACCGCCTGCTGGGTCCGCTCGGCCGCGGCGGGATGGGCATGGTGTGGCGGGCCCTGGACGAGGTCCTGGGGCGCGAGGTCGCCATCAAGGAGGTGCGCGCACCCGCCGGGATGGACGAGGCCGAGGTGACCCGGATGTACCGGCGCCTGGAGCGGGAGGCCTGGGCCGCGGCCCGCGTCTCGCACCGGGGCGTGGTCACCGTCTACGACGTGGCCACCGAGGACGGCCGGCCCTGGATCGTGATGGAGATCGTACGGGGCCTCTCGCTCGCGGAGGTCCTGGAGGCCGACGGGCCGCTCACCCCGCAGCGGACCGCCCACATCGGCGAGCAGGTGCTGGCCGCGCTGGGCTCCGCGCACGAGGCGGGGGTGCTGCACCGGGACGTCAAACCGGGCAACGTGCTGATCGCCAATGACGGCCGGGTGGTGCTCGGGGACTTCGGGATCGCGAGCCTGGAGGGCTCCACCGCCATCACCATGACGGGCGAGGTGGTCGGCTCGCCCGAATTCCTGCCGCCCGAGCGGGTGTTGGGGCGCGAGCCCGGGCCCGGGTCGGACCTGTGGGCGCTCGGGGTGACGCTGTACCTGGCCGTGGAGGGGACCCCGCCCTTCCACAGGGAGTCCCCGGTGGCCACGCTGCGGGCGGTGGTGGACGAGGACTTCCCGCCACCGCGGCGGGCCGGACCGCTGACGCCCGTACTGGAGGGGCTGCTGGTCAAGGACCCCGAGGAGCGGCTGTCCGCGGCGGAGGCGGCCCGGATGCTGCGCGTCGTGGGCGCGGGCGGGACCGTACGGGCCTCCGGCGGGCCGGTGTCGGGTCCCGCGGCGGCTCCGGTGCGGGGCTCCGAGGACCCGACCTCGGTGGCGCATCACGGGTACGGCCACCCCACCCCGCCACTGCCGGTGTCCGGCCCCGGGACCGGGGCAACGCGCACCGTTCCCCCGGAGCCCGAACGGAACGCGGCCGGGATGGTGCTGGCCGGCGGGATCGTGGTGCTGCTCGCGGTGGTGGTCCTGCTGGGCTGGCTGCTGCTGAAGGACCGCGACACGGGCGGGGACGGCGGTGACGGGGCGACGCCCGCCCCGACCCTCACGCAGAGCGCTTCGCCTTCGCCGACCCCTTCGCCGAGCGCGTCCCCCTCGCCTTCGCCGTCCGCCTCCGCCTCACCGTCGGCCACGCCGCCGGGCGTCACCCTGTCCGCGGTGCGGGCCGTCCGTGACACCTACAGCGGCGCGTGCCCCGCGCCCGGCGCCGAGGCGCCCGCCTTCACCGCCACCGTGGCGGTGGACCGTACCCCGGCGGTGGTGGAGTACCGGTGGGCCACGCGCAGCGGGCAGACCTCGGGCCCCGGCTGGCAGACCCTGGCCTATCCGGCGGGCGGGCCCGGGAGCGTGAAGCTGGACCACACGGAGCTGACGCACTATCCGGACGCGACCTTCGAGGACGCGGTGCGCCTCGAAGTCCGGAGCCCGTCGGCGGTGGCTTCGGACTGGCTGGAGTTCTCGGTGACGTGCGAGGAGGAGGAGACCCCGACGGGCGGGGCCTCCTCCCCCAGTGCTTCCGGTGGCACACCCGGACCGACCGCTTCCCCGTCACCGAACCCGGGGCCTACGGCAAGTCCGTGACGGGGTCAGGCCGCGCCGGTGAAGACGGGCAGGTAGCCGCCGGACTGTCCGGCGGCGGTCGGGTGGTAGGACTCGCCGATGTTCAGCCAGTTGAGGCTGTGCAGCCACTCGCTGCCGGAGCAGATCTCGTGCCCGGTGAAGGCGCCGGCGACCGAGGCGAAGGCGAAGCCGTGGTTGGCGGCGCGCTTGGCGATGGCGGCGTTGAGGTAGTCGGAGGCGCCGTTGATGGCCGCGCGCTCGCCCTCCGACAGCCCGGCCACGCAGGTGCCGTTCAGCTTGTAGAAGCGGGGATAGCCGAGGACGACCACGCGGGCGCCCGGGGACCGGCTGTGGATGGCGTTGTAGACCGTGTCGAGCTGGCCGGGGAGGGTGGAGTCCACGTACGCCTTGGCCTGGTTGACCCGGCTGACGCAGGTGGCTTCGGACTGGAGCACGCAGGTGGTCATGACGTCGGAGAATCCGGCGTCGTTGCCGCCGATGGTGATGCTGACGAGGTCGGTGCCGGCGTTCAGCGGTGCGAGCTGGCCGCTCATCACGTCACCCGTACGAGCACCCGAGCAGGCGGCGAAGGAGAAGGTCTGGGGGGCGTGTGCGGCGGCCCAGAGGGCCGGGTAGGCGCGGGTGGTGCGCTTGCAGTTCCCGCTGGCGCTGTCGTAGTTGCCGGCGCCGACGCCGGAGGAGTAGGAGTCGCCGAGGGCGACGTAGCCGAAGTCGGCGGCGGCGGTCGCCTGGCCGGCTCCGAACAGGGCCGCGCCCGCGGCGAGTAACAGGGCAGAGGCCAGTGCGGCGAAACGAGGCATTCTCGTGCTCATGTGTGCGGCTCCTCGTGGGGGGTTACTCCGGAGTTACTCCTGAGTCCGTGGTACAAGGAGCCGAGGCCCGCTGGAAGTGTTCATGCCAAGAATGTTCGGGGCAGACATGCGGCGCGAATCTTCACCCGCACGGCGTTTGAAGAGGGAATCCCGCCACCCGTTCCGGCGAAACACGGGTGCAGGAGGGCAGTTCGTGCCGGATCATGGGCGCCATGCCAGCCAACCCTCAGGACGCACTGCCGATCCGGCTCAACGTCGACGACAGCGACTCCCCGTCGGACGTCGTCGACGCGCTGTTCCTCGGCCGCTTCGCGTCAGGCGAGCAGCCCTACTCGCACAGCGTGTCGATCGACCGGGTCAAGCCGGGCGTGACCCTGTTGCCCTCCGGGGCAACGGTGTTGCGCTCCGCCCGGGACAGCGACCGCAGCGCGACGCTCGCCGAGGGCCAGGGCTGGACCATGCTCGTCTCCCGCTGGAGCCGGGGGGCGGACGTCACGGTGACGGCGATCAGCGACGAACTCGCCGCCCTGACGCTCGAGGAGGCGACCGAGGGCGCGCAGGACGAGCCCGAACCGCAGCCCGAGAACGTCGCGATGGGGTTCTGGTACGTCTCCCCGCGCCGCGGTCCGTACCGCACGACCCGTCAGATCGCGGCCGGCACCTGGGAAGAGGTGCGGCCCAATTACACGGCTCCGGTGGCCGGGGCGATGGACCGGCTGATGAAGGTCACCCCGGACGACATCGCCGGCCGGCTGCTCCTGCTGCACGGCCCTCCGGGCACCGGGAAGACCTCCGCCCTGCGCACGCTCGCCCGGTCCTGGCGGGACTGGTGCCAGGTGGACTGCGTACTGGACCCGGAGCGGCTGTTCAACGACATCGGCTACCTGATGGACATCGCGATCGGCGAGGACGAGGGCACCGCGAAGAGCCGCTGGCGGCTGCTGCTCCTGGAGGACTGCGACGAGCTGATCCGCGGCGAGGCCCGGCACACCGCCGGGCAGGCGCTGTCACGGCTGCTGAACCTCACGGACGGCCTGCTCGGGCAGGGCCGCAACGTCCTGGTGGGCGTCACGACCAACGAGGACCTGGAGCGGCTCCACCCGGCGGTGGTCCGGCCGGGGCGCTGCCTCGCCCGCATCGAGATCGGCCGGCTGACGCACCGTGAGGCGGTGGACTGGCTGGGCACCGACGAGGGCATCTCCCGCGAGGGAGCGACGCTGGCGGAGCTCTACGCCCTGCGCCGCGGCGCGTCGGGCCCCGCCGCCCTGCTGCCGCCGCAGGGCCAGGACACGGAGGCGGGGATGTACCTGTAGGTGCGGCGCACGAGCGGCGAGGACAATGGGGGTGCGGCCGAAGGCCCCCACCGGCCGTGCGCACCTGCGGGGGACCCACGAACAGGAGAACGCACCGTGCTCGAACCGGCGCAGGAGAACCCCTTCCCCGACAGCCACGTCCTCGGCGAGGGACCCGAGCCGCACCCGCAGCTCCAGCCGGTGCTCGGCCTCATCGGACGCTGGCACGGCCGGGGCAGCGGCGAGTACCCGACCCTGGAGCACGGGTTCCGGTACGAGCAGGAGATCACCTTCAGCCACGACGGCCGGCCCTTCCTCGCCTACGAGTCCCGCGCGTGGCTGATCGACGACTCCGGCAAGGCCGTGCGCCCCGCGGGCCGGGAGACCGGGTGGTGGCGGATCCTCCCGGACGCCTCGGTCGAGGTCACGCTCGCCCACCCGACGGGCATCGTCGAGACGTACGTCGGCCAGGTCTCCCGTGCGGACGGCGCCGACGGTACGGACAGTGCTGACGGCTCGCACGGTGCCGACGGCACGCGGATCGAGATGGCCACCGACACCGTCGGGCTGACCCCGCGGGCCAAGGAGGTCACCGGCATGCGGCGCCGGTACGCGCTCCAGGACGGCGGGCTGACGATCGTGCAGGAGATGGCCGCGGTGGGGCAGCCCATGCAGCACCACCTCCAGGCCGTGCTGTACCCGCGCGCCAACTGACCGGCGGGGCAGCGCCCGTACGCCGGTCCGCGTCTCGGCCGGACCGGCCCGTGTGTCGGCCCAGGTGCCGGCCAGGTGCCGGCCCCCGTACCGCTCCGCCTCAGTCCGCGTACCGCGCGCGCAGCGCGTCCAGCGCCGCCGCGGTGGCCTCGTCGAAGGTCAGGCCCAGCCGCCGCGCCCGCTCCGCGTAGGCCTGCGCGGCGGTGGCCGCCTCGCGGGCGGGCCCGTCGCCGACCGCCGCCACGAAGCTGCCCGCCCGGCCGCGCGTCTCGATCACACCGTCCGACTCCAGCGCCCGGTAGGCCTTCGCGACGGTGTTCGCCGCCAGCCCCAGCTCTTCCGCGAGCCCGCGGACCGTCGGCAGTTTGAACCCGGCGGGCAGCCGGCCCGCCCGCGCCCCGGCGGCGATCTGAGCGCGCAGCTGCTCGTACGGGGCGGCGGCGCCCGCCGCGCCGTCGATGCGGATCTTCAGGTGCGGAGAAGTCGAGGTCACGCGGCCGATTGTCCCCCATCCGCCGGGAAATTCGCAGGCGCGGGGCCCCCGGTGGCCCCTACCGTCGCCACGTGATCACAACCATCCGGGATCTGCGCCCGAACGACCCGGCCGACGCCGAGCACGTCGTACGGGTGCGCCGCGCCGCCCTCCCCTTCATGATCGGTACCGCCCGCGGGGTCGCCTTCGAGGTGGCCTCCGCCCACCCCGACAAGCGCTACCGCCTCCTCGTCGCCGAGAACGCCGACGGCCTCGTCGTCGGCACCGCCCAGGTCGGCATCGTCCACGACAGCACCGAGCCCGGCCAGGGCTTCGTCAACGCCTACGTCGACCCGGCCCACCGCGGTCTCGGCGCCGGGGCCGCTCTGCTGGGCGCGGCCGAGGAGCATCTGGGAGCCGAGGGCGCGAAGGAGGCGTACGCCTGGGTCCTCGACGAGCCGGCGCACCGCGCGTTCGCCGAGCGGCACGGCTACCGCGCCTCCCGTTCCGCGCACTTCCTGCGCCTCGACCTCGCCACGGCCGCCCTGCCGTCGCTTCCCGGGAACCTCCCGGACGGGGTCGAGCTGCGCGCCGGCTCGGCCTTCGCCGCCGATCCGCGCCCGCTCTTCGAGGCCGACGCGGCGGGGACCCTGGACGAACCGGGCGATGTCGCGGTGGAGTTCGACGACTACGAGGACTGGCTGCGGAACACCTGGGAGCACCCGTACCTCGACCGGGAGCTCACCACCGTGGTCCTGGTGGACGGCGAGGTGGCGGGCTTCACCGCCGCCCACACCGACGGGGCCGGACGGTACTCCTCGGCGATGACCGCCACCCTGCGCCCGTTCCGCGGCCGGGGACTGGCCCGGCTGGCCAAGACCGACTCGCTGCTGCGGGCCCGCGCGGCCGGCTGCACCGAGGCGTTCACCGGGAACGACACCGGCAACACCCCCATGCTCGCCGTCAACGCCCGGTTCGGGTACGAGGTCTGCGCCACGGAGACCCGCTTCACCAAGCAGCTGTGACAACGGGAGACATCACGATGACCGACCGACTGACCGTCACCCTCACCAAGGCGGGCCGTACGAAGATCCGTTACCCGGCCGAGCTGGTGGCCGACACCGGCACCCGCATCACCGTACGGGCCCCCTGGGCGGCCCCGGGGGTACGGGACTTCGGCTTCGTCCGCTTCGAGCCGGGCGACGTGTTCACCGAGCACTTCTGGCGCGACCGCTGGTACGCGGTCAAGGAGGTGCGGACCGGTGAGGGCGTCCTCAAGGGCTGGTACTGCGACGTCACCCGGCCGGCCTCGGTGGAGGACGGGGTGATCCTGGTCGAGGACCTGGACCTGGACCTGTGGGTGTCCGCCGACGGGAGCTCCGTACTGCGTCTGGACGAGGACGAGTTCGCCGCGAGCGGGCTCGCCGACACCGATCCCGAGGCGGCCGCCCAGGCGGTACGGGCCCTCGACGCCCTGGAGGCCCAGGCCCGCTCGACGGCCGGCCTGTCCGCCCTGCCGGCCTGATCCGGCGGCACCGCGACCGTGTCACGCGGGCTTTCTGTAGGCCCGCTTAGTGGCTCCTTAAGTGCGCCCTAAGGATCGGCTCCGGGGCCTCGAACCCCGTGGAACCCGGCTTCCCGGCAGTTAGTTTGGCTGGGCCAGGGAGGGCCGGAGGCGGCGCCGCGGACCCGTGAGGGAGCGGCGCCGCACAGCCCCGGTCCTCCGGCGCACCCACGACTCGCGCAGCCCTGTGCCGTGCCCAGAGGAGATCCACCATGCCCGCACGCCGTACCGCCGCCCGCATCGCCACCGGACTGGCCCCGCTCGCGGTGGCCGCGTACGCCGTCGTCCCCGCGGCCGCCCACGGTTCGATGACGGACCCGGTCAGCCGGGTGGCGGCGTGCTACGCGGAGGGCCCGGAGTCCCCGAAGTCGGCGGCCTGCAAGGCGGCGGTCGCGGCGAGCGGGGTGCAGGCGTTCTACGACTGGAACGCGGTGAACATCGCCAACGCGGCCGGCCAGAGCAAGGCGCTGATCCCGGACGGACAGCTCTGCTCGGCGGGCAACGACAAGTACCGGGGCCTGGACCTGGCGCGCGCGGACTGGCCGGCGAGCCCGATGGCCGCGGGAGCGCACACCTTCCGCTACAAGGGGACCGCCCCGCACAAGGGCTCCTTCGAGCTGTACGTGACGAAGGACGGCTACGACCCGTCGAAGCCGCTGAAGTGGTCCGACCTGGAGTCGGCGCCCTTCGCGAAGGTCACCGACCCGGGGATGCGAGACGGCGACTACGTCTTCTCCGGCACCGTCCCGAACAAGACCGGACGGCACCTGATCTACAGCGTCTGGCAGCGCTCCGACAGCCCGGAGGCCTTCTACACCTGCTCCGACGTGGTCTTCGGGAAGGACAACGGCGGGGGTGGCACCGGAGGTTCGGGCGGCACGGGCGGCACCGGGGGCAAGCCCACCGCCGAGCCGAGCTCGAAGCCGACTTCGAAGCCGAGCACGATGCCGACGTCCGTGCCCTCGGGGCGGCCGTCCACGCTTCCCTCGGAGATCCCCTCGGCCCCCACCGACGAGCAGATCTCGCAGGGCGCCGGGAAGTCCACGGTGGAGCACGGCGGCCACGGGGACAACGACCCGAAGACGAACGGCGGCACCGTCCCGTCCCCGACCCCCTCGCAGAGCGGGACCGGACTCGCGGAGACGGGCGGCAGCAGCGCCACACCGGTGATCGCCATCGGCGGGGCCGGCGTCCTGGCCGCGGGTGCGGCCGTGCTGTTCGGGCTGGCCCGCCGCCGTGCGACCCCGGGCCGCCACGGCCGCTGACCGGGACGGACGAACGGGCGGCCCGCACCGCGGGCCGCCCGCCGCCGTCAGAAGCAGACCGCCGCCGTCAGGAGAAGACCGACGCGCAGGTGGTGCGCTCGGCGTGCGCCGGGTCGAGGGCGTTGGCCGCCTCGTGCCAGGCGATCCGGTCGGTGAGCCCGATGGCCACGTGCTCCGAGAGGTCCACCGCGCACAGGTCCTGGAGCAGCACGTTGCGGACGTTCGGCCCGGTGAGGAACTGGCTCCGGTACGGGGTGACCACCTCGTCGTACCGGGTGGCGATCACCGTGTACGCGACTCCGGGGACGGTGTCCCCGCCCGCGTTCAGCTTGTTCTGGAAGGCCGATCCGGCGATCTGGTCGGCGAGGCCCGGGGTGGCCTCGCTGATCAGGTCCCCGGCCCCGGGGAAGTACGGGAGGAGCTTGGTGAGGCCGAGCAGGGTCGTCCCGTGGTTGTCGGGGGCGAGTCCGACCAGGGCGTTCACCTTGGCGGCGCCGCCGAGGAACTTCAGGTAGTAGCGCGGCATCATGCCGCCCTGGGAGTGGCCGACGACATCGGTCTCGGCGGCCCCCGTGGCGGCGAGGACCTTGTCCACGAAGACGTCGAGCTGGCCGGCGGACCGCTCGATGGGGCCGAGCCCGTTGAAGAACGGGACGCCGGGCAGTTGCCCGTAGTCGAGGGAGTAGACGCAGTAGCCCCGGTGGACGAGGTACGGCGCGAAGCCGAGCCAGTTGTCGACGGAGTTCCCGAAGGTTCCGTGGACCAGGACGACGGGGCGGGGGTGGGCGGCGGACGGTTTGCAGGACCAGTTGTTCCAGCCGCTGCTCGGCGCCGGGGCGGCCTGGGCCGCTCCGGTGGGGGCGACGAGCGCGGCGGCGGCCAGGGTGAGGACGGCCAGGGGGCGGAGCAGGCGTCTCCAGGGCAGCATCGTGTGATCTCCTTGCGGCTCAAGGGGAGTAACGAGGGATGGCGCGGGAAGTACGTGGGGGTGCATCCCGTGATCCGGATCACAAGGGGGTGCTGCAGCCGCTAAATTACGGGCGAGTAGCAAAACTGGGAAGTTACGCGGCGGTAAAAAATCCACGCTCCCGCCTGGTGGTCCGCTCCGACGGCCGTCATCCGTTCGGCTCTCCCCTGCTGCGCCGGACGCCCCGTAGGCCGAGCGTGTGAGACATGACTCAGCCCACCCACACAGACCCAGGGCAGTCCGGCGGCTTCCTCGCCGAGATCAAGGACGCCGTCACCACCCGGGCCGCTCTCCTGGTCCTGGGCGTACTGGCGCTCCAGCTCGCCTTCATCACCTCGTACGTCGGGGCCTTCCATCACCCCAAGCCCAGCGAGATCCCGATCGCCGTGAGCGCCCCCGCCGCACCGATCGCCGAACAGACGGCGAAACAGCTCTCCGCGCTGCCGGGCAAGCCTCTGGACCCCCGTGCCGTACAGGACGAGGCGACGGCGCTGCGGCAGATCAAGAACCGGGACGTGGACGGCGCGCTGATCATCGACCCGGCCGGCAAGACCGACAGGCTGCTGGTGGCGAGCGGCGCCGGGGCCTCCCTGTCGCAGGCCGTCGAAGAGGTCGTCGGCCTCGTCGAGAAGGCCCAGGGCCGCACCGTGACCGTGGAGGACGTGGTCCCGGTCGCCGCCGGCGACGGGCGCGGCCTGAGCTCGTTCTACCTGGTCGTCGGCTGGTGCGTGGGCGGCTACCTGTGTGCGGCGATCCTCGCGATCAGCGCGGGCGCCCGGCCCGCGAACGTCCACCGCGCCGTCATCCGGCTCGGCGCGCTGTTCGTGTACGCCGTGGCGGCCGGACTCCTCGGCGCGGTCATCGCGGACCCGGTCCTGGGCGCGCTGCCCGGCAGCATCTGGGGCCTGTGGGGGCTCGGCTCCCTCATCGTCTTCGCCGTCGGCGCGATCACCCTGGCCTTCCAGGGCCTCGCGGGCGTGGTCGGCATCGGCCTGGCGATCCTGCTCGTGGTGGTGCTCGGCAACCCGAGCGCCGGCGGCGCCTATCCGTACCCGCTGCTGCCGCCGTTCTGGAAGGCCATCGGCCCGTGGCTGCCACCGGGCGCGGGCACGTACGCCGCGCGCTCGATCGCGTACTTCAAGGGCAATGACATCACCGGCCCGCTGCTGGTCCTGAGCGGCTGGGCGGTGCTCGGCTCCGCGATCACGCTGGCCTGCGCGGCGGGCCGCAAGGGCAAGGCGGGCGCGGCCGTGGGCAGCGGACTCCCCGAAGGGCCGGACGCCCTGCCGGAACGGGAAGTCGTGCGATGAACAATCCCGTCCACGTCCGCAACCGCATGGGCCCGGCCGAACAGGCCGTCTCCGTCAAGCGGATGGAGCCCAGCGCGCAGGCGCAGCTGGGCCCCCTGGGCCTCACCGGGTTCATCGTCGTCACCACGCTCGCCACCGGCATCGACGCGGGCATCTTCCCCGAGCACCTCAGCCACTCCGTGCTGCCGCTGGTCGGCTTCTTCATCGGCGGGCTCGCCCAGCTGCTGGCCGGGCTGTTCCAGGCGCAGCGCGGTGACACCTGGCACGCCACGGTCTTCGGCGGCTTCGGGCTGTTCTGGATGTCGAAGGCGCTCCTGATCCAGTGGGTGCTGCCCGCCACGGATCCGGCGCTGCGCGGTGACGTGAGCGCGCTGTTCACGCTGCCGTGGGTGTTCGTGGTGTTCGTGCTGTGGATCGGCAGCTGGCGGATCCACCTGGTGCTGCTGTCCACCTTCACCTGCGTGCTGGTGGTCTTCGTGGCCATGACGGTCAGCGGGTTCACCGGCTCGGTGATCTGGAGCCGGATCACCGGCTGGAGCGGTCTGCTGGCCGCGCTCGGAGCCACGTACCTGCTCGCCGGGCAGATCATGGCGAGCACCTGGGGCCGCCAGGTGCTGCCCATGGGCCGCTTCCTCGCCCCCGAGGAGCACCCGGAGGCATGACGACGCCGTGATCACGACGCTCGCGGTGGAGAACTACCGCTCCCTGCGCAAACTGATCGTCCCCCTCGGCCGGCTCACCGTGGTGACGGGCGCCAACGGCACGGGCAAGTCCAGCCTGTACCGGTCGCTGCGGCTGCTGGCCGACTCCGCGCGGGGCGGGGCCGTCGCGGCGCTGGCCCGGGAGGGCGGACTGCCCTCCACCCTGTGGGCCGGCCCGGAGAAGATCGGGCGGGCGGTGCGCGAGGGGCGGTACGCCGTCCAGCCGACGGTCCGCTCCGAACCGGTGAGCCTGCGGCTCGGCTTCGCCGGGGAGGAGTTCGGCTACGCGGTGGACTTCGGCCACGCGCAGCCCGCCCCGAACTCGCTCTTCGGGCTGGACCCGGAGATCAAACGGGAGTGCACCTGGGCCGGGCCGGTGCTGCGCCCCGCCGCCCTGCTCTCGGACCGCGCCGGGCCCGCCGTGCGCACCCGTACCGCGGACGGCGGCTGGCACCGCACGCAGGGCGTGTTGCGCCCGTACGACTCCATGCTCAGCGAGCTCGCGGACCCGCAACTGGCCCCCGACCTGCTGGCCCTGCGCGAACTGATCCGCTCCTGGCGGTTCTACGACCACGTCCGCACGGACTCCGACGCACCGGCCCGCACCCCGCGCGTGGGAACCCGTACGCCGGTGCTCGCCGCGGACGGCTCCGACCTGCCGGCCGCGCTCCAGACGATCCGGGAGACCGGCGACCACGCGGCGCTGGACACCGCCGTCGAGGCCGCCTTCCCGGGCAGCCGGGTGGCGGTCGCGGAACGGGACGGCCGCTTCGAACTGGAGCTGCACCAACACGGGCTGCTGCGCCCGCTGGGCGCGGCGGAACTCTCCGACGGGACGCTGCGCTACCTCTTGTGGACGGCCGCCCTGCTGACCCCGCGCCCGCCGGCCCTGATGGTGCTCAACGAGCCGGAGACCAGCCTCCACCCCGACCTGCTGGCCCCGCTCGCGGACCTGATCCTGACGGTGGCCCGCACCACCCAGACGGTGGTGGTCACCCACGCCACCCCGCTGGCCGAGGCCCTGGCGTCGGGCGTCCACCGCCAACGCGTGGACCTGCGGACCATCACCCTCCTCAAGGACTTCGGCCAGACCGAGGTCGCGGACCGCGAGGGCCCCCTGGACGAACCCCTCTGGTACTGGCCGAAGCGGTAACCCCGCCGTCCGGGTCCCAGCCGATCCGTCCGGGTCTCAGCCGATCTCCACCACGCGGGCCCATGCGGGCGGCAGGTCCGGCACGTAGTCCGGGTCGTCCTCGTCCCACGAGCCGTCCGACCTGCCCCGGCGGAACAGCCCCACCACCGTCCGGCACGGCGGCCGCACGTCCGGCCAGGGCGTCTGCCCGTCGGTCAGGACCACGATCACGTCCGGTCGGGGCTTCGACCGCAGCGCCGTGGCGAAACCCGTCCGCAGATCCGTACCCCCGCCCCCCAGCAGGGGGATGCCCTCGGCGCGGCACAGCGGATGGGCGATGCGGGCGGACGCGTCGCACGGCACCACCGTGACCAGGTCCCGGCGCCCGCCCACCGCACGGGAGATCGCCGTGACTTCCAGGAGCGCGCTGCCCAGTTCGGCGTCGCTGACGGAGCCGGAGGTGTCGATGACCACGCTGACGCGGGGCGGCCCGCGCCGCAGGCTCGGCAGCACGGCGCCCGGCACCCCGGCCGACCGCCGCGAGGGCCGGCTGTACGTGTAGTCGTCGCCGGCGCCGGATCCCGAGGTCGCCGACCGGACGGCCGCCCCCAGCAGCTCGCGCCACGGTTGCGGCGGGTGGAACACCTCCTCCGCCCAGCGCTTCCAGCCTCGCGGCGTACCTCCCGGCCGGCCGGTGATGCCCTGCGCCACCCGGAACCGGACGGCGTCCCGCTCCTGTTCGCTGAGGCCGTCCGCGCCGTCCGCGCCGAGGTCCCACTCCCGTTCCAGCCCGTCGGCGCCGCTCCCGCAGTCCAGCCATGCCATGTGCTGCGTGTGCGGCCCGAGCCCGAACTGCGTCAGGTACTCCTCCATGAGCTCCCCCTCCGGCAGTCGCACGTCCGCCGGCTGGACGGCGCCCCCGGGCCGGACCAGCCCGTCGCCGTACGCGTCGTCGTTGATCTCGAAGTCGGCCGCGATGTTCATCCGCAACCGCTCCCCCGGTCCGGTCAGCCCCTCCTCCCGCGCGACCCGGTCCGCGCGCCCGTGGTGGTCGCGCAGCAGGTGGGACACCTCGTGCACCCACACCGCGGCGAGTTCCTCCACGGGGGTGCGGTCCACGAAGCCCGGCGAGACGTAGCACCGCCAGTACCGGTCCACGGCCATCGTCGGGGTCCGGCGCGATTCCACGACGTGCAGGGCGAACAGTGCCGTGGCCAGGTACGGCCGCACGCGTACGGCGTGCAGCCGGGCGGCATAGAGCTTGTCCAGGTCCAGGGTCACTGGCGGTGCGAGGGCCCTCGGCGGTGCGGGCGTCATCGCCCGACCTTGACGGGTCCGCCCGGCCGGGCGGCCGACCGGACAGCCGCCCGGTCGGCTCGCCGGGACAGGGCCACGGTCCCGGCGAGCCGGTCGATCGCCTCCGGAACCTCCCAGTCCTCGCGGCGCAGAGCGGCGAGCGTGCTCGCGGGGACGACCACCAGGTCCGGTGCGCCGGTTTCCAGTGCCCGGGCCAGGAGCGCCCACGCCGCGTCCCAGCGGGACTTCTCCGGCCGCCCCCGCACCGCCTCGACCACACCGTCGAGCACGGCTTGGCGCAGGTCCCCGCGCTCGGGCAAGGCGGCGCCCGCCGGGTCGGCGAGCAGGGACTCCGGGTCCGGGAGGTCCATCCGGTCCAGGCTCGCCAGCAGTTCGAGTCCGGGACCGTCCCCGACGGTTCCCCTGACCAGCAGGGACAGCACTTCCCGGGAGGAGCCGGCCGCGGTCGCGAAGGCGATCAGACAGAGCGTCATCTCCCAGCTCCGCGGGGAGGGCCAGGGGCCGCCCCGGCGGGTTTCGCCCGACGGCAGTCGGTGGACAAGCTTGGGCCGGGCCGCGAGCAGCCCGCACACCGCGCGGCGGGCGAAGTCCACCGATTCCGGGAGCCGTTCGGGGTCGAGCCGGGGCAGGGTGGCGCGGGGCCAGGTCCCGCCGAGGCCGCGGACCACCACCTCCTGGTCGTGCGTCCACTGGAGGTGGACGAAGCGGTTGGCCAGCGGCGGGCTCAGCTCCCAGCCGTCCGCCGCGGAGGACCGCGGATTGGCGGCGGCCACGATCCGGACCTCGGGCGGCAGCCGCAGGGCGCCGATCCTGCGCTCCAGTACGAGGCGGAGCAGGGCCGCCTGCACGGCCGGCGGGGCGGTGGACAGCTCGTCGAGGAACAGCAGCCCCCGGCCGGCCCGTACCAGGCGCACCGCCCAGTCCGGCGGGGCCATCGGCACCCCCTGCTCCTCGGGATCGTCCCCGACGATGGGCAGGCCGGAGAAGTCGGACGGCTCGTGCACGCTGGCGATGACGGTGGTCAGCGGCAGGTCCAGGGATGCGGCGAGCTGGGTCAGGGCCGCGGTCTTGCCGATCCCCGGCTCACCCCACAGGAGGACGGGCAGGTCGGCGGCCACGGCCAGGGTGAGGGCCTCCAGCTGGACGTCGGGGCGCGGTTCGGTCGTCGTATCGCGCAGGAGGGCCAGCAGCCCTGCGGCGACGTCGAGTTGGGCGGTGCCGGACGGGGCGGACGGGGCGGACGGGGCATAGGAACGCATGGGGAATCACCTTTGGGTGTGCGGCGGGAACGGGAAGGGTGGAAGGGGGTGGTGCGGGAGGCCGGGTCAGCTTCGGTGCGCTTGCCGCGGACGCGAGCGCTCGGTGCGGCGCGGACGGGGAGAGCGGTAGCCGCCGTGGGTGGGACCGGCCGGCGCGGCCAGGCCCGCCCGGAACAGTCCGTAGGTGACCCGCCGGAGCGCGGCCGCCTCCAGTTCGTCCCGCAACGGGCCGTCGCGCAGCAGCGCTCCGGGACCGAGCAGTCCTTCCACGACGGCCAGGGCGCCGGCGGTGTCGCCGTGGTCGAGGCGTTCCCGGACGCCGGAGAGGGACTCCGGACGGCGGTGCGCCTCGTCGATGGCCCGCAGGCAGGGCAGGGGCGTACCGGTCAGTGCGACCAGCAGCTCCTCGCGGCGGATCTCGGCCGGGTCGTGATCCAGCGGGGCGAGTACCCCGTCGACGAGGCCGATCCGGTGCCGGGCACCCCGGCAGTCCACCAGGCGCGGCCCCCTCGCCGGGTCCGCGGCTCCGCCGGGCCGCGGCGGCGACCAGTCCGGTACGAGGGCCCGGCCGACCAACGGGTGCAGCCGGCCGGCGTCGATCGCCCCGGTACGGAGCAGTTCCAGGTCGGGCAGCACCCAGGTCGCCGCGTCGGGCAGCACCGGCGGGGCGGGCGCGCCCGCTTCGGTGGGCGCGGCCGCGGAGATCCGCCCGGCCCCGGCCCCGCTCACGCCCTCGTCGCCGTCTCCGCGCAGGTGCACGTACAGCCGGTGCCGGGCCCCGAGCCGCACGCTGACCGTTCCGCCGGGGCGCCCCTCGGCGCGGAGCACGATCTCCGCCTCGGCCGCCCACCGGTCGACGGCGCAGCGGGGCACCGCGGGCAGCGGCCCCGGCAGGCCGGGATCCGGCTCGGGATCCGCTTCGCCGGGCTGCCGGTCGGCCCCGGACCTGGAGCGTAGCTCGTCGCTCCGGCGGGCGTCCCAGAGGTGGCGGTGCAGGTCGAGGCGGAACCGCGGATGGGGGTGCGGATGGGGATGCGGACCGGCCCCCGGAGGGCGCCGGGCGGCGTCCTCGGAGCGGGCTCCGTCCCAGAGGGCGAGGCTGATCCGCTGTCCGTACTCCGCCCAGGCGGGCGGAGTACGGACCACGAGGTGGACCGGGCGTGCAGCGCCGGGCCCCGCGTCCCCGTACCGGGCCAGCCCGATGGTCAGCCCGGGGCGCAGCAGTCCGTCCGGGGCGATCCTCGGCAGGTGCCAGCGCAGCAGGTCCGGGGCCAGGTGGCGCAGATCGGCCCGGATCCGGGCCGCGAGGTCGCGGCCGTGGGTGCGCGCCAGGAGGCGCAGGTCGAAGTCCACGTCGACGCCGGCCGCGGCGCACGCCCCCGCCCAGTCACCGGCGGAGCGGCGGGCGGTCGCGGTCTCGATCATGGACGGCGGCACGGCGAACTCGCGCACGCGCAGCCAGAAGGACGGGTGGGAAGCCCCGTTCGCGAACTGAGTGAGCATCAGCACTCACCTTGCGCGGACGGGACCCCCGATCTGTGTGTACGGAAAGTCGTCATCGCGGCGAGACTAACTCCCCTTCCCCGCGGCCCGCCAGGCATTTCCCGCCAGCCCGCTCGGCCCGCCCGGCCCGCCCGGCCCGGTGGGGCGAGCGGCGCACCGGCGTCGCCGGTCAGGGCGTCCGGTCGTCAAGGGTGGTGCGGGGCGAGCTCGGCGCCACCACGTCCTGATCGGCCAGGTGGTTGTCCATGGCGGTGGTCAGGTCGGCCATGAACACTTCGAACTGTTCCAGGAGTTGGGGCGGGTAGTGCGACATCGCGGCATCGAGGCGGTGGGCGAGCGGGCCGAAGAACTCGTCCGCCCGCTCCTGGATGTGCCCGCCGCTGCGCAGCGTGACGATGCGCCGGTCGGACTGCTCGCGGGCGCGGGTGATGTGCCCCGCCGCTTCGAGACGGTTCAGGAGCGCGGTGGTGGCGCCCGTGGAGAGGGAGATCCGCTCGCTCAGCCGCGCGGGTGACAGGGGGGTGCCGCGCTCCTCGGCGGCGGCGATCTGCAGGACCGCGGTGGCGTCGGTGGAGTGCAGTCCCAGCCAGGCGGCGAAGCGCCGGCTGAGCTCGGCGTAGTGCCCGCCGTAGGTCCTCAGCGATTCCATCAGCCGCTCACGCTGCTCCGCGACACCGTCGCGCACGGCTTCCTCCATGTCGACCCTCCACCCTTCTCTCTTGCCGCGCGGTCCGCGCACCCGGCTTTGACAACCTACCGCCACCACTTTACCTTCATGGTGGAATTACTTCACCATGGAGGTATCTGGCGTGCGTGACCCGTCCCCCACCCCTGACGATTCGACCGGGCCCTACCGGTGGCGATGGCTGATCCTGGCGGTGATGATCGTCGCGGAGATCATGGATCTCCTGGACGCCTCGATCGTCAACGTCGCCGGGCCCGACCTGGAGAGATCACTCGGTGCCGGTTCCGTCGGACTGCAATGGGTGATCGGCGGCTACGCCCTCACCCTGGGCGCCGGGCTCGTGCTCGGCGGCCGGCTCGGCGACCGCTACGGCCGGCGCCGGATGTTCCTGATCGGCCTGGCGGCCTTCACCGCGGCCTCGCTGCTGTGCGCGATCGCACCGAACATCGAGTCGCTGATCGCCTTCCGCCTGCTGCAGGGCACCGCCGGAGCGATGCTGCTGCCCCAGGGCCTGGGCCTGCTGCGGGAGAACTTCTCCGGCCCCGAACTCACCAAGGTCTTCGCGATCTTCGGACCCGTGCTCGGCCTGGGCGGCATCATCGGCCCGGTCCTGGGCGGCTTCCTGATCGAGGGCGACTTCTTCGGCCTGGGCTGGCGGTCGGTGTTCCTGATCAACCTGCCCATCGGCATCACGGCACTGGTCATCGCCGCGAAGTTCGTCCCCAGGAAGGCTGGCGACCGCACCGTACGGGTCGACATGACCGGCGCCGCCCTGGTCATGGCGTCCTGCGCCCTCCTGGTCCTGCCACTCAACCAGGGGCAGGAGAACGGCTGGCCGCTGTGGACCTGGCTGTCCATGGCCGCCTCGGCGATCGGCTTCGCCCTCTTCGCCCTCCAGCAGCGCCGCACGGCCGCCGCGGGCCGCGAGCCGCTGGTGACCCCGGGCCTGCTGCGCAAGCCGGCCTTCACCGTCGGACTCGGCGGCATCGCCCTGTTCTTCGGCGGGCTCATCGGCACCCAGCTCGTCCTGACCCTGTTCCTGCAGATCGGCCGGCACTTCACCGCCGGCGCCGCGGGACTGGGCAACCTGCCCCTCGCGGTGGGAACCGCGATCGGCGGCGCCATCAGCGGCGCGTTCCTCGCGGACCGGATCGGCCGCAAGGTGCTGCAGATCGGACCGCTGGTCCAGCTGGCCGGCGCGGCCGTGCTGTGGTTCGAACTCGATGCCCTCGACGCCGCCTCGTTCTCGATCTGGGACATCGTGCCCGGCACGGCGGTGGCGGGCATCGGCGCCGGCATGGTGATCGCCGCCCTGTTCAGCTTCGTCCTGGCCGCGGTCGACGACGACGAGATCGGATCCGCCTCCGGCGTCCTGTCGGCGGTCCAGGCGGTCGGCGGCTCCATCGGCGTCGCGGTCTTCGGCTCGGTGTTCTTCGCCCGGGCCGAGACCGGCGACTTCACCGGCGGCTTCCACCGCGCGCTGATCGTCCAGGCATGCCTGCTGGTGGCCTTCCTCGCGATCACCTTCCTGCTGCCCGCGAAGAGCCGCCCCGAAGAGGAGCCGCATGGCACCACCCCCGACACCGCGGCCGACGGCTCCGGCACCCAGCAGCGCCTCAACGCCTGAGATCCGTCCGGGGACCGCGCGCACCGAGCGGCCCCCGGACGGACCGCGCGGCCGGCCGCGCGCCGTACCACGCACCGGGGCCGCCCGGCCGGACGTTGCGCCCGCCTACCCGGCCCGGTGGACCACCTCGCCCGCGACCACGACCGTTTCGGCCACCGTTCCGGGGATCTGCTCCGGGGCCACCGCGAGGATGTCGCGGGACAGCACCACGAAATCGGCCGCCTTGCCGACCGTCAGCGAACCCCGGTCCTGCTCCAGGAAGTTGGCGTAGGCGGAGCCCATCGTGTAGCCGTACACCGCCGTCCGCGCGTCCACCGTCTCCTGCTCCTGCCACGGGTCGCCGCCGCCCAGCGGGCGCCGGGTCAGCGCCGTGTAGATGCCGATCATCGGGTCCATCTCGGCGACGTTCCAGTCGCTGGAGAAGGCCAGGACCGCGCCCGCCTCGGCGAGGCTCCGCATCGGCCACGCCTTGTGCCAGCGGCCCTCCCCCACGTTCTCCGCCCAGTCCTGGCCCGGACCGGCGATCTCGGGCGCGCAGTGCCGGGGCTGCATGCAGGCCACCACGCCGAGCTGCTCGAAGCGCGGTACGTCCTCGGGATCCAGGCATTCCACGTGCACCACCTGGTGGCGGGCATCGCGCGGGCCGTTCACCGCCCTCGCGTGCTCGACGGCGTCGAGGACGGTGCGGATGCCCCGGTCGCCCGTGGCGTGGACGAAGCACTGGAACCCGCGCGCGTCCAGCCGGGCGAGGAGCTCGGCGAACTCCTCCGCCGGGTAGAAGGTCTCGCCCCGGTGCGCCCCGCAGCCGGTGTACGGCTCCAGCAGCGCGGCCGTGCGCGGCTCCACCACGTCGTCGATGTAGAGCTTGAGGGGGCCGACCCGGAAGCGGTCTCCGGCATGCACCTTGGCCGCCGCCTCGAAGAGGTCGAGGTCCTCCTCGGTCGTACCGCGCGGGTGGAACAGCGCGGCGACGATCCGCGAGCGCAGCTGGCCCTCGGCGCGGGCCCGGTCGTACAGCTCCAGGTCGTCGAGGGAGTTCTGCGGCTCCACGACGGTGGTGATGCCGAAGCCGATCGCGTCGTCGAGGCTCTTGGCGAGGCGCCCGTACTGGCGGTCCGGGGAGGCCCATGGCACGCCCAGGTCGCGCAGGGCGCGGTGGCCGTCGCGGGAGAGCCCCTTGATGGCGAAGTCCTTGACGAACCCGGTGGGTTCGCCGGTCTGCGGGTCCACGGCGGCCGTACCGAAGGGCAGGTCGGTACGGTCCTTCGCGACCCCGAGCCGGCGCATGGCCGCCGTGTTCAGCCAGGCCGTGTGGACGTCGTACGAGAGCACGATCGCGGGGACGTCCCCGGTGACCGGGTCCAGGTCGGCGGCGGTGGGCATGCGCCCGCCGGGGATCGCGGAGTAGTCGAAGGCCTCGGCCTCGATCCACTCCGCGTCGGGGTTGGCCTCCCGCCACTCGCCGATCCGGTCGAGGATCGCCTCGAGCGTCCGCACTCCGGCGAGCTGCACGCACGCGTCGTCGGAGCCGAGCCGGACGTGGTTGTGGGCGTCGATGAAGCCGGGCAGCACCAGCCGGCCGCCCGCGTCGATCCGCTCGGTGCCGGGGCCCGCCCACTCGGCGGCCTCCGCGTCCGGGCCGACCCAGACGATCCTCCCGCCGCGCACGGCGAGGGCCTCGGCCTCGGGCAGCTCGGGGTCGACGGTGTGGATGCGGGCTCCGGTGAGGAGGAGATCGGCGGGGGCGGGGTGCGACATGGGGTGGTGCTCCTGTGCAGAGGGGGTACGGAGAGAGAGGCGGCCGGGAGCCGAGGCTCAGGCCGGCCGGGAGGGCCGGGAAGGCGGCGGAAAGGGGCCAGAGGAGCCGGGAAGGCCCGGGCAGACCCGGCAGGCCTAGGCGGCCGGCGCGTACGCGGGCACCCGCCGGGCGAGGGCCCAGTACGTGAGCCCGGAGACCACCGAGCCGAGCAGCGTGAGGTCGGCGCCGCCGAGCGGGGCCACGAGCGGCCCGGTCCACAGCTCGGAGTCGCAGGTCAGGGCGGCGAAGGCCATCCCGGCGAGCAGGGCGGCCATACCGGCCGGGTGGTAGCCGGAGCGGTACCAGTAGGCGCCCCCGCTCCCGGCGTGCAGCGCGTCGGAGTCGTAGCGGCAGCGGCGCAGCAGCATGTCGGCGAGGAAGACGCCGCCCCAGGGGGCGAACACGATGATCAGCAGGGAGAGGAAGGACAGCAGCGAGGTGGTGAAGTCGGTGAGGAAGAGCGCGGCGAGCGATCCGGCGGCGGTGACCGCGGCGCTGATCACGATGGCGCGGGCCCGGCTCCACGGGATGCCGAGGACCTGGAGGTTCAGACTGGAGGAGTAGAGCGTGATGATCGAGTTGGTCACGGAGCCGCCCAGGACCAGGGCCAGGAACAGCGGCTGGAACCAGCCGGGGAGCAGGCTCTCGGCTCCGGCGACGGCGTCGGTCATATCCGTCTGGGTGGCGGCGGCCACGCCGGCGATGCCGAGGGCGACGGAGGAGACGAACCCGCCGAGCGCGCCCATCCAGGTGATCGACTTCAGCGAGGTGGTGCGGGGCAGGTAGCGGGTGTAGTCGGCGGGCATCGGCAGGTACGAGAAGGGCCCGGCGAGCATCACGACGAAGGCCAGGCTCCAGCCGGACAGGCCCGGGGCCAGGGCGCCGGCCGGGGCGGTGGTCTCGGTGCCGGGGAGGACGAAGACCAGCAGGGCGCCGAAGCCGACGGCCAGGACGTAGGCCATCCAGCGCTCGGCGAACTGCACGGTGGCGTGGCCCCACATGGCGACGGCGAAGGTGAGCGCGAGGGTGATGCCGAGCGCGAGGGCCCGGATCAGGGTGCCTTCGCCCAGGCCGACCTCGGCGAAGAAGACCTCCAGCGCCAGGGTGCCGACGACGGTGTTGACGATGGTGTAGCCGATGCTCACCACCCAGTTGAGGACGCCCGCAGGCCAGTTGCCCCGTACGCCGAAGGCGGCCCGGGAGATGACCAGGGTGGCGGTGCCGGTGCGGATGCCGCTCAGGCCGGCGGCGCTGACCGCGAAGAAGGACAGCCCGCTGATCACGACCACCGCGGTGGCCTGCCAGAAGCTGAGGCCGAAGGCGACGGCGAGGGCTCCGTTGATCACGTAGGTGAAGGTCAGGTTCGAACCGAACCAGAGCCAGAAGAGGTCCTTGGCATCGCCGTGGCGCTCGGCGTCGGGGATGGGGTCGATGCCGTGCGTCTCGACTCTGAAGACCTCGTCGACGTCGGCCGTCGTCTCCTGGTGTGCCATGCGCCTTGCCCCTGACCTTCGACCCGGTGAACCCGTGAACAGACCTTGAACATCGTTCTAAGTTCTTGAATGGCATTCAAGATGCGCTCCCGACCCGGACCCCGTCAAGACCCTGTCCGGGATAGGGTCGGCCCACGAAGATCGGGAAGGCGGCACGGGTGGCGGGAGCGGCGGGAGCGGCACGGCGGCGCGACGGGCGGATCGCCCAGGAGCGGATGCTGGAGGAGGCCATGACGGCCATCGCCGAGGACGGGCTGGCGACGCTCACCATGTCCGCGCTCGCCGAACGGCTCGGCACCAGCGGCGGCCACATCCTGTACTACTTCGGCAGCAAGGACCGACTGCTGCTGGCCGCCCTGAACTGGAGCGAGCAGCAACTGGCCACGGAGCGAGCACAGTTGCTGAGCCGCAGGGTCACCGCCCACCGCAAGCTCGCGCTCTTCCTGGAGCTCTACCTGCCCCGCGGCCCCCGCGATCCGCGCTGGACGCTGTGGATCGAGCTGTGGGCCCGCATCCCCTCGAACGAGCCGCTGCGCGCCGCCCAGCAGGAGATCGACGACGGCTGGCAGCGGGACCTGGAGGCGCTCCTCGCCAAGGGGGTGGAACAGGGCCGCTTCGCCGCCGCCCTGGACGTCCCCGCCCGGGCCTCGGAGCTGCTGGCGCTGCTGGACGGGCTCAGCACCCGGGTGGTCCTGGGCGAGCGCGGGGCCGACCGGGCCACCTCCCTGGAGCGCGCCCGCTCGGCGGCGGCCCTGCTGATCCCGCACACCTGAGCCCGCACACCCGAGCCCGGCACCCGCGCCCGGCACCCGGCCCCGGCCGGCATCCGGACATGTGGAAAGCCCGCCCGGGCCTTAGCGTCCCGGGCGGGCTTTTCCGCTCCTTAGCGGAGGTTCTTCGGAAGAAGTGCTACTTCTTCTTGGCGGCGGCCTTCTTGGCCGGGGCGCCCTCGGCGTTGCCGTAGTACGCCTGGCGCATCAGCTGCTTCAGGTCGTCGATCATCGGCATCCGCGGGTTGGCGGGGGCGCACTGGTCGGCGTAGGCGTTCATGGCCTGGGTCGGCAGGGCCTCGATGAAGGCCTGCTCGTCCACGCCCTCCTCGGCGAAGGAGGAGGTGATCCCGCACTTGCTGCGGAGCTCCTCGACGGCCTTGGCGTAGGACTCGACGCCCTCGGCGGCCGTGGCGGCCGGCAGCCCCAGCATCTTCGCGATCTCCTGGAAGCGCTCCGGCGCCCGGTAGACCTCGGCCTTCGGCCACGGGGTGGCCTTGTGGGTGACCGTGCCGTTGTGACGGATCACGTGCGGCAGGAGCAGCGCGTTGGTGCGGCCATGGGCGACGTGGAAGGTGTTGCCCAGGGTGTGCGCCATGGCGTGGACCATGCCCAGGAAGGCGTTGGCGAAGGCCATGCCCGCCACCGTGGAGGCGTTGTGCATCTTCTCGCGGGCCTCGGGGTCGTTCGGACCGTCGACCACGCAGCGCTGCAGGTTTTCGAAGATGAGCTTGATGGCCTGGAGGCACAGACCGTCGGTGTAGTCGTTCGAGTACGCGGAGACGTAGGCCTCGGTGGCGTGCGTCAGGGCGTCGAAGCCGGAGTCGGCGGTCACCTTGGGCGGGAGGCCCATCGGCAGCATCGGGTCGACGATGGCGACGTTCGGGGTCAGCGCGTAGTCGGCGAGCGGGTACTTCTGGGCCGCGGCCGGGTCGGAGATGACGGCGAACGGGGTGACCTCGGAGCCGGTGCCGGAGGTGGTCGGGATCGCGACCATCTTGGCCTTCTCGCCCAGCGAGGGGAACTTGTAGGCGCGCTTGCGGACGTCGAAGAACTTCTCCTTCGTGTCGGCGAACTCCACCTCCGGGCGCTCGTACATCAGCCACATGATCTTCGCGGCGTCCATCGGCGAGCCGCCGCCGAGGCCGATGATCGTGTCGGGCTCGAAGTCGCGCATCATCGCGGCGCCGGCCTGGACGGTGGAGAGCTCCGGGTTGGGCTCGACGTTGTCGATGATCTGGATCGACACGGCGCCCTCGCGGGCCTGCAGGATGTCGACGACCTTCTGCACGAAGCCGATGGAGACCATCGTCTTGTCGGTGACGATCGAGACGCGGCTGATGCCGTCCATCTCACCGAGGTAGCGGATGGAGTTGCGCTCGAAGTAGATCTTCGGCGGGACCTTGAACCACTGCATGTTGGTGTTGCGCCGTCCGATCCGCTTGACGTTGATCAGGTTGACCGCGGTGACGTTGTTCGACACCGAGTTGTGTCCGTACGAGCCGCAGCCCAGGGTGAGCGAGGGGAGGAAGGCGTTGTAGACGTCGCCGATGCCGCCGAAGGTGGAGGGCGAGTTGGCGATGACGCGGATCGCCTTGACCTTCTTGCCGAACTCCTCGACGAGCTCCTCGTCCTCGGCGTGGATGGCGGCGCTGTGGCCCAGACCGTGGAACTCGACCATCGCGGCGGCCAGTTCGAGGCCGTGCTCGGTGTCGGAGGCCTTCAGGGCGGCCAGGATCGGGGACAGCTTCTCGCGGGTCAGCGGCTCGTTCTCGCCGACCTCGTTGCACTCCGCGAGGAGGATCGAGGCCTCGGCCGGGACGGTGAATCCGGCCTGCTCGGCGATCCACTGCGGGGACTTGCCGACGACCGCCGGGTTCAGCTTGGCGCCGTTGGCGTCGGCCGCGTAGGCGGTGGTGCCGAAGACGAACTGCTCCAGCTTGGTCTTCTCGGCGGCGGAGACCACGTGGGCACCGAGCCGCTTGAACTCGGCGAGGCCCGCTTCGTAGATCTCGGTGTCGAGGATGACGGCCTGCTCGGAGGCGCAGATCATGCCGTTGTCGAAGGCCTTGGAGAGCACGATGTCGTGGATCGCGCGGCCGAGCTTGGCGCTCTTGTGGACGTACGCGGGGACGTTGCCCGCGCCGACGCCCAGGGCCGGCTTGCCGCACGAGTACGCGGCCTTGACCATGGCGTTTCCGCCGGTCGCGAGGATGGTGGAGACGCCCGGGTGGTTCATGAGGGCTCCGGTGGCCTCCATGGAGGGGGCGGTGACCCACTGGACGCAGTCGGCGGGAGCGCCGGCGGCGACGGCGGCGTCGCGGACGATGCGGGCGGCCTCGGCCGAGCAGTTCTGCGCGGAGGGGTGGAAGGCGAAGATGATCGGGTTGCGGGTCTTCAGGGCGATCAGCGCCTTGAAGATCGTGGTGGAGGTCGGGTTGGTGACCGGGGTCATCGCGCAGACGACGCCGACCGGCTCGGCGATCTCCGTGATGCCGTTCAGCTCGTCGCGGCGGATGACGCCGGCGGTCTTGAGCCCGCGCATCGAGTTCACGACGTGCTCGCAGGCGAAGAGGTTCTTGACGGCCTTGTCCTCGAAGAGGCCGCGACCGGTCTCCTCGACCGCCAGCTGGGCGAGCTCGCCGTGCTGGCTGAGCGCGGCCAGCGAGGCCTTCTTGACGATGTGGTCGACCTGCTCCTGGTTGAACGACGAGAACTGGTCGAGCGCCTTGAGCGCCCCCTGGACCAGTCCATCCACCATCTCGTTCGCCTGCATGGCAGGAACTCCTTCATTTCGACTCAACCTGAACCGCTTTCCTGATGACTCAATTCGACACCCAAAAGCGGAAGCCGCGCCGCCGAAAAAGCCCTTATCCACCAGGTCGAAGTGCTGTTCACACCTGTTCACACCCCCTCCACCACCCCTCTGACCTGCATAGATACCTCAGGACCAAAGACCCCTGTGCGCTTGTGAAAACTTTCACAAGAATTTCTGACGAAGTGCGCCCTACCGCGCTCCTCCCCCAGCGAGCACAATCACCGTGACGAGTCGCGTCGACCGTGAGGGAGGGAGCGCGTGCGCAGTCAGGTGCGCGTCGCGGACGGACGGAATCTGACGGTGGAGCGCTGGGGCGACCCGCACGGCAAACCCGTTTTCCTGCTCCACGGCATGCCCGGCAGCCGGCTGGGGCCCGCCCCGCGGGGCATGGTCCTCTACCAGCGCCGGATGCAGCTCATCGCCTACGACCGCCCCGGCTACGGGGGCTCCGACCGCCATCCGGGCCGTACCGTCGCCGACGTGGCCACGGAGGTGGCCGCGATCGCCGACTCCCTGGGCCTGGACACCTTCGCCGTGGCCGGCCGCTCCGGCGGCGCCCCCGGCGCGCTGGCCTGCGCCGCCCTGCTCCCGCACCGGGTCACCCGGACCGCGGCCCTGGTCTCCCTGGCCCCCCGGGACGCGGAGGACCTGGACTGGTTCGAGGGCATGTCCCCCTCGAACATCCGGGAGCACTCCACCGCCGGACGGGACCCCGAGGAGCTCGCCGCCCGGCTGATCCCGCGCGCCGCCGGGATCGCCGAGGACCCCGGCCGGCTCCTGGACGAGCTGCGCCGCGAGCTCACCGACAGCGACCGCATGATCGTCGCCGACGCGGGGCTGCGGGCCATGCTGCTGCGCAATTACCGCGAGGGGGTCCGCACCTCCGCCTACGGCTGGATCGACGACGCCATCTCCTTCAGCAGCCCCTGGGGCTTCGACCCGGCCGACATCCGCTGCCCGGTGCTGATCTGGCACGGCGAGCTCGACGTGTTCTCCCCCGTCGGCCACTCCCGCTGGCTGGCCGGCCGCATCCCGGGCGCCACCACGAACATCGACCCGGCCGCCGCGCACTTCGCGGCCCTGCGCGCCCTGCCCGACGTACTGACGTGGCTGCTCAGGGAGGTGCCCGCACCTCCCCTCAACGAGCAGCAGCCGGCGTAGAGAGGGTTCGACCGACCGCGGGGTCACCGTCCAGGCCGGACACCAGCGCATGGGCGGCGACATCCCACCACCGATGCGCTCCCCGGATCTTCAACTCCGCACCCTGGCAAAGAAGTACGCGCTCCGGACCGGCGGAACCAGCGGCCTGAACGCCGTCCGCGAGGTCACCCTGACGGTCGACCCTCCCTCACCGGAGTCGACTGCCCCCGGTGAGGAGCGGCGAACGTGGAGACCGCATGGAGACATGGAGCGAGGTCAGAAGCCCGGAACCTGCCGCAGCACCGTCCCGCCGTCGCCGCCGTCGCGGGGTGACGGCAGGCGGCCGCGGCCGGCCTGTGAATAGAAAGGATCTTACCTTGAGGCAAACGGGCGAATGCCGGGCCCGAATGAATTCGATCATGTTTGCCACAGGCGCCCGATCGGCCCTGCACAGGACATCACTCTGTAACAACGGCCTGGGCAGTTCGGCACGCCGATCACCGATCGGGAAGGTAAAGTCCGCGCCAGACACTGGCTTCTCGCCAATGTCAACCCCTCCCATTCCCCATGACCTCCCCGAGGACGGCGTCATGAACACCTCCGCAACCCACCCGGCCAGCACCGTCACGGCCACCCGCGTCCCGCTCGACCGGATCGATGTCCGCGGTGCGCGCGCGGCCGCGACCCTGGGTCGCGTCCTCCCGACGGAATCCGGCCGAAAGGTTCAGACGCCCATCTTCAACTCTGCACTCTGACGACTAAGTCGGAGCTCTAGACTGGTGGAATGACCGGCCTGATCGCTTTTCGCGAGATCGTCCTGAAAGTTCACAGCAGATGCGATCTTGCTTGTGATCATTGCTATGTCTACGAACACGCAGATCAGAGCTGGCGCGCCCGGCCGAAGGTGATCTCCCCCGAGGTGATCGCACAAACCGCGTCGCGGCTCGCCGAACACGCAAGGACACACGCACTCCCCTCCGTCACGGTCATCCTTCACGGAGGGGAACCGCTTCTCGCGGGCACCGCCCGCCTCCGGCTCGTGTGCGAGGAATTCACCCGCGCCCTCGACGGCATCGCCGCCCTCGATCTGCGCATGCACACCAACGGCCTTCAGCTCAGCCGCCGTTACCTGGACCTCTTCGTGGAATTCGGCGTCAGCGTCAGCGTCTCCCTCGACGGGGACCGCGCGGCCAACGACCGCCACCGCCGCTTCGCCGACGGACGCACCAGCCACCCCCTGGTCCTGGCCGCCGTGGACCTCCTGCGCACCGAGCCCTACCGCCACCTCTACCAGGGCCTGCTCTGCACCATCGACGTGGCCAACGATCCCGTGGCCGTCCTCAACGCCCTCGTCGAACTTGCCCCGCCGCGCGTGGACTTCCTCCTCCCGCACGCCACCTGGCAGACGCCCCCGGTCCGCCCCGACGAGGCCCCCGACACCTACGCGCGCTGGCTGCTGCGGGTCTTCGACCACTGGGAGCGGCTCGGCCGCCCGGTCCCCGTACGGCTCTTCGACTCCCTGTTCTCCACCCTGGCCGGCGGTCCCAGCCTCACCGAGTCCCTCGGCCTCGCGCCCACCGATCTCGTCGTGGTGGAGACCGACGGGAACCTGGAGCAGGTCGACTCCCTGAAGAGCGCCTTCGAGGGGGCCGCCGCCACCGGGTTCAACGTCTTCGACCACGCCTTCGACCTGGTCGCCGCCCATCCCGGGGTCCGCGCCCGGCAACTGGGCCTGGCCGGCGTCAGCGACACGTGCCGCCGGTGCCCCGTCGTACGTTCGTGCGGCGGCGGGCTCTACACGCACCGCTACAAGGCCGCTCCGGGCGCGGAAGCCGCAGCGGAAGCCGCCGGGGACTTCGACAACCCCTCGGTCTACTGCACCGACCTGCGCGAGCTCGTCGACGGCGTGGAGGGGCGTACGAGCACCCGCGCGAGCGCGCCGGAACTGTCCGACCCCACCGAGCTGGCCGCCGCCCAGGAGCAGCTCACCCGGGACCTGCTCGCCCTTCTGAACGACCGCCGCACGGGTGATTCCGACTGGGACCGGGCCTGGGGGGTGCTGGGCGCCGTGGAGCGGGCCGGGCGGGCGGGCGCGGACGCGCTGGACGCCGTACTGGCCCACCCCTTCACCCGGACCTGGGTCATGGCCTGCCTCGACCCCGCGCAGGCGGGCCCCGCCGCCCCGCAGGCGGCCCGCAGGCTGACCGCACTGGCCGCCGCCGCCGTGCTGCGCGGCCGGCTCGACCTGCCCGCCGAGGTGCTCTACCGGGACGGCGAGGTGTACCTGCCGACGCTCGGCCTGCTGCGCCTGGGCGAGCCCGGCACCGAAGGGCGGGCCGCGCTGCGCGCCGCCGACGGGGGGTACGCCGTCCGCGAGGAGGGCCGCGCCGAGCACCGCTTCGGGCCCGGTGCCAGTGACGCGCGCTGGCAGCCCGTACGCACCTGGTCGCCCGGGCCGGACGCGGCCCCGGTGGCGCTGGAGGACCTGGATCCGCACCGCAACTGCTTCGCCCGCCCGCCCAGGCTGCGGCTCGGCGCCGGGGAGGCCGAGGAGTGGCGGGGGCGCCTCGACGCGGCGTGGGCGCTGCTGCACGCCTCGGTGCCCGAGTTCGCGCGGGCGGCCGCCACCGGGCTGACCACGCTGACCCCGCTCGCGGGCGGTCCGCGGACCGCCGACTGGGGCGAGGCCGGGCGGCACGGTCCGGGCGCGCTCGGAGTGCCGTACGCGGCGGGGGTAGCGGAGACCGCGCTCGCGCTGCTGACCGGGCGGCGGCGGGCCGGGCTCCAGGCGCTGACCGAGGTGGCCGACCTGTACGCGCTGGACGGGGAGTGGCAGCACCCCTCCCCGTGGCGCGAGCGCCCGGTCCCGGTGTCGCGGCTGCTGGCCGACGTCCACGAGCGGGTGGCCGTGGAGGCCTACCGGCGGGCCACCGCGGCGGCGGAGCCGGGCGGTCTCGACCGGATCAACCGGGCGCTGGACCGGCTGTCGGGGGCGGCGGAGCTGACGAGCACCGGCAAGCGTCTCGTGGAGCAGCTCCGCTGGGAACTGAAGGCGGTCGACGCGTGACGGGGGGCCCCGCCGGCCCCCTCCGGGGCCTCCCCGGCCCCCTCACCGGCCTCGCCGCCTCCCTCCGCGCCCTCGGTGTGCGCCCCGGCATGCGCCTCCTGGTGCACGCCTCGCTCCGCGGCACCGGCCTGCGCGCCGAGGAGCTGCGGGACGCCCTGCTCGCCGCCGTCGGGGCGGGCGGCACCCTCGCGGCGCCGGCCTTCACCCCGCAGAACTCCAAGTCCTCCACCGCGCACCTGGCACGGATCGCGGGCCTCTCCGAGGAGGGCGTACGGGCCTTTCGCGCGGGGATGCCCGCCTTCGATCCGGAGCACACCCCGAGCCACGGCATGGGGGTCCTCGCCGAGGCGGTGCGCACCGCCCCGGGAGCGGCCCGCAGCGGGCATCCGCAGACCTCTTTCGCCGCGGTCGGCGCAGGTGCCCGGGAACTGTGTGCGGGGCACCCGCTGACCAGCCATTTGGGTGAGGAATCACCCCTGGGAAAGATGTGCTGGGAGGGGTGGAAGGTACTCATGATCAATGTGGGATTTTCCGTATGCACCGCTTTCCATCTCGCGGAGTATCGAATTCCGAAGCCCCCCTTGCGCATGTACGAGTGTGTGGTGAAGGTGAACCTTCCGGGGTCTTCAGGGGGGCAGCCCTGTCACGGAAAAGAGGCGCCTAAGCGGGAAGGGTGGACCGCGTACGAGGACATCGCGCTGGATGACAGCGATTTCGCCGAGATCGGCAGGGCGTTCCCGGAAGACCGGATGCGCCGGGGGTGGATCGGCGGAGCATCGACCATGCTCTTCGCCCTTCCGCATGCCGTCGATCACGCGCTTGAATGGATGACCGAAAACAGACGCTGATTGACTGAACGATGAGGGGATGTGGCGGAGCAGCTCCGGAATGATGTTTCTTCGCTCGCATCTTCGGGACGGGGGTCGTGTGCCCGCATCAGTGCAGCCGTACTTTTTTCTCAGTTATGCGCATACACCGAGGTTCGGGGCGGGAGGACCAGACCCGGACATGTGGGTGGAGCGGCTTTTCCGCGACCTCTGCAGCCATGTCATGGCACTGACGAACCTGCCCGCGGGAGCCGAGGCCGGCTTCATGGACCGGGAGATACGCAGCGGTGAGGGCTGGTCGGAACGACTCGGGGCGGCTCTCGCCACCTGCCGGGTCTTCGTCCCCCTGTTCTCGCCGCGCTACTTCGCCAGCGAGATGTGCGGGAAGGAATGGTTCGCCTTCGCGCAGCGCACCATCCACCACGTGGCACTCAGCAATCAGCCCGCCGAGGCCATCGTTCCCGCGTTATGGGTGCCGGTACCGCCCTCCCAACTACCCCTTCCCGCCGAGCGGTTGCAGTTCAACCACAACACCTTCGGCGAGCGGTACGTCACCGACGGGCTCTACGGCCTGATCAAACTGCGGGGCTACGCCGAGCAGTACGAGAGCGCCGTGTACGAACTCGCCAAACGGATCGTCCGGGTCGCCGAGACCGTCCGGCTCGACCCGATCCGGCCGCTCGACTACCGCCTCGTGCCCAGCGCCTTCGGCTCCCCGGGCAGCACTCCCGGGCCCACCGCCCGCACCCTGCACGTCACCGTGGCCGCCGCCTCCCGGCACGATCTGCCCGAGGGCCGCAGCCCCGAGTACTACGGGGACAGCGCGCTGGACTGGAACCCGTACCACCCGGTCTCCCAACGGCCCATCGCCTACGTGGCCGAGGACCTGGTCCGCAACCTCAACTACCAGACGACGGTGGGCTCGTTCGACGACGAGGCCGGTCACTTCGACTCCAAACAGCCGCCGACCCGGCCCGAGATCCTCATCGTGGACCGGTGGGCGGTGGAGGACGAGCAGCGCCGGCAGCGCCTGGCCGCCTTCGACCAGGAGTCCCGGCCGTGGATCAACGTGGTCGTGCCGTGGAACCGGTACGACCACCAGAGCCGCGCGAAGGAGAGCGAGCTGGCCCACCGGCTCGAGGACACCATGCCCGTCAAGATGAGCCAGGGCCGGGCCGCCTGCCGGGCCGCCGCCAACGGCGTGGCCAACATGGAGACGCTCGGGCAGATCCTGCCGCAGGTGGTCGAGGCCGCCGCCCAGCAGTTCCTCAGACACGCCCAGGTCTATCCACCGGCCGGCAGCCCCGCCGCCGGAACCGAACGGCCCCGGCTGCTCGGTCCGATGGGGATGAACGGGCCGCCGGCTCCACCACCGGCCCCCTTCCCGCCCACCGTGGGCGACACGGGCGACGGCTCCGGGCCGAGCGAGCGGGCCGGACTCACCGACAGCAACGACAACGACCGGGGGGACGCGGATGACATCGAGTCGTGACAGCCAGAGCCATGACAGCCAGCACGACAGCCGTGACGAGCACCGCGAGGGGCGCATCGTCACCTTCTACTCCTACAAGGGCGGCACCGGCCGCACGATGGCACTGGCCAACACCGCCTGGATCCTCGCCGCCAACGGCAAGCGGGTCCTCGCGGTGGACTGGGACCTGGAGGCTCCCGGCCTGCACCGCTTCTTCCACCCCTTCCTGGACCCCTCCACCCTCGGCGCCACCACCGGGGTCATCGACCTGATCAGCGAGTACGCGTGGGCGGCCACCAGCCCGGTGCAGCGCGCCGACGACTGGCACAAGGACTACGCGCGGATCCAGCCGCACGCCGTCTCGCTCACCCCCGAGACCCTCGGCTGGGAGTTCCCCGACGGCGGGACCCTCGACTTCGTCTCGGCGGGCCGGCAGAACCGCGAGTACTCGGCGACCGTCTCGACCTTCGACTGGGACAACTTCTACGACCGCCTCGGCGGCGGGCTCTTCTTCGACGCCTTACGGGCGGACATGAAGCGGAACTACGACTACGTCCTGATCGACAGCCGCACCGGCCTCTCCGACATAGCCGACATCTGCACGGTCCACCTGCCCGACGTCCTGGTCGACTGCTTCACCCTGTCCGACCAGTCCATCGACGGTGCGGCCTCCGTGGCCCGGCAGATCGACGAGCGGTTCAACGACCGCGGCATCAAGATCTACCCGGTCCCGATGCGCATCGACGAGGGCGAGAAGGAGAAGGCCGACGCGGGCCGCGCCCTGGCCCGGATCAAGTTCGACCGCTTCCCCAACGGCCTGATCGGGGACGACCTCACCTCCTACTGGGGCGCGGTGGAGATCCCGTACCGCCCCTACTACGCCTACGAGGAGACCCTGGCCACCTTCGGGGACGAGGCCGGGCTCACCAACTCCCTGCTCTCCGCCTTCGAACGGCTCACCGCCGTCGTCACCGAGGGCGACGTCACCTCCATGCCGGCCATCGGCGAGGAGGTGCGCCTGCGCATCCGCGACGCCTTCACCCGGCGCCGCCCCGCCCTGCCCGCGGACCTCTTCCTCTCCTACGTCGCCGAGAACCGCATGTGGGCCGACTGGATCGAATCGGTGCTCACCCGGGCCGGCTTCCGGGTCGTCCCCCGGGACGTCTCCGCCGAACGGACCCCGGACGCGGCCTCGGGGGACACCCTGGGCGGAGCCGGCATCAGCGTCGACAACGCCGCGCGGACCGTGGTGCTGCTCTCCAGCGCCTACCTCAAGTCCGCCCGCGCGGTGGACGTGTGGGAGCGGGCCGCGGCCGAGGACCCGACCGGGGGCCGGCGCCAGCTGGTGCCGCTGCGGGTGGGCGACGTACGCCTGTCGACCCCGTACATCGACCGCAATCCGGTGGACCTGTTCCGCCTCGACGAGGTGCACGCCACGACCGCGCTGCTGCGCGCGGTGGAACGGCCGATGGCGCTGCCCGACACCGTCGCCAGTGCCTCCGCGCCCGGCCCCCGCTTCCCGGGGACGGTCCCGAAGATCTGGAACGCGCCGCCCCGCAACCCCGGGTTCACCGGCCGCTCCATCGTGCTGGAGCGGATGCGCGACCAGCTCGGCGGCGGCATATCCGTGGTGCTGCCGCAGCCGCAGACCCTGTTCGGGCTCGGCGGCGTGGGCAAGACCCAGGTGGCGCTGGAGTACGTGCACCGGTTCATGGCCGACTACGACCTGGTCTGGTGGATCTCCGCCGAGCAGACCGACGACGTGGTCGCCGCCCTCGCGGAACTGGCCGTACGACTCGGCGCGCAGACCGGCGAGGACATGTCGGCCGCCTCCCAGGAGGCGATCGACCTGCTGCGGCGCGGGGTTCCCTCCTCGCGCTGGCTGCTCGTCTTCGACAACGCCGACGACCCCGAGACCCTCAAGCGGTACTTCCCGCCGGGCGGCCCGGGGCACGTGCTGGTCACCTCCCGCAACCAGTCCTGGTCCCAGTACGGCGACGCCCTCCCGGTGGACGTCTTCCTGCGCGAGGAGTCCATCGAGCACCTCCAGCGCCGGGCCCCCGGGCTCAGCAAGGAGGACGCCGAGCAGGTGGCCATCGCGGTCGGCGACCTGCCGCTGGCCGTCGAGCAGGCGGGCGCCTGGATCGCGGAGACCGCGACCCCGGTGTCCGCGTACATCGAGCAGCTCGCCCAGCAGGCCGCCCGGGTGCTGGCGCTGAACCAGCCGCCCGGCTACCCGGAGCCGGTGGCCGCCACCTGGAACGTCTCCATAGAACGGCTCCAGTCCCGCTCCCCCGCGGCCGTACGGCTGCTCCAGCTCTGCGCGTTCTTCGCGCCCGAGCCGATCTCGGCGAACCTGCTCTACAGCAAGGAGATGATCGACGCCCTGAAGCCGTACGACTCCTCCCTCCAGGAGAAGCTGGTCCTGGGCCGGGTCATCCGGGAGATCGGCCGGTTCGCCCTCGCCAAGGTCGACCAGGTCAGCAACAGCATCCAGGTCCACCGCCTGGTGCAGGCCGTGATCCGGGCGCAGCTCTCCGAGGAGGAGCAGCGCGAGGCCCGGCACGCGGTGCACCGGATCCTGGCGGGTGCGCGGCCGGACGACGACGAGCCGATAGACAACCCGGAGACCTGGCCGCGGTTCAACACCATCTGGCCGCACCTGACCCCCTCCGAGGCCCGGTTCTGCAAGGAGCCGGAGACCCGCCGGCTGCTGATCGACCGCGTCCGCTACCTCTGGAAGCGCGGTGACTTTAAGGCCGCGTACGCGCTGGGCGAGGAGCTGCGCGAGACCTGGCGCGAGACCCTGGGCGGCGACGACCTCCAGTACCTGTACCTGCGCTTCCACCTCTCCAACATCCTGCGCTCGCAGGGCCGGTTCGTGGAGGCGATGGAGCTGGACGAGGGCACCCTGGAGCGCCAGCAGGCGGCGCTGGGCGTCTCGCACCCGCACACCTACATGACCACGAGCGGTCTGGCGATGGACCTGGGCGCGCTCGGCCGCTACGGCGAGGCGATGGAGCTGGCGAACGCCGCGCACGAGGGCTTCGGGCAGATCTTCCACGAGGCGCACCCGCGCACCCTGGCCGCCGCGAACAACCTGGCGCTGAACCTGCGCATGATCGGGCAGTACGCGCGGGCCAGGGAGATCGACCAGGAGGTCTTCGACCGGCGCACCGAGGTGCTGGGCACGGACCACCCGTACACCCTGTCCTCGGCGCAGAACCTGGCGCGCGACCTGCGCGAGGTGGGCCGGTACGACGACTCGGTGCAACTGCTGAGCCGGACGTACGAGATCTACAAGCGGACCCTGGGCCGGGCCTTCCCCGGCACCCTGTCGGCGGCCAAGAACCTCGCGGTCTCCCTGCGCAGGGCGGGGGACGTGGAGGACGCGCTGCGGCTGACCACGGCGACCCGCAACCGATACCGGGCCAAGTACACCTCGGTCAACCCGGACCTGCTGGCCTGCGAACTGAACCTGGCCGCCGACCTGTTCGCGACCGGGGACCCGGGCGGTGCGCGGGACCTGGCCCAGGAGGTGGTGGACGAGTACGTGAAGGTGCCGGGCGAGCGGCACCCGTACACCCTGGCCGCGGTCAACAACCTCGCGGTGTTCCACTGGGGCACGGGTGCGGCGGACACCGCCGACACGATGCTGCGCCAGACCATCCACCACATGCGCGAGGTGCTGGGCGACAACCACCCGCACACCATCTTCGCCAACCTCAACCTGGCCAACGCCCGGGCCGACCTGGGCGATCCGGAGGGCGCCCTGGAGCTGGAGCGGATCTCGGTGATGCGGCTGCGCGAGGCGCTGGGCGTCCACCACCCGGAGACCCTGGCGAGCTCCTCCAACATGGCGGTCAGCCTGGACATGATGGGCCGCAAGGAGGAGGCGAACCGGGTACGGGCCGAGGCGGTGGCCGAGCTGACCCGGCTGCTCGGCGAGGACCACGGGCTGACCCGGTACGCCCGCGACGAGCGCCGGGTCCACCGGGACTTGGAGCCGCTGGCGGTGTGATCCGCGGGGGCGGCTCCCGCCGGGAGCCGCCCCCGCACCTCCCCCGATCCATGGACGAGCAGCAGACTGGGGGGTTCGCTGTGAGTGACAGCATGACCTTTCGCAACGAGGACCTGCCGGCCCTCTTCCACCACACCGACCAGGCGGCGATCTCCCGGCAGCGGGAATCCACCCAGGCCACGCGCGCCCAGCTGATGCTGCTCGTCGTGGCCGCCGCCGTCGCCGCCCTGCCCGCGGGGCCCAAGCTCGGCTCCGCTTACCTGTCGGGGCTCCTCAGCGTGCTCGCGTACGCCGGGGTGCTGGGCGTGGGCGTACGGGCCACCCGGCGCCGGGCGCGCCCGCAGTGGCAGCTCAACCGCAGCGCCGCGGAGTTCATCAAATCGCTGGCCTGGCGGTACGCCGTCCACGGCGCACCGTTCGGCAGCGAGGTCCCGGGCGTCGAGGAGACGTACCGGACCCGGCTGGAGGCGGGACTGAACGAGCTGCGGAAGATGGGCTGGGAGGATCCGCGGACGGCCGGGCCGGTGCCCGAGGGCGGGGAGATCACCGGGGCGATGTTCCGGCTGCGGGGGCTGGACTACCAGGTCCGCCGGGAGACGTACGTCCGCGACCGGCTGATCGAGCAGCGCAACTGGTACCAGCGCAAGACGGAGGTGTCCCGGCGCGCCACGGCCCTGTGGTCGTGGTCGATCGTGCTGCTGACCCTGCTGGCGCTGCTGTTCGCCCTCTTCGGGGCGTTCGGTTCGGGTCCGGGGCCGGCGCTGACCGGGCTGCTGAGCGCGGCGGCGACGGCCGGCATCGCCTGGAACGAGGTGCGGCGCCACCATCCGCTGATCGAGGCGCACACCCTGATCGAGCAGGACCTCTCCGCGATGATGGTCGTGATGCAGACGACGATCACGGAGACGCAGTGGCCGGCGGCGGTCTACGAGACCGAGCGGTACGTGTCCCCGCAGCACACGGACTGGCTGGCCCGGCACAGCAGTTGACCCGGGGGCGGGCGTGGCCTCAGTCCCGGGTCACGCCCTCCCGCCAGATCACGGTGACGGGCTTGCCGAGCTCGCGGGCGTAGGCGACGATCTCCGCGGTGCCGCCGTGCCCGCGTGCGGGCAGGCCGTCCCAGACGGCGACGAGGCGGTCGCAGGAGTCGGCGATCCAGGTTCCGGCCGCGTAGTAGGCCTCGTCGGTGGAGCGGGCGAAGTCCATCCGGACCTCCTGGGCGGCCCGGCGCTTGAGCCCCAGGTACCGGTCGAGCGCGCCGGCGTCCTCGAAGCCCTCCTCGTAGTCCCCGCTGGGGATGACCACGGTGAGGTCCGCGCCGCATTCCAGCGCGATGGCGGCGAACAGCTGGTCCGCTCCCTCGGCGAGGCTGGAGAGGGCCTCCAACGGCCCCTCGTGGCCACCGAGTACGGCCCGCAGGCCCTGCTCCACATGGCCGAGCAGCTCGTCCGGAATCGACCGGTGCCCGGTCACGCCGATTCGCTTCATGCAGAAACCCGCTCCCCCCGTGGACACGAACGCCCTGGACATCCTCCCAGAAGGCGGGAGGACGTCCAGGGGTGCGGCGGGGGCGCACGGGTCCGTGGTGCGGCCCCGGAGCGGGGGCTAGTACACGCTCACGCCGTACGCGTTGAGCGCCTCGACGACGGGCTGGAAGAACGTGGTCCCGCCCGAGGTGCAGTTGCCGCTGCCGCCGGAGGTGAGGCCGACCGCGCGGGTGCCGGAGTAGAGCGGGCCGCCGCTGTCACCGGGCTCGGCGCAGACGTTGGTCCGGATCATGCCGTAGACGACGTCGCCGCCGCCGTAGTTCACGGTGGCGTTGAGCCCGGTCACCGTGCCGCTGTGGATGCCGGTGGTGGAGCCTCGCCGGGTGACGGCCAGGCCGTTGGTGGCGTTGATGGCGCTGGTGATGTCCTGGCTGCCGACAGTCCCGGGGTGGGCGACGGCGGCGTTGTCGTAGCGGACGAGTCCGTAGTCGTTGTTCGGGAAGCTGGAGCCCACGGTGGGGCCAATGACGGTGGTGCGGGCGGAGTTGCTCCACCAGGTGCCCGCACCGTCGGTGCAGTGTCCGGCGGTCAGGATGTAGTAGGTGCTGCCGCTGCGGACGTTGAAGCCGGCCGAACAGCGCCAGCCGGAGGCGTAGATGGCGTCGCCGCCGGAGATCAGCTTCCTCAGCTTGCCGGGGGTGCGCTCGATGCGCAGGGCGGCCGCGTTCGCTCCGGCCTCGCTGCGGATCCTGGCGATGCTCGCCGCCGAGACGGTGGAGTCGGCGGTGACCACGAGGGTGCCGGTGGCGGGGTCGGTGTGCCAGGCGGTACCGGCCACGTCGGCGCGCAGGACCGAGGCGCCGGCGGAGGCGAGCCGGTCGGCGCTGAAGCCGCCGTCGGCGTGCGCGGCCGTGGGGGCGGCGAGGGCGGCCACCGCGGCCATGCCGGTGGCCACGGCGAACAGCCTGGAACGGATGATGCTCTTGATCGTCACTTGTCGTCCTCCCGAGTGGGGTTCGGAGGCCCGGCGGGGTGGGGTGGTGCCGGAGCCCGTGGAGGGCGGCCGGGGGCGCGGCGGACGAGATGGCGCTCGACGTGCCCCTGACAAGCCCCGAGAGACGCTGACGGGAGTCTCCTGGTGTCAGATACCGCTAGCAAGGGCGCCTTTCAGCCGCCTCTCGCCCGCCTCGATCCCGAAGGGCAGGGTGTTGCCCGGCGGAGGGAAGGGGCAGACGAAGTGGTCCACGAAGGCGCACGGCGGGAGCTGGACCCGGTTGAGGTCCACGGTCACGGAGCCGTCCGCGGCGGGGGTTCCGGGCTTGAGGAAGCGGAACCGGTAGCTGGAACGGCCTGCGGTGGCATCACCGATGACCGCCCAGAGGCTGCCGTCCTCCTCGTCCACCACGACCCGCAGCGTGTGCCGGGCGCCCGCGAAGGCGAAGCTCAGCTCCCCGCCCAGGCCGAGCCCGCGCACCCGCCCGTCCGCGTTCTCGACCTGGACCGTCCGGTCCTCGCCGTACGGGGTGAACCGCCCCGGGACCGCGTACGCCGGGTCGTACGGGGTCGCCTCGATCCCGGTGAAGGCCGCGCGGCCCGGTGCGGCCGGGTCGAACACCCGTACCGCCCATTCCCCTTCGCGCCGGATCACGACGAGCCGCACCTCCCCGGCGCGGAGCCTGGAGTGCGAGGGCGGGGCCCCGTCGGCGGCCAGGACGGCGGAGCCGGTGAGGGACTCGCCGTCCAGGGCGATCCCGTCCCCCGGAACGGCGGTCAGGGTCACGCCTCCGCCGCCGGCCCGCCAATGCCCCGGAACGGCCGGAATTCGACCTTCCGGGTAATCGGCGAGCCAGTGGGTGCCCGTCAGCGCGAGCGGCCCGTAGGGGGCGGACACGGTGGCCACCCGATGCTCGTGCCACTGCTTCCAGGCCGCGGCCGGATCCTCTGTGCCGTCCGTGGCACCGACGGCTTCGATTCCGTCGGTGCGGCCGGTGCCGGCTGCGTCAGCGCTCATGCCGCTCAACCCTTCCACACGGGCCCGGCCGGAAACCGGACGGTACGCCGTCCGGGCCTGTGCGCGTCCGGAAACACGGATGCCCCGGACACCCTCCCCACAGGGGGAGGACGTCCGGGGCGGTGTCGTGCTCGCGCGCGTCCGGTGGACCTGACGCCCGGACCCTGGGGCCCGGGGCGCCCAGGGACTAGAAGACGCTGACGTTGTACCGGGAGAGGGCTTCCTTCACGGGCTGGAAGTAGGTGGTTCCGCCCGAGGTGCAGTTGCCGTTGCCGCCGGAGGTGAGGCCGACCGCGTGGGTACCGGAGTACAGCGGGCCGCCGCTGTCGCCGGGCTCGGCACAGACGTTGGTCCGGATGAGGCCGTAGACGATCTCACCGTTGCCGTAGTTCACGGTGTAGTTCAGGCCGGTCACCTTGCCACCGTGGATACCGGTGGTGTTGCCGCGCCGCTTGACGGACAGGCCGACCTTGGCGCTGATGGCGTCCTTGATGTCCTGGCTGCCGACAGCACCCTTGTGCGACAGGGACTTGTTGTCGTAGCGGACGATCCCGTAGTCGTTCGTCGGGAAGCTGCTGCCGGCGGTGGCGCCGATCTTGGTGGAGCCGCTGGAGTTGGCGTACCAGGTGCCCGCACCGTCGGTGCAGTGGCCCGCGGTCAGCAGGTAGTAGATGCTGCCACGGCGCACGTTGAAGCCGAGGGAGCAGCGCCACTGCGAGGTCCAGATGCCGCTGCCGCCGGTGATCAGCTTCGACAGCTTGCCGTGGGTCCGCTCGATGCGCACCGCCGAGGCGTTGGCCCCGGCCTCCTTCTTGATCTTCTCTATGTTCGCGTCCGAGACGGTGGAGTCCGCGGTGACCACGAGGGCCCCCGTGTTCGGGTCCGTGCCCCAGGCGGTGCCGGCGACGTCGGAACGCAGCAGCGAGGCCTCCACCGCGGCGAGGCGCTCGGCGTTGACGCTGCCGCCGCTCGGGGCCTCGGACGCCGACGCGGGAACCGCGAGGGTGGCCACGGCGGTCAGCCCGGCGGCCACGGCGATGAGCCGGGAACGGAAGTTGCGCTTGGTCGTCACTTATTGTCCTCCCGAAGGGAATCGAAGCCCGGGGCTGGTGCAGTGCCCGGGATCGTGCGGGTAGCAGGGACCACGCCCGACAGATCGCCGTTCGCCGTGCCCCTGACAAACCCGGTAAATGCTATCGAAGAATTTCTGCCGTCAGCCCCGCCCGGCAAGAGCCGATTCCAGCCACTGTCCGCTTACGTCCGACCGACTCGACCGACATACTCCCTTGCCGCAGACCAGGTCTTGTCACCGCCCCCCGCCCACCGGCTGCCCGAACGGCTGGAAATCGCCCTACTGAATCACCGATGCGAGGGGCCGGGCCAAGCCCGTACCAAACCGGAACCAAGCCGTCACCAAGCCGGGGCCGAAGCCGGGCCGAAACGTCCTCAGCAGCCGTCACAGGGACAGCAGCAGCAGTCCCCGCAGCCGCAGTCGCTACAGCAGTCGCAGCCGTCGCAGCAGTCCCCCGCGTCGCACCACGGGTCCTTCCTCTCGCGGGACCACGGACCCTCGTGCTCCGCGCAGCACAGCTGGCAGGTGCAGAACAGCCCCACGGCCACCGCACAGCCCGGCAGCAGGTCCCGGCGCGGCCTGCGCGGAGGCGCCGGCGGCGGACCGAAGTCCACCGGGGGCGGACCGAAGGAGCCCACGGGGGCCCCGCCCGTCCCCACGTGGGCGGTATGGGCGGTATGCGCGCAGCCCGCGGTCCCGAAGGCCCGGTCCACCGAGGTGCGCAGCTCGTGCACGAGCAGCCGGTGAGCGAGCCCCGCGTCGGCGAACTCCACCTCCCGCAGTGCCAGCCGGATGCCGCGCAGCGCGTCGTCGCACAGCCTGCGCGCCTCGCCGCGGGGGGTCCCGGTGGCGGTCAGCGGGTTCCAGGCGCCCGCCGCCGCGTCCGCCGCCTGGTCCTCGACGGCGTCCAGCAGGTGCGCGAGCCGCCCGAAGTAGCGTCCCGCCTCGGCGAGCGCGGGGGCGTTGCCTGGCCGTCCGGCGAGGGTCGCGGTATGGGCGAAGGCGGCGGCCGTGGCGGTCTCGGTCGGCTCGGTCACCACGAGCACCGGCGTGCCCGCTCCGGCCAGGGTCTCGATGCCCGCCTGCCGGTCGACGGCGTCGACGAGCACGGCCGTGTCGAAGCCGAGCGAGGCCCCGGTACGGGCACCCGCCCGGTCCCAGCCACGGGCCACCCGGCGCGCCGCGAGCGCGATCGGGGCGCGGGCCAACAGCCCGTCCCGGTCGGCCACGTGGTCGCGCACCTTCGCGGAGGCCAGGACCAGCGAGACGGCGGCGGCGAGCCGCGCCCCCTCGCCGTTGGCCACGGCCGCGGTGCGCATGCCGCGCAGTGGACAGGGGCCGGCGGTGCGCCGGGAGCCCGGGGCGGGACCCGACTGAGCCTCCGTCAGAACGGAGACGAGCAGCCCGTCGTAGTTGGTCACGATCCTCGCGAACTGGCCGTGGTCCCCCCGAAGTGCCAGGCACAGCCCGCAGAGATGGGCCATCCACTCCGTCTTGAACCGTTCCCCCAGCCGGTGCGTGCATGGTCTGACGATGCCGAACAAAACGATTCCCCCGTGTGTCATACGCGTGCTGACGGGCATGGTAGCGAGACCGGCCGTCACCCGTACGCCCCCGGCAGTCACCCGTACGGCGGCGCCGGTCGTATTTTCACTCAGTCAGCAGCGGTAGCCGCCCGGATCCTTGACGGTGCAACGGATGTTCTGCACCAGTACCGTCACGAAACCCCTGCGCGGCGCCTATCCACTTGGCGCGTTGTCAGCATCATGGACGACGATAGGAACGCGGAAGAGAAGACAGACTGACCGCGATGAAAGGAGGCGTCCATGGGTTCGGTGCGCAAGGCGAGTGCCTGGCTGGGTCTCGTAGAGGACAGCGACGACGAGCGTTACTACGACGACGACTACGCGGAGGCCCCGCAGGGGGGTTCGGTGGTCGGCCCCGGCGAGCAGTGGGTCACGGACCCGCGCGTCAAGGTGGCGTCGGAGTCCGCCGTCGAGCAGGGCCGCCGCATCGCGACGGTCACCCCGGACGGCTTCCGCGACGCCCGCGGCATCGGCGAGCTGTTCCGTGACGGTGTCCCGGTCATCGTGAACCTCTCCTCGATGGACCCGGGCGACGCGAAGCGCGTGGTCGACTTCGCGGCCGGTCTGACCTTCGGCCTGCGCGGTTCGATCGAGCGGGTGGCGACCAGGGTCTTCCTGCTGACCCCGGCCGACACCCAGATCGTGAGCGGCGAGTCCGGCGGCCGCTCGCGTGACTTCTTCAACCAGAGCTGAGCAAGGCCCTCACCGGCCGCCTCCGGCTTCCTTCCGGCCCTCCCGGCATCCAGTGGGCCCCACCCGGCCCTAGCGGAAGGCGTCGAGCCCGGTGAGCGCCTTGCCCAGCACGAGCTGGTGCATCTCGACGGTCCCCTCGTAGGTGAGGACCGATTCGAGGTTGGTGGCGTGCCGCATGACGGGGTATTCGAGGGAGATCCCGTTGGCACCGAGGATCGTCCGCGCGGTGCGACAGATCTCGATGGCCTCGCGGACGTTGTTGAGCTTGCCGAAGCTGATCTGCTCCGGCCGCAGGGTCCCCGCGTCCATCCGCCGTCCCAGGTGATGGGCGAGCAGGATCCCCTTGTGGAGTTCCAGCGCCATGTCCGCGAGCTTGGCCTGCGTGAGCTGGAAGCCGCCGATGGGCCTGCCGAACTGCTCGCGGGTCTTCGCGTAGTCGAGCGCCGATTCGAAGCTGGCGCGCGCCGCGCCCATCGAACCCCAGACGATCCCGTACCGCGCGTGGCTGAGACAGCCGAGCGGCCCCTTGAGCCCGGTGACGCCCGGGAGCACCGCGTCGGCGGGCAGCCGTACGTCGTCCATGACCAGCTCGCTGGTCACCGAGGCGCGCAGGGACCACTTGTGCTTGATCTCCGGGGCGGAGAAGCCCGCGCTGTCCGTGGGGACGGCGAAGCCGCGGATCCCCTCCTCGGTCTGCGCCCAGACGACGGCCACGGCGGCCACCGAGCCGTTGGTGATCCACATCTTGCGGCCGCTCAGCACCCAGTCCGAGCCGTCGCGCTTGGCGTGCGTGCGCATCGCGCCGGGGTCCGACCCGACGTCGGGCTCGGTCAGCCCGAAGCAGCCGATGAGCTCGCCGGCGGCCATGCCGGGCAGCCACCGCTGCTTCTGCTCCTCGGAGCCGTACTTCCAGATCGCGTACATCGCGAGGGACCCCTGTACGGACACCAGGGAGCGGATCCCGGAGTCGGCGGCCTCCAGTTCCAGGCAGGCGAGCCCGTACTGCACGGCGCTCGCGCCCGCGCAGCCGTAGCCCTGGAGCGACATCCCGAGGGCGCCGAGGGCGCCGAGCTCCTTGGCGATCTCCCGGATCCCGGGCAGCTCGCCGTTCTCGTACCACTCGGCGATGTTCGGCAGGACCCGGTCCGCGGCCCAGCCGCGGACGGTGTCCCGGATGGCGAGGTCCTCGGGCGTGAGGAGTTCGTCGAGCCCGAGCGGGTCGGTGGGAACGAAGGACACTGCGCCTCCTGGCAGGCCGGGATCACAAAACCTAGCGCCGCAAGTTTGTCGGTCCGCCGGTCCGCGGTCCACCCGCTTCCGGTGTGACCCCGGTCCTGCGGCGCCGGTCGTGCGGCCCCGGTCGTGCGGGCAGACTGCGGACATGCTCGATACCTCCGCGCGACTGCTGCGTCTGTTGTCCCTGTTGCAGGCCCACCGGGAATGGACCGGGGCCGACCTGGCCGGCCGGCTCGGCGTGACGCCGCGGACCGTGCGCCGGGACGTGGACCGGCTGCGGGAGCTCGGCTACCCCGTGAACGCCAGTCCGGGCACCGGCGGCGGGTACCAGCTGGGGGCCGGCGCCGAGCTGCCGCCGCTGCTGCTCGACGACGACGAGGCCGTCGCCGTGGCGGTCGGGCTGCGGACCGCCGCCGGGAACGGCGTGGAGGGCATCGGCGAGGCCTCCGTACGGGCGCTGGCGAAGCTGGAGCAGGTGCTGCCGTCACGGCTGCGGTCCCGGGTGTCCGCGCTGAACCGGTTCACCGTGCCCATGCTCCGGGGGGCGGGCGCGTCCACCGTCGACCCCTCCGTCCTGACCGAGCTGGCCGGCGTCTGCCGCGACACCGAGCGGCTGCGCTTCGGCTACCGGGACCACGGGGGAACCGTCACCCGCAGGACCGTCGAACCGCACCGGCTGGTGTGCAGCGAGCGCCGCTGGTACCTCGTCGCCTGGGATCTGGACCGGGAGGACTGGCGGACCTTCCGGGTGGACCGGATCGAGCCCAGGCCCCCGCACGGACCGCGCTTCACCCCGCGCCCGCCGCCCGCCGGGGACCTCGCCGCCTACGTCTCCCGGGGCATCTCCCAGCGGGTGTACGCGGCCCGCGCGGTCATCCGGCTGCGCGTGCCCGAGCAGGAGGCCGCGCGGATCATCGGGCCGGCCGACGGGACCCTGGAGCCGCTCGACGAGCAGAGCTGCATCCTGCGCACCGGGGCGGTCAACCTCGATGTCCTGGTGATTCACATCATGATGATCGGGTGTGAGTTCGAGGTCGTCGAACCGGCCGAGCTGACGGACCGGATCCGGGCCGCGCGAGATCGGCTCGGCAGGTCTCTGGAACCGCGTGAAGCGGCCGGAGAAGTGAAGGAGTTGTAAGGAAGCGGAGGGGGCCCCAGGTGCACTCCGGCCACAATTACGGGGAGTTCTGGAGAAATTCGAAACAGAATTCATCTCGGGCGTGTCGCCGGACGGCAAATAAAAGGTCCGGACGAACTCCACCGTGGGAGACTGTCGACAATCCGTGACCCAAGCGTGACCCGGTATGGAGGAACGTCCGGGCGCGGGGCTGACGTTCCGGCCCTTTCGCCCCCGGGCCGGCCCCGAAGGGCCGACGCGTCCACGGCGGTCCCCGGACGCACCGCGGCGGGCCCCGGTCGTCGGACCGGGACCCGCCGTGGACGTGCGAGCGGAGGGTGTGCGTACCGTCCGGCTCAGCCTCCGGCGGCCGGGCGGGGCGCCGCGCCGCGCACCGGGGCGCGCTCCGCGTGGGCCGGACGGCGGCTGCCGGCCGGGGTGAGCGGGGTCCGCTCGGAGCGGATCAGGTGCGGACGGGCGGAGAGGGGAGCCGGCCGGGCGGCGGGCTGGTGCCCGGCCGGCACGGAAGCGGAGGCGGCTGCGCCGCCGGCCGACGCCGACGCCGGAACCGGGACCTGGACCGGCTCGGCCGGCTCCGGCTGCCGCAGGACCACGGGCTGCACGGAGCGCACGGACGCCGCGGGCACGAGCTCCGCGGGCACGGGCTCAGCAGGCTGTACGGGCTGCGCCGGCTGCCGCTCGGACGGCTCCCCGGACGGCCGCTGGAGCTGCCACTTGCCGCCGGCCGAGAGCAGCGGGACGAGCAGCCCGGTGAGGGCCTCGGGCACCCGCCCGGCCTCCACGAGGCTGCGCAGCCGGGCGCGTACGTCGAAGACGTAGGCCTCGACCCTGGCGATGAGCGGCTCGAACCACGGCAGCGCCAGCAGCACCAGCAGACCGGCGAGCCAGCCGAGCAGGACGTCGCTGACCCAGTGGGTGCCGAGGTAGACGGTGGTCGCGCCGACGCTCAGGGAGACCACGGCGGAGACCAGGGAGAGCACCCGGCGGGTCACCCCCGTGGAGGCCAGGTAGGCCAGGATTCCCCAGGTCACCACTGCATTGGCGGTGTGGCCGGAAGGAAATATATCGCCGCCCGCGAAGAGCTCCGCGGAGCCGATCTGGGTGGCGTAGTGCGGACCGAGCCGGCCCAGGCCGAGCTTGACGGCGCCCACGGTGATGTTGAGCAGCAGCAGCGCCACGCCGAGGGTGATCAGCGGGCGGAGGGTGTGCTGCCGCCAGGACCGCCAGCCGAGCCACGCGGCGACCATGACCGCGGTGGGGCCGCGCTGGCCCAGGACGACGAGGTAGTCGAGGAAGGCGTGGAGCTCCGGCCACTGCTCGTACGGCCGGAAGAACATGATCTGCCAGTCGAGGCGGACGAGCCAGGTAGTGGTCAGGACCGCGACGACGATGGCGAGGTAGATGCCGAGGGTCGCCCCGAGGAGCACGACGCGGTGCCGGCTCATCCGCGGTGTTTGCAGATGAGCCGGTCGCTCTGGTTCCCTGTCCAGCCGGGCGAACACCCGCTCCAGTCTGGGCAGGATTTGGTCGGTACGCACTCAATCGACGTTACCGCGCGCGGATGGGCGGCCCGGTCGAATCGCGGGCTTTGTGATGACCATGTGATGTGGAGTTGCTCTCACACGGGACTTAATTCCCGGCATTCGTCCTTTGGTTGGAGCGGGGAAGGTCCCTTCCTCCGATCTTTTCCTCGCACACTTAGGCCGCGTTTATCACTCCCGCTCAATTGCTTTGCCCAAAGATGGAGCGGAATGATCCATTCCGTGATCGTGGAGCGCCGGGCACCGTCGCGGCCCGTCCCGGCGCGGCCTACGGAGGCCCCGAGCCGTTCAGCCAGAGGGCCCCGTACGCGGCCGAGGCGGCAGCCGCCACGCCCAGTACCGCGGCCGCCCGGCCGGTCCGCCACCGGGCCAGTGCCACCGCCGGCGGGAACACCAGCGGGAAGGCGGGCAGCAGCAGCCGGGGCTTGGAGCCGAAGTACCCGGAGGCGCACAGGGCCAGGGCCACCACGATCCCCGCGTACACCAGCAGCGGCAGCGGCTGGCGGCGGCGCACGCAGAGCGCGTACAGCCACAGCACCAGCGCGACGCCGGCGATCAGCCCGATCCCGGCGAGGAGGGTGGGGAGGCCCGGGGAGGTCAGCCGCGCCCCGATGAACCGGGCGAACGCCAGGCCGCCGTCGAAGCCGTTGCCCCAGCCGCCCTGCACGTCGAGGTACCCGGTCAGGCCGCCCCCGGTGCGCGCTCCCACCCACAGCACGTACGCCGCCGCGCCGAGCGGGGCCAGCAGGGCCCCCGCCACCGGCCGCCAGGAGCGCTCCCGGCCGCGCAGGGCCAGGGCGGCGGCCACCCACACCGCCGCGACCACGGCGGCTCCGACCGGCCGGGTCAGCCCCGCCCCGGCCGCGAGCAGGCCGGCGGTGATCCAGTGCCCGCGCAGGACCCCGTAGAGGCTCCAGGCGGCCAGTGCGGTGAACAGCGCCTCGCTGTACGCCATCGACTGCACGATCCCGACGGGCAGCGCGGCCCAGACCCCGACGGCGAACACTCCGGCCCGGCGGCCGTGGACCGACTCGGCGACCGCGAAGATCCCCCAGGCCGCGGCGAGCCCGGCGAGCGCCGACACCACCAGGCCCGCGGAGCCGTACCCGAGCCCTGTGACGGCCGAGACCAGCCGCTCCAGCCAGGGCAGCAGCGGGAAGAAGGCCAGGTTGGAGTGGACGTCGCCGTTGGGGAGCGCCACCTCGTACCCGTACCCCTCGGCGGCGATGCGGGCGTACCAGAGGGAGTCCCAGCGGGCCGAGAGCAGCGTGTGCGCGCTGCTGCCGGCCACCGCCCCCCACACCGCGAGCACGGTCAGCCCCAGCAGCCGCACCGCCACGAACACGGCCAGGGCGGGCGCGGCCCGGCGAAATCCAAGATCCTTCACGGGCATGATTATCGAGGTCCGGGGCAGCCGCGCCCGGGCAGGAGTGCCGAGGTGGGACGAGTGGCGCACACCACAGCGCGGCCGACGGCGGGATGAGAGCTTGACCACGTGTCGGAGAGCCGAACTCGCGTACGCTGACTCTTCACTCGCGTGTCGACGCCGGACCCCGTAGGACGCCACCCTCCCCACCCGTGGCGCCCGAAGCACGCTGGTCCGCCGAGTGCGAGGGATCACCTGGGAGGTACATGCATGTCGGGGACGAACGTGACCGGCGACAGGAAGCCTTCCCCCTGGCAGCGACTGCGGCGACTCGGCGCGTCCTGCGGCGGGGCCAACCGCTGGGCCGTCCTGGCGGTCCTGTGCGTGAGCCTGGTGCTCGTCGCGCTCGACGCGACGATCCTGCACGTGGCCGTCCCCTCCGTCACCGAGGACCTGCGCCCCGGCCCGATGGAACTCCTCTGGATCGTCGACGCCTACCCGCTGGTCTGCGCCGCCCTCCTCATCCTCTTCGGCACCCTCGGTGACCGCGTGGGCCGCCGCCGCGTCCTGCTCCTCGGCTACGGGCTCTTCGGCGCGGCCTCGGCCCTGGCCGCCCTCGCCGACAACGCCCAGGTCCTGATCGCCGCCCGGGCCCTGCTGGGCGTCGGCGGCGCGATGATCATGCCCGCCACCCTGTCGATCCTGCGCCAGGTCTTCCCCGACCGGCGCGAGCGGGCCCTGGCCATCGGCATCTGGACCGCCGTGGCCGCCGTCGGCGCGGCCGGCGGCCCCGTCCTCGGCGGCTTCCTGGTCCAGCACTTCTGGTGGGGCTCGGTCTTCCTCATCAACATCCCGCTCATGATCATGATCCTGCCGCTGGGACGGTGGCTGCTGCCCGAGTCCAAGGGCTCCACCGACGGTCCCTGGGACGTGCTCGGCGCGCTCATGGCCGCCGCCGGCGTGCTCGGCGCGGTCCTCGGGGTCAAGCGCCTCGGCGCGGAGCGCCAGCTCGCCGACCCGCAGGCACTGGTCCCGCTGCTGGTCGGAGCCGCGCTCCTGATCCTCTTCGTACGGCGCCAGAAGCGCCGCGCGCACCCGCTGATCGACATGCGGATGTTCTCCCGCCCTGCCTTCACCACCTCCGTGGGCTGCATCGTGCTGGCCATGCTGGCACTGGTCGGCCTGGAACTGATCGCCGTCCAGTACCTCCAGCTCGTGCTGCACCTGAGCCCCCTGGAGACCGGGCTGCGCCTGCTGCCGCTCACCTTCGCCGCGATGGCCGCGGGCGCGACCGGCTCGTACACGCTGGCCCGGACCGGCCCGCGCAGGATGGTCTCGCTGGGCTTCGTCCTGACCGCCGGCGCGGTCCTGCTCCTGACCTTCATGGGCCAGCACGACCGCCCGGTCCTCCTGACGGTGGGCTTCGTCCTGCTCGGCTTCGGCCTCCAGACCACGCTCTTCGCGGCCTACGAATCCATGCTGAGCGAGGCTCCGGCCGCGACGGCCGGCGGCGCCGCCTCGATCGGGGAGACCTCCTACCAGCTCGGCGCCGGCATGGGCATCGCGCTGCTGGGCAGCGTGATGAACGCCGCCTACGCACCGGGCCTGACCTCGGTCCCCGGGGTCTCGGAAGCCGACTCCACCGGCGCCTCCCACTCCCTGGGCGAGGCCTACCAGATCGCGGCCCGCCTCGGCGGCCCGGCCGGCGAATCCCTCTTCTCGGCCGCCCGCCACTCCTTCGTCCACGGCCTCCACGTGACCCTCCTCGTCAGCGCGGCCCTCCTCCTGGCGGGCGCCGCGATGGCCCTGAAGCTCCCCCGCGCGATGGAGTGCGCGGACGCGGAGGCTGTCCCCGCCCGCCTCCCGGTACAGCCGGGCCCCGAGCCGTCGCCCCTGTCGGCACCCACGGGCGCCCGTATCCCGGCCCAGCCCTCCCCCGACCACGACCCGGTGATCGGCCACCCTGCCTGACCCCTCCGCACGGAGGGCCGGTGCGGGTGGGTGGTCCCCGCGATGCAGTCCCCTACCCGCCCTTCGCCCGTTCCCCGGGGCTGCACCCCGGACCCCGCGGCTCAAACGCCGGCGGTGCTGAATGTGCCCGGCCTCGGCCGGACGGCGCGGAACGCCATTTCAGCCGGTCCGGCGTCTGGGGACCGGGTCCGGGCCGAGCCCAGGGGCCTCCTCCAGCCCCGCCGGCGCTCGAGAACCAGATCCGGGCCGAGCCCAGGGGCCTCCTCCAGCCCCGCCGGCGTTTGAGGCGCGGGTCAGGGCGGAGCCCTGGGAACGGTGGAAGGGCGGGTAGGGGACAGCCCCGCAGGGCCCACCCACCCCCACAGGCCCGGCGGCCCGCTACGCCCGCGCCCCCACCGGGCCGGGGCCGACGGACGGCTCCACCCGGGACGGCGCAGCCGACGACGCCGAAGGCGACGGCACGGCCGGAGCCGGCGACACCGGGGGCGGCGACACCCCCGCGGCCGGAGCCGGCGACACCGGCGGCGCCACCGGCGCGGCCACCTCCTCCCCCACAGGCGGCAGCCTCAGCAGCGTCCCGATCCGCAACACCCCCGGCCGCGCCCCGATCACCCCCCGGTTCGCCGCATAGAGCGCCTCCCACCCACCCCGCACCCGATGCCTCCGCGCGATCCCCGCCAACGTGTCCCCGCCCCGCACCACGTGCATCCGCCCCGCCAGCCCGTACCGCTTCGCGCAGACGGGCCACGCCTCCCAGCCCTGGCTCCCCAGCAGTTCCTCCCCCACCCGGATCTGCTGTTCCCGGGTGGCGAGGTCCGCCCTCGGCGCGAAGGCCAGCCCCCCGTGCTCCTCCCACGTCGGCTGCCAGAACTGCAGCCCGCCGTAGAAGCCGTTCCCGGTGTTCACCGCCCAGCGGCCCCCGCTCTCGCAGTCGGCCACGCAGTCCCAGGGCCACTGCCCGCCGGGCCCGCAGTCCACGGCCCGACCGGGCGCCCCGGGCCGCGGCGGAGGCGGCGCTGCGACCACAGAGGCCGATGCCGACGTCGACACCGGCACGAGGAGCACCAGCGCCACAGCCCCCGCCACCGCCACCGCCACCGCGCCCACCCCACCCGGAACCCCGAAGTTGCGCATCGCGTCACGCTACGCAGCCCCGTACCACCCCCCGCGCTCGCCACACCGCGCCCCGCGCGCCCCCACCCGCTCGGCCCACCGCCCAAACGACCAGCACCGGCCATCAACTGCGCACAACCAAAAAACAGTTGGCACGAAAACAACGGCCCTGTCGGACCGTTCACTCCTTCGGGGGTCCGGTTCGATTCCGTTCCCTCAAACGGCGTGACCCCGGCCGCCACTCCCCCGTTGAGCCCGGCGAGCCGGAACCCCCCGGCCCCGCACGCCTAGTCCGAGGAGCCACCCCGTGCCGCGCATGCTCGAAGTCAGTGATGAGGTACGTGCCGAGATCGGCGACGAGGAGGCCGAGCGGCTGCTCGCGGGTGACGGATCCCCGGGCAGCTACGACTGCACTTCCTGCCGCACCCCCGGGGACTCCGAGCGCGAGCAGACCAGCACCGTGCTGTTCGTCGGCGACGAGACGGCCGTCCTGGCCTTCGCCCACGCGGGCTGCATCCCCTCCCAGGTCGTCTCCGTCCCCGAGGCGGACCTCCAGGGCGCCGTCCGCTCCATCACCGGCGACAGCCCCGCCCCGTCGGCCCCCGCGGGCGACGTACCGCAGTCCGTGCCCGGCGGCCAGGCCGTCCTCGGCATCACCAGCGGCCTGATCCTGATCAACGGGGAGCTGCACCCCGCCCTCGTGGTGGAGCCGACCGCGCCCATCGCACGCCCCGGCACCACCGGCCCCGGCGACGACTTCCTCCCGCTCCTCATCGAGCAGGGGTTCATCCCGATGACCGACACCGAGGAGGTCCCGCAGGCCCTGAGCGGCTGGTCGATCCTGCTCGCCGCTGGCCAGCTGCACTCGGTGCTCCAGCCCGGTCAGATCGCCTGGTGGCAGGCGCACCGGCCACTGTCGGTCACCGACGGCTGGCGGGCCGCCGTCAACAAGACGCAGCGCGTCCTGGTGTACGCCGCTCCCGTCGGCACCATCGGCCAGCAGCCCCGCGAGGACCTGCTGCGCGACGCCCTGGACAAGGCGGCCCGCAACGGCAAGCTGGTCGCCGCCTCGATGCCGCTGGCGGGCAACCCGGGCGCCTGAGCCCCGGGCGCTCCGGGCACTCCGGGCGGGCCTGAGCCCCGGATTCCCGGGGCTCCCCCGGCCCGTCCCGCCCCCGCTCTTCCTTCCGTCCCCGAAACGGCCGTCCGACCCCCGCCAAGGGGGCCGGACGGTGTGCGCCGGGGGTGCGCGGTCCGTCCCGCGCACCCCCGGCGATCTGCGTTTTCCGCCCCGCGACCCCGCATCCGTGGGGCGCCGGTTTCGTTGGCTGATACGTGCATTCCTACGATGTCTCCCGCGCCCCGTCCTATCCGAGCAGCGTCCCCCCGATGCGCCCCGTACGGGAGCTGGGAAGCTCTCCGGCCGCCTCGCACACCCCGATCTACGACACGCTGTACTCGGAGTACCTGCGCGCCTTCCGGGCCCTGCCCGGCGACCGCACGGGCGAGGAGGACCTCGGCTTCACGGCGTTCTCGTACGGGGGCCCCTACACCGGCGCGTACGGCAGCGGCGCGGTCGGGTACGGCAGCGGATCCGCCCCGGGCTCCGCGAGCTCCTACGGGAGCGGCTGGAACGGTTCCTCATGGCAGCCGGCGGGACAGCACGCGGCGCAGCACGCCGGGCAGCAGGCGGACGCCTGGCAGCCCTCCCCCGAACCGCAGCCGCAGTACTCGTACGCCGGAGCCGGATACGCGAGCGGGCGGCAGCACCAGACCGGGATGCAGCACATCCCGGCGGCCCTGCCGCCCGCTCCGCGCCGGGGCTACTAGCCCCGGCAGGTCCTACCGAACCGCCACTACATCTTGCGCTTGTGCTGCGCACCGCGCTTCTCGCGGACGCGGACCGAGATGTGGATCGGGGTCCCCTCGAAGCCGAACTCCTCGCGCAGGCGGCGCTCGATGAAGCGGCGGTAGCCGTGCTCCAGGAAGCCCGAGGCGAAGAGGACGAACCGCGGCGGCTTGCTGCCCGCCTGCGTACCGAACAGGATGCGCGGCTGCTTGCCGCCACGGATCGGGTGCGGGTGGGCGGCGACGACCTCGCCGAGGAAGGCGTTCAGACGGCCGGTCGGGATGCGCGTCTCCCAGCCGGCGAGCGCGGTCTCGATGGCCGGGACCAGCTTCTCCATGTGGCGGCCGGTGAGCGCCGAGACGTTCACCCGGGGCGCCCAGGCGACCTGCTGCATCTCGGTCTCGATCTCGCGCTCGAGGTAGTAGCGGCGCTCCTCGTCGAGGTTGTCCCACTTGTTGTACGCGATCACGATCGCGCGGCCCGCCTCGACGGCCATGGTGATGATGCGCTGGTCCTGGACGGAGATGTTCTCGGTCGTATCGATCAGGATGACCGCGACCTCCGCCTTCTCCACGGCGGCGGCCGTGCGCAGCGAGGCGTAGTAGTCCGCGCCCTGCTGGAGGTGGACCTTCTTGCGGATGCCCGCGGTGTCGATGAACTTCCAGACGACCCCGCCGAGCTGGATCAGCTCGTCGACCGGGTCGCGGGTGGTGCCGGCCATCTCGTTGACGACGACGCGGTCCTCCTTGGCGACCTTGTTCAGGAGGGAGGACTTGCCGACGTTCGGGCGGCCGATGAGCGCGATCCGGCGCGGACCGCCGACGGCGGTGCCGAAGGTCTGCTCGGGGGCCTCGGGCAGGGCTTCCAGGACGGCGTCGAGCATGTCGCCGGTGCCGCGGCCGTGCAGGGAGGAGACCGGGTGCGGGTAGCCGAGGCCCAGGGACCACAGCGAGGCCGCGTCGGACTCGCCGCTCTGGCCGTCGACCTTGTTGGCGCACAGGACGACGGGCTTGCCGGCCTTGCGCAGCAGGCGGACGACGGCCTCGTCGGTGTCGGTGGCGCCGACCTTGGCGTCCACGACGAAGACGACCGCGTCACAGGCCTCGATGGCGTACTCGGCCTGGGCGGCGACGGAGGCGTCGATGCCGAGGACGTCCTGCTCCCAGCCGCCGGTGTCGACGACCTTGAAGCGGCGGCCGGCCCACTCGGCCTCGTAGGTGACGCGGTCGCGGGTGACGCCGGGCTTGTCCTCGACGACCGCCTCGCGGCGGCCGATGATCCGGTTCACCAGGGTCGACTTGCCGACGTTCGGGCGGCCGACGACGGCGAGGACCGGGAGCGGGCCGTGGCCGGCTTCCTGGAGAGCGCCCTCGACGTCCTCGATGTCGAAGCCCTCTTCCGCGGCGAGCTCCATGAACTCCGCGTACTCGGCATCGCCAAGTGCTCCGTGGTCTTGCTGGTCGTTCATGAAGTCCGTTCCTCGTCGTTCGTGGTGATCGGTGGGGCCCGCGCAGCGCGGTTCCACTACTAGGTCAAGTCTCGCTCAGCGCCCGGTGAGGCGCTTGGCGTCGGTCAGGTGGGCGGTCAGCCGGTCCTGGATGCGTACGGTGGCCTGGTCCAGCGCGGTACGGGTACGGCGGCCACTGCCGTCCCCGGCGTCGAAGGCATCGCCGAAGACGATGTCGACCCTGCTCCTCAGTCGCGGCAGCGCCTTGACGACGCGACCCGCGCGCTCGGTGCTGCCCAGTACGGCGACCGGCACTACGGGGGCGCCGGAGCGGACCGCGAAGTACGCGAGTCCCGCGCGCAGCGAGGCGAAGTCGCCCTCGCCCCGGGTGCCCTCGGGGAAGATCCCCAGGGCTCCGCCGTTCTCCAGGACGCCCAGCGCACGGCTGATGGCGCCCCGGTCGGCGCCGGAGCGGTCCACCTTCACCTGCCCGATCCCTTCGAGGAAGGGGCCGAGCGGGCCGACGTACGCCTCCTTCTTGATCAGGAAGTGCAGCGGCCGCGGTGCGGTGCCCATGACCATGGGGCCGTCGATGTTGTGGGAGTGGTTCACGGCCAGGATGACGGGGCCGGTGGCGGGGACCTTCCAGGCCCCCAGCACGCGCGGCTTCCAGAGGCCGTACATGAGCCCGATGCCGATCCGCCGGCCGACCGCCGCACCCTTGAGGGAGGGCGTATCGCTCACGAGCGCCCCGCCCGCTTCTCTTCCACCAGGGTCACCACGCACTCGATGACCCGGTCGAGCGTGAGCTCGGTGGTGTCCACCTCGACCGCGTCTCCGGCCTTGGCCAGTGGGGAGGTCTTGCGGCCGGAGTCGGCGGCGTCGCGCTTGATCAGCGCTTCCTTGGTGGCCGCGAGGTCCGCGGCCTCCTTGCCCCGCAGCTCTCCGCTGCGGCGGGCCGCGCGGGCCTCGGCGGAAGCGGTGAGGAAGATCTTCAGGTCGGCGTCGGGCAGCACGGTGGTGCCGATGTCCCTGCCCTCGACGACGATGCCCTCGGCTTCGTCGGCCGCCTCGGCGGCGATGGAGCGCTGGAGCTCGGTGATCAGGGTGCGCACCTCGGGTACGGCGCTCACGGCGCTGACCTTGGAGGTGACCTCCTGGGTCCGGATCGGGCCGGAGGCGTCCTGGCCGTCGACGGTGATCGTGGGGGCGGACGGGTCGGTGCCGGACACGATGACGGGCTTGCCCGCCGCGAGGGCGATCGCCTGCGGGTCCTCGGTGTCGATCCCGTTGGTGATCATCCACCAGGTGATGGCCCGGTACTGGGCACCGGTGTCCAGGTAGCGCAGCCCGAGCTTGGCGGCCACGGCCTTGGAAGTGCTGGACTTGCCCGTGCCGGAGGGACCGTCGATGGCGACGATCACGGCGGTCGGAGCTGCGGTTTCCACGGTGCGGGCACCTTCCTGGTTGCGCGTACGTGTCCGGGCGCGCCAATAGCGCCCCTCCTCCAGGTTACCGGGCTTTTCGCCGCCGCCCGCCGGGGCGTCGGCGGGCGGGCCCGGAGCAGGGGCGGGGGGGCCCCGGGCCGGATCCGGCCCGCCCCCCGGAGGCCCTACGGCTGGCGCAGCGCCCAGCCGCGCTCGCGCAGCTCGGCCTGGAGGCCGGCCACGGCCCGGGGTTCGACCATCAGCTGGACCAGACCGGCCTGCTGCCCGGTCGCGTGCTCGATCCGCACGTCCTCGATGTTGACCCCGGCCCGGCCGGCGTCGGCGAAGATCCGGGCGAGCTCGCCCGGCTGGTCGGAGATGAGGACGGCCACGGTCTCGTAGACCGTCGGCGCGGCCCCGTGCTTGCCCGGGACCCGGACCCGCCCCGCGTTGCCGCGGCGCAGTACGTCCTCGATGCCGGCGGCCCCGCCCCGGCGCTTGTCCTCGTCGGCCGACTGCAGGCCGCGCAGGGCTTCCACGGTCTCCTCCAGGTCCGCGGCGATCCCGGCGAGCACGTCCGCCACGGGTCCCGGGTTGGCCGAGAGGATCTCGACCCACATCCGCGGGTCGGAGGCGGCGATCCTGGTCACGTCGCGGATGCCCTGCCCGCACAGCCGCACCGCGGTCTCGTCGGCCTCCTCCAACCGGGCCGCGACCATGCTGGAGACGAGCTGCGGGGTGTGGGAGACCAGCGCGACGGCCCTGTCGTGCGCGTCGGCGTCCATGACCACCGGGACGGCCCGGCACAGCGCCACCAGCTCCAGCGCCAGGTTGAGCACCTCGTGGTCGGTCTCCCGGGTCGGCGTCAGCACCCAGGGCCGGCCCTCGAAGAGGTCGGCGGAGGCGGCGAGCGGTCCGGACTGTTCCTTGCCCGCCATCGGGTGGGTGCCGATGTACGCCGTGGTGTCCACGCCGAGCGCGTCCAGCTCCCGGCGCGGTCCGCCCTTGACGCTGGCCACGTCCACGTAGGCACGGGCCAGGTCCCGCCCTATGGCGTCGGCGAGGGCCGCGGCCACGTGGGCGGGCGGTACGGCGATGATCGCGAGGTCGGCCTTGCCCTGGAGGGGCTCCTCCGTGCCGGCGCCCAGAGCGGCGGCCGTACGGGCCTGCCCCTGATCGCGGTCGGACAGGTGGACGGCGATGCCGCGGGCGGCCAGGGCGAGCGCCGCCGAGGTTCCGATCAGTCCGGTTCCGATGACGACGGCGGTTCTCACGGGGTGCTCTCCAGGTGTACAGGGGTGCGGTTCGGCGGTGCCTGCCTCAGGGTAGCCAGCGGGAACGGCGCGAGGACCCGGCGTCCCGTCCGCTGGGACGGGACGCCGGGTCCTCGGAAAGTCTCCGGGAGGACCGGGGTCGCTCAGAGGGTCACTCGGAGCCTCGCTTCGAGCCCCACTCCGAGCCTCGCTCGGGGACCCGCTCGGGGACTCGGTCAGAGGCCCTGCTGCTTGATGATGTCCTCCAGCGAGCCGCTCGGCACCGCGCCCTCGGGGGTCAGCTTGTCCACGGCCTGCGGGAGCGACTGCGCGATCTGGTCGGCGGCCACCTGGGGGGTGACGCCCGCCTGCTCGGCGACCTTGGCCAGGGTGTCGTCCGGCAGGGCCTTGGCGATCTCCGCGCCGCTGACCGGCTGGTTCTCGCCGGTGCCGACCCAGGACTGCGCCTGGTCGGTCAGACCGGACTTGGTCAGCATGTCCAGCAGCCCGCCGAGCGGGTTGTTCCCGGCGCCTCCGGCCGCCTGGGCGCCACCGGCACCGCCGCCGCCCATGAGGGCGCCGAGGAGGGAGCCGAGGATGTTGCCGCCGCCGCCCTGCCCGCCGGCGCCGCCGAGGAGACCGCCGAGGAGGGAGCCGAGGTCATTGCCCGCCATGGTGATGCCTTTCGAAGAGGGACCGGGCGCGCGGAAAACGGCGTACCCGGCTTTCGAGATACGGACAATGTCGCCCAATCCGGGCGCATCTGCCACTTGGCGCAGAGCCGCGCACCGACTGAGGTAGAACGATCGGCATGATCTTCCACCTCGTACCGCTCGCCGACTGGACCGCCGATCCGGCACTCCCGTACGCCCCGGCCTCCCTCGAATCCGAGGGTTTCGTGCACTGTTCGGCGGATCCGGAGACGGTGCTCGCGATCGCCGCCGCGCACTACGCGGGCGTGCGCGGGACCCTGCTCGCCGTGGAACTCGACGAGCGCGCCCTCACCTCCGAGGTCCGCCGGGAGGGTGAAGCGGGCCTGCGCTACCCGCACGTCCACGGACCGTTGAACCGGGACTCCGTGGTGCGCGTGTGGGAGGTGGTACGCGCCCCCGGTGCGCCCGCGGAACTCGTTCCGTGGCCGTCGGAGGGCTGAGTCAAGGCGTGGCGGGGTGTCCCTGAGGCCCGTCACGCGCCAGGATGCCTCTCGCCACCCCGGCGATCACCCGAGGAGAAGACATGAGCGACCCCACCCGCGCCGCCCGGCGCACGGTACTGGCGGCCGGCGCGAGCGTCCTGGCAGGCGGCGTGCTGACCGCGTGCGGCGAAACCGACGGGACCAAGCCCGCGTCCGAGGGCGGCAGCGCCCCCACCACGCAGAACTCCGCGTCCGCCTCGTCCTCGGCTCCCGCCGGTGACGCCAATGCCCTGATCAAGTCCTTGGAGGTGCCGGTCGGCGGCGGCACGGTCCTCAAGGCCGAGAAGCTGGTCGTCACCCAGCCGACGGCGGGCGACTTCCGCTGCTTCACGGCGGTCTGCCCCCACCAGGGCTGCCTCGTCAGCAAGGTGGAGGCCGGCACCATCGACTGCCCGTGCCACGGCAGCAAGTTCAATGCCACGGACGGCTCGGTCATCAAGGGACCGGCCACCAAGCCGCTGGAGGAGAAGAAGATCACCGTTTCCCCGGCGGGCGGAATCTCGCTCGCCTAGCCGGATCGGGCACGCCTAGTCTCGCGGGATGAACGACAGCGGGACACCCGACGAGCCGACGCCCGAGCCGCTCGAACTCATCCTGGTCAGGGAACACACGGTCTATTCGTGCGTGATGGGTTCGAGGGCGTTCGGCCTGGCGACGGAGGCGAGCGACACCGACCGGCGCGGTGTCTACCTCGCCCCGACGCCGCTGTTCTGGCGCTTCGAGAAGCCGCCGACGCACGTCGAGGGGCCCCGGGACGAGCAGTTCTCGTGGGAGCTGGAGCGCTTCTGCGAGCTCGCGCTGCGCGCCAACCCGAACATCCTGGAGGTCCTCCACTCCCCGCTCGTGGAGGACCTCACCCCGGTCGGCGAGGAACTCCTCTCGCTCCGGGAGGCGTTCCTCTCCCGCCGGGCCCACGTCACCTTCAGCCGGTACGCCGTCTCCCAGCGCGGCAAACTCCTCGGCGACCTCCGCAACCACGGCGCCCCGCGCTGGAAGCACGCCATGCACCTGCTGCGCCTGCTCCTGTCCTGCCGCGACCTGCTGCGCACGGGCGACCTGGTCATCGACGCGACCCCCTACCGCGACCGCCTCCTCGCGGTCCGCCGCGGGGAGCTCACCTGGGAGGAGACCGACGCGTGGATGGCCCTCCTCCAGGAGGAGACCGAAGCCGCCCTCGCCACGACTCCCCTCCCCGAATCCCCGGACCTCCCCCGGGTGGAGGCCTTCCTCCTCCGCACCCGCCGGACGTCCGCGACGGCAACGAGGACCGGGACCTAGCGCACCCGCCGCCGTACGACGAACTCGTCGAGCGCGTCGAAGGCGTCCACGTGCTCCGGCAGCCGCGAAGCGGCCTGCGCCGCCTCCAGGACCCCGTGCAGGGCCTCGACGTCCCGTTCCACCCGCCCGCCGTCGATGCCCGCGGCCGCCCCGTGCTCGGCCCCGTGCTCGGCCTCGATCAGCCCGGCCAGACAGGCCGGGGCCTGCGGCACCAGCTCCTCGTGCGCCGGCGTCGTGTGCACCACCAGGGGCGACAGCAGCTGCTCCAGGACGGGATCCGGCTGCTCGGCGACGACGTCGGCCAGGTCGGTCTCCATCGCGTTCAGCACGGCTCACGCGTCCCAGAGGGCGCCGAAGGCGAGGAGCTCGTCGCGGTACTCGATGCGGCCCTCCCAGTCCCGGGGCCAGACGTCCGCGCCGAGGTGGGCGCCGGCGAAGGCGCCGGCCAGGCAGGCGATGGAGTCGGAGTCGCCCGAGGTACAGGCCGCGCGGCGCAGGGCCAGGAGGGGTTCCTCCGGGAAGAGCAGGAAGCACTGGAGGGCCGTGGCCAGGGCCTCCTCGGCGATCCAGCCCTCGCCCGTCGTCAGGCAGGGGTCCGTTTCCGGGGACGGGGTGCGCAGGGCCGCCGCGAGGCGGTCCAGGACCTCCAGGCACTCGTCCCAGCCGCGCGCCATGAAGGCCTCGGCCGAGGCGTCGGACGGCGTCCGCGTCCAGAGGTCGCCGAGCCAGCGCTCGTGGTAGCGGGTGCGGTTCTCCAGGGCGTACGAGCGCAGCTGCCCGACCAGGCCGGTCACCTCGGTACCCTGCGCCAGCAGGAACACCGCCCGCGCCGTGAGGTCGGAGGCGGCCAGGGCCGTCGGGTGGCCGTGGGTCAGGGCCGACTGGAGCTGGGCCGCGCCGGCCCGCTCCTCCTCCGTCCAGCCCGGCACCAGCCCGACCGGAGCCACCCGCATGTTCGCCCCGCAGCCCTTGGAGCCGAGCTGGCTGGCGTCGCGCCAGTCCCGCTCAGGGTGGTTCAGGAGGCTGCAGGCCTTCAGGCAGGTGTTGCCCGGGGCCCGGTTGTTCTCCGGGGAGTGGTACCAGTCGACGAACTCCTCCCGGACCGGGCGGGCGAGCCGCAGCGGGCCCACCCGGCCCCGCTCCGCGGCGGTCCGTATGCCGCGGGCGAGGGCCAGGGTCATCTGGGTGTCGTCCGTGACGATCGCCGGCCGGGGCAGGTCCATCTGCCGCCAGGGGCCGGTCTTCGCCAGGATCCGGGGCACGTCGTTGAACTCCGTCGGGAAGCCCAGGGCGTCTCCCAGGGCCAGCCCGATCAGGGAGCCCGTGGCGGCCCGCTTCGTCGTGGCCGTGGTCGGCGGTGCCGGCGGTGTCGGCGGGGTCGGCTGTGTCGACGGCGTATTCGTCATCGCGGGTGTCCTTCCGAAGGGCGCAGCAGGGGCGGGTGCAGGGTGTTGGCAGGTCCGGGCCGGTAGAGCGCGGCCGGTTTGCCCCGGCCGCCCGTGAGCCGGGCAGCTCCTGGCACGGCCTCGACGAAGCCGGGCGTGGCCAGGACCTTGCGGCGGAAGTTGGGCCGGTCCAGGGCGGTGTCCCAGATGGTCTCGTAGACGGCCTGGAGCTCGCCGAGGGTGAACTCGGGCGGGCAGAAGGCGGTGGCCAGGCAGCTGTACTCGAGCTTCGAGCCCACGCGGGAACGGGCGTCCGCGAGGATCTCCGCATGGTCGAAGGCCAGTCCGAGGGCGGGCTCGCAGGCCTCCGCCACCGGCACCCAGCGGGCCCGGTCCGCGTCTCCGCCGCCCCCGGCCACCGGTTCGGGCAGATCGGGGACGAGCGCGGTGAAGGCCACCGAGACCACCCGCATGCGGGGGTCCCGGTCCGGTTCGCTGTAGGTGCGCAGCTGGTCCAGGTGCAGGGCGTCGATCACCTGCGCCGACAGGCCGGTCTCCTCGGCCAGTTCGCGCCGGGCCGCCGTCTCCGCGGACTCCCTCGGCAGCAGGAAGCCGCCGGGGAGCGCCCAGGCGCCCGCGTACGGTTCCTGCGCGCGCCGGATCAGCAGCACGTGCAGGGCTCCCGCGCGCACGGTGAAGACGGCGAGGTCCACGGTCACCGCGAAGGGTGCGAAGGCGTGCGGGTCGTACTCCTGCGCGTCGTACTCCTGCGCCCGTCCGGTTCCGGTGTCATTCATCGGCTCCGCTCCCCCGCCCGCCCGGACACCTGCTCGGGCACCCGCCCGGCCACCCGCTCCGGGAGCGGATCCGCGAACCGCCAGCCCTCCGCGAGGAGTCCGTCGGCGGCCTCGACCGCCGCCGCCAGCCGCGCCGCCCGGTCCCCGCGGACCACCAGGAAGCGCTTCCCGGTCCGTTCCAGCTCCTCCAGGAACCGCCCGGTCATCCAGGGCCGGAGCTCTTCCCCGTCGCGCAGCCCGTCCTCCTCGAAGGGGACGTCCGCGTGGTCGGTGAGCAGGTACAGGTCCCGTTCCGTCCGGGCGGCGATCCGCTCGACCTCCGCGCTGCGCACGCCGGTGTACCGCTCGTGCCAGATCCCGGTGGCGAAGGAGTCGGTGTCGCAGAAGAGCACCGGTGATCCCAGCCGGGCCGCCCGCTCCTCGTCCGCGTCCTGCCGCCGCGCGATCACCGGGAACTCCGCCGGGGCGAAGCTCACGTCGGCCCAGGTCGCCGCCGGGTCGGCGGCGCGCGCCGCCGCGAGCCGCTCCTCGCTGTACCGCCGGCCGTACTCCGCCACCCAGCCCGTCTTCGCCCACACCCCGCCGCGCCCGCGCCAGTGCTCGGCCAGGGCCCGCGACAGCGTGGTCGTGCCGGTGGACTCGGCGCCGAGTACGACGATCCGCCGGGTCAGTGCCGCCCGTACGGCGGGCCCCAGGAACTCCCAGTTCCCGACGGGGTCGGCCCGTACGGCCGTACCGGACACCGGGAACAGGGTGCGGTCCCGGTCCACGCAGACCTCCTCGGCGCCGAACCGCCGTGCGAGTTCGGTCCCGTAGGCCTCGGAGGTGAAGACGGCGTCGACCGGGCGGCGCACCGCGCTCCGGAAGATCGCCATGTGCGCCTCCCAGACGGCCGGGTCGTGCAGGTCGACCGGGATGTCGTCGACCGCGCCGACCACCTCGGCCCCCGGGTGCGCCTCGCGCATCCAGGCGACCCGGTCGGCGAGCGGTACGGACTCCACCGAGGCCGCGCAGACCAGTACGGTCAGCCGCTCGCACTGGTCAAGCGCGGTGCGCACCAGGTGGTGGTGGCCGGCGTGCGGCGGATAGAACTTGCCGAGGACCAGGCCGTGGCCGTGGCGCTTCACGCCGTCACCGCAGTCCCCGCCGTCGCCCCGCGGGCCGGGAGCGCGCGGCGCCAGCCGAGCAGTCCGGCCACGCACAGGGCGAGGAAGCCGACGTAGAGCAGGGAGGTCAGGTAGAGCCCCTTGTAGGCGTAGAGCGGGATGTACACGAGGTCGGCGGCGATCCACAGCCACCAGGACTCGACGAGCTTGCGGCACTGGCCGTACGTGGCCGCGAGCGAGAGCCCGGTCGTGAGGGCGTCCCAGAACGGGACGGTGGAGTCGGTGGCCCGGCTCAGCAGGAGGGTCAGGGCGAGCACCGCCACCGCCCCCGCCGCGGCCAGCGCGGTCCACTCGGCGGCCGTGGTGCGGCGCACCGGCAGGGCCGTGGTGGTTCCTGGTCCACCCCCGTGGGTCCAGGACCACCAGCCGTACGCGGCGAGGGCGATGAAGACGATCTGCAGCCCGGCGTCGGCGTAGAGGCCGGACTGGGCGAAGAGCACGATGAAGAAGACGTTGTTCGCGATGCCGATCGGCCAGTTCGCGATGTGCTGCCGGGCGACCAGCCAGACGCACGCGGCCCCCGTGACGAACCCGAGGATCTCGGTCCAGCTCGTCTGCCATCCCATGGCGCCCCCCAATCTCTTTATAGTCAGGTTGACTATAAACAGGGTCCGGGGCCCCGCACAACCAAAAAACCCGCGGCGCCCGAAGGCACCGCGGGTTCTGGAGGCCCGTACGGGCCGTGCTTCTGGCCGGGGCCTAGAGACCGACCTCGCGCATGAGCATGCCGACCTCGGTGTTGGTCAGGCGGCGCAGCCAGCCGGACTTCTGGTCGCCGAGCTCGATCGGGCCGAAGGAGGTCCGCACGAGCTTCTCGACGGGGAAGCCGGCCTCGGACAGCATGCGGCGGACGATGTGCTTGCGGCCCTCGTGGAGGGTCACCTCGACCAGGTAGTTCTTGCCGAGCTGGTCGACGACGCGGAAGTGGTCGGCGCGGGCGTAGCCGTCCTCCAGCTCGATGCCGTCCTTGAGCCGCTTGCCGATGTCGCGCGGCAGCGGGCCGGTGATCGCGGCGACGTAGGTCTTCTTCACGCCGTACTTCGGGTGCGTGAGGCGGTGGGCCAGCTCACCGTGGTTGGTGAGCAGGATGATGCCCTCGGTCTCGGTGTCGAGCCGGCCGACGTGGAACAGGCGCGTCTCGCGATTGGTGACGTAGTCACCGAGGCACTGGCGGCCGTCCGGGTCCTCCATGGTGGAGACGACGCCGGCCGGCTTGTTCAGCGCGAAGAACAGGTACGACTGGGTGGCGACGGTCAGGCCGTCCACCTTGATCTCGTCCGAGGGCTTCACGCGCTTGCCCTGCTCCAGGACGATCTCGCCGTTAACCTCGACGCGGGCCTGCTCGATGAGCTCCTCGCACGCACGGCGCGAGCCCATGCCGGCACGGGCGAGCACCTTCTGTAGACGCTCACCCTCCTCCTCGGCGCCCGGGAAGGTCTTCGGGGTCTTGATCACGGGCTTGTCGGCGTACCGGTCGCGCACGCGCTCCTCGATCCGCGCCTCCAGCTCGCGCGGCTTGGACTGGCCGCTGCGGGAGCCGGGGCCGATGCGCGGGCCGCCGGCGCCGCCGATGCCCGGGGTACGGGACGTCTTGGGGCCGCCCTTGGCGCCACCGCGGGCCGCCGCGCCGCGCGCGCCGCCACCACGGTTGCCGTCGGCCGCACCACGGGCACCGCCGCCGCCCGCCTTGGCACCGCCGCGGCCGTTGCGCTCGCCCTCGGGGCCCACGTCGTAGCGACGCTCCTCGGGGCGGGGGTTGCGGATGCGGGGGGCCTGCTCGCGGTCACGGTCGGAGCTGCCGCCCTGGTAGCCGCCGGAAGAGCCGCCACCCTGGTAACCGCCGGAAGAGCCGCCACCCTGGTAGCCACCGCCGGAGCTGCCGCCACGGGAGCCGCCACCCTGGTAGCCACCGCCGGAGGAGCCGCCGCGGGAGCCGCCGCCGGAGCTGCCACCGCCCTGGTAGCCGCCACCGGACGAGCCGCCACGGGAGCCGCCACCCTGGTAGCCGCCACCGGAGGAGCCGCCGCGGGAGCCGCCGCCGGAGCTGCCACCGCCCTGGTAGCCGCCACCGGACGAGCCGCCACGGGAGCCGCCACCCTGGTAGCCACCGCCCGAGGAGCCGCCGCGGGAGCCACCGCCCGAGCCGCTGCCACCGCCGGAGCCGCCACCGCGGTAGCCACCACCGCCGCTGGAGGAGCCGCCGCGGGGGGAGCCACCACGCCCGCCGCCACCGCCGCCGCTGTTCCTGTTGCCGCCAGAGTTGCCGTTGCCGCTGCTTCGCATCAAAGTTCCGTCGTCTTGTCGTCTTCATCGGTATCCGGAGAGTCCGGATCGAACGACGGAACACCCTCTTGCGTCTCGGCTTCGATCGCGTCCGCCTCGGGGAGGAAGGGCGCGAGCTCCGGGAGCTCGTCCAGGCCACGCAGGCCCATCCGCTCCAGAAAGTAGTTCGTCGTCCTGTACAGGATCGCACCTGTTTCGGGTTCCGTCCCCGCCTCCTCCACCAGACCCCGCTGGAGGAGGGTGCGCATGACCCCGTCGCAGTTGACTCCGCGGACCGCCGAGACCCGCGACCGGCTGACCGGCTGGCGGTACGCGACCACGGCCATCGTCTCCAGCGCCGCCTGGGTGAGACGGGCCTGCTGGCCGTCCAGGACGAAGGCCTCCACCGCCGGCGCGTAGTCCGCCCGGCTGTAGAACCGCCAGCCCCCGGCGACGAGCCGCAATTCGAATCCGCGGCCCTGCACCTCGTACTCGTCCACCAGCTCGCGCAGCGCCACCGCGACCTCGCGCGGGGTCCGCTCCAGCACCTTGGCCAGGTGCGCCTCGGTCGCCGGCTCGTCCACGACCATGAGGACCGCCTCCAGGGCGGGCTTCAACGCCAGCCCGGCCACGGGGGCCGCCGCGTCACTCATTCCTTGACCTCCACGATCTGGTCGAACTCGTCCGTCACCGTCGGCATGCCGTCCCCGTCGCCGCCGCTCCAGCGCACCGTGAGCGTCTGCAGGGCCTCCTCCTGGTCCAGGACCACCGCCTTCTCCCGGTAGAGCTCCAGGAGGGCCAGGAAGCGCGCCACGACGGTCAGGGTGTCGGCGGCGTCCTCGGTGAGCTCCTGGAAGGTGGCCTCGCCCCGGGCCTTGAGCAGCGCCACGACCAGGCCGGCCTGCTCCCGGACGCTCACGAGGGGGGCGTGGATGTGGTCCACGTACACCTGCGGCTTCGCCCGGGGCTGCATGGCCTTCACCGCGAGCCGGGCCAGCCCCTCGCCGCCGATGCTGATGACCACCTCGGGCAGCAGCTCGGCGAGGTGGGGCTCCAGCCCCACGGTGCGCGGGTAGCGCCTGCCCTCGGTCTCGGCCCGGTCCTGGAAGATCTCGGCGATCCGCTTGTACGCCCGGTACTGGAGCAGCCGCGCGAACAGCAGGTCCCGGGCCTCCAGCAGCGCGAGGTCCGCCTCGTCCTCCACCTCGGCGACGGGCAGCAGCCGGGCCGCCTTCAGGTCCAGCAGGGTGGCGGCGACGACGAGGAACTCGGTCGTCTGATCGAGGTCCCAGTCGGGCCCCATGGCACGGATGTGCGCCATGAACTCGTTGGTGACCTCGGACAGCGCGACCTCGGTGACATCCATCTTGTGCCGGGAGATCAACTGCAGCAGCAGATCGAAGGGCCCCTCGAAGTTCCCGAGATGCACCGTGAACCGCCCGTCCCCACCGGGCTCAGCCACCACCCCACCCTCGACAGAGCCCCCGGAAACCACCACACGGCCCCCTGGGGGACCCGCTACGGCCTCCTCAACCCCTACGGGAGCTGCAACGGCCCCCTCGGCCCCTACGGGAGCCGGTACGGCCCCCTCGGCCCCCTCGGGCCTTCCGGAGGCCCCAGGGCCCTCAGGAGCATCCTCGGGGCCGCCCGGGGCCTCCTGGGTCGGTACGGAGGCACCCGGGCCGCGGCCCAGCGAGCGGCGGGGCGGGGGGCCGGGTTCGGCGGAAGGGGGCATCGCGGTCCAGGGTGGTGCGGAGGAAGCATCTGACCGGGCCGGGGCCCAGCCCCCAAGACTCCCACGCGGCGGAGCCGAATCCAGCCTCGCCGGCGTGTGAGGCGCGGGGTCCGGGGCGGAGCCCCAGGGTCTTTTCAGCCCGTCCGGCGTTTGAGGACCGGGGTCCGGGCAGCGCCCGGGGAAACGGTGGAAGGGCGGGTAGGGGAACTCCGCCCCGCGCGGCGGCAAGGGTCGCAGCGGGGACTCCACCCCGCGCAGCGGCACACCCGCCCCCGCTGGGGGCCCGCACCGCACGCAGGGCGCCCGACACCATCCGCCCAAGCCCCGCAGGACTCAGCGCCCCCGCAACCGCCGCACCAGAATGCTCGCGTCGCCCCGCGACTCCAGGTCCGCCAGAACCACCGCGACGGCCTCCCGCACGATCCGCCCGCGGTCGACCGCGAGCCCGTGCTCTCCGCGCAGCACCAGCCGCGCGTGTTCCAGGTCCATGAGCTCCTCCGCGGAGACGTAGACCGTGATCTTCTCGTCGTGCCGCTCGCGCCCGCTGGGCCGTCGGTTCGCACCCCGGCCCTGCCCCTTCCCCCGACCGGGGGTGGGGGCGGGGACGGCGTTACCGGAACCTTCCTGCGGACGCCGCTGCGGACCGACGCCCGGCTCCGTGCCGGCCTCAGCCTCCCGGCTGCGACCCTCTCCCGCCGTGCCCTCCGCGGCCGAAGCCGCGTGCTCCACGCCCCGCGCCGAGTTCGGCGAGGAGGACGTCAGTGCCATCCCCCCGGTCGTACGGAACAGTTCGTCGGCTCCGGGCAGACTCACTCGGCGGGACACCGGGCGAGCACCTCCCTGGCCAGCTGGCGATAGGCGGCGGCGCCGACGGAGTTGGACGCGTACGTGGTGATCGGCTCGCCGGCGACCGTGGTCTCCGGGAACCGCACCGTACGGCCGATGACCGTGTGGTAGACGTGGTCGTCGAAGGCCTCGACGACGCGCGCCAGCACCTCACGGCTGTGCACCGTACGGGAGTCGTACATCGTGGCGAGGATGCCGTCGAGCTCCAGCTCCGGGTTGAGCCGCTCCTGCACCTTCTCGATGGTCTCGGTCAGCAGTGCCACACCGCGCAGTGCGAAGAACTCGCACTCCAGCGGCACGATGACCTTGTGAGCCGCCGTCAGGGCGTTCACGGTCAGCAGACCGAGCGAGGGCTGACAGTCGATCACGATGTAGTCGTAGTCGGGCAGCAGGGGCTTCAGGGCCCGCTGCAGCGTCGACTCGCGCGCGACCTCGCTGACCAACTGCACTTCGGCGGCGGACAGGTCGATGTTGCTCGGCAGCAGGTCCATGTTGGGGACCGCCGTCTTCAGCAGCACCTCGTCGGCCGACATGCCCCGCTCCATGAGCAGGTTGTAGACCGTCAGGTCGAGTTCCATCGGGTTGACCCCGAGGCCGACCGACAGCGCGCCCTGCGGGTCGAAGTCGACGAGCAGCACCCGTCGCCCGTACTCCGCCAGCGCCGCACCCAGGTTGATGGTCGACGTGGTCTTGCCCACGCCGCCCTTCTGGTTGCACATCGCGATGATCGTCGCCGGACCGTGGTCGGTCAGCGGACCCGGGATCGGGAAGTACGGCAGCGGCCTTCCGGTCGGGCCGATCCGCTCACGGCGCTGGCGGGCAGCGTCGGGGGCGAGAGTGGCCGCGTACTCGGGGTCGGGCTCGTACTCCGCGTCGGGGTCGTAGAAATGCCCCTCGGGCACCTGTTCGTAGTCGGCGAAACCCACGGGCTTGTCGCCGCTCGGGTCGCCGGCCCTGGAGTTCACGTCTAGGCCGTCCATGCTCTTTTGGGGCGTCGTCATGTGCTGGTGGTTTGCGAAGGTGCGGACCGCTACGGATCCCACGGCTTCGATTCCGGCAGGACCCTGGCCCCGCGCAGGCCCTCCTGCTCGACCACCTCCAGGAGCAAATGTCGACTCATTCACAAGTCGTCTTACCTCCTCGGACGTGACCAGGACACTTATCGATAGGTCAGCGTGGCACCATGCCGACGGTTGGCGACTCTATGGCGTGTCACCACTCAGCGGCAACACAATCCGCCGGACCCGCCGCGATGTGTCGGCAACCGAACACGACTCTGTCAAGGGCGCACGAGCTGTCGCCGGGAAGTTTCGCGGGTGTGCGAAAGGGTTAAAGGGTTACGTTCGAGGCGAGTTGAACGGCCTCGCGGGCCACCCCGAAAACGCCTCCGGCCGGACCTCGCGAGCAAGGTCCGGCCGGATACGTGAGATTGACGTCAGTCGTTGACGACTCAGCCGAGAAGGGTGCTCAGCTCGAGGGTCTCGAGACCGTGCGCCTCGGCGACCTCGCGGTAAACGACCTGGCCGTCATGGGTGTTGAGGCCCAGCGCGAGCGCGGGGTCGCGACGCAGCGCCTCGACCCAGCCGAGGTTCGCGAGCTGCACGATGTAGGGCAGCGTGGCGTTGGTGAGGGCGTAGGTGGAGGTGTTCGGCACCGCACCCGGCATGTTCGCGACGCAGTAGAAGACCGAGTTGTGGACCTGGAAGGTCGGCTCGGCGTGGGTGGTCGCGCGGGAGTCCTCGAAGCAGCCGCCCTGGTCGATCGCAATGTCGACAAGGACACTTCCGGGCTTCATCTTGGCGACGAGCTCGTTGGTGACCAGCTTCGGGGCCTTCGCACCCGGGATCAGCACCGCGCCGATGACGAGGTCGGCCTCGATGACGGCCTTCTCCAGCTCGAAGGCGTTGGAGACGATCGTCTTGATCTTCGTGCCGAAGATCTTGTCGGCCTCGCGGAGCTTGTTGATGTCGCGGTCCAGCAGGGTCACGTGGAAGCCCATGCCGACGGCGATCTGCACGGCGTTCCAGCCGGAGACGCCGCCGCCGATGACCACGCACTCGCCGGCGTGGGTGCCGGGGACGCCGCCGGGGAGCACGCCGCGGCCGCCGACCGAGCGCATCAGGTGGTAGGCGCCGACCTGCGGGGCCAGGCGGCCCGCGACCTCGGACATCGGGGCGAGCAGCGGGAGGGCGCGGTTCGCCGTCTCGACCGTCTCGTAGGCGATGGCGGTGGTGCCGGACTCGAGCAGGGCGTCCGTGCACTCGCGGGAGGCCGCGAGGTGCAGGTAGGTGAAGAGGGTCTGGTCCTTGCGGAGGCGGTGGTACTCCTCCGCGATGGGCTCCTTGACCTTCAGCAGCAGGTCAGCGGTGGCCCAGACCTCGTCGGCGGTACCGAGGATCTCGGCGCCCGCGGACACGTACTCCGCGTCCGTGATCGAGGAGCCCACACCGGCGTTCTGCTCGACGAAGACCTGGTGGCCGTTGCGGACCAGCTCATGCACGCCGGCAGGCGTGATGGCGACCCGGAACTCGTTGTTCTTGACCTCGCGGGGGATGCCGACCTTCATCGTGGCTCACGGTCCTTGGCTCAGGGGATGTTTCGGGCTACTTCAATACAAACCCGTCCACAAGAACGCGCAACGGGATGCACCAGAGGATGACCTGGTGAAGCCAGTCTAATGAAGGATGAGCGGCTGTCTAGCCTTGCAAACCAATAATCTCAGTCGGAAACGCTGCGGATTTCGCAGGCTGCGGGGTCATCTCCCAGCAATCTGTCGGCCGCGGACCTGTGCAGCCTGGCCGCCGCGGGATCCCCGAGCCGGTCCAGCGTGTCCGCCAGCCGCACCTGGAGCGCGGCCTGAAGCCGCAGGTCCCCGGCCTTCCGCGCCAGCTCCACGGCCTCCCGGCAGGTGTGCAGCGATTCCTCGGGCCGCCCCGCGTACTCCTGGATCCGCGCCATCTCACTCAACGCCTTTGCCTGGCCCGGGACATCGGCCAGCTTCCGGTAGCCCGCCGAGGCCGCCCGCCAGCTCCGCAGCGCGTCCCCGTACCGGCCCGCGTACGTGTGCACGTTCCCCAGCCGCCCGTACAGCCGCGCCTCGTCCGCCCGTTCCCCCCGCGCGAGGGCGTGGGACAGGGCCCGGCCGAACCAGTCGGAGGCCCGGTGCCAGTCCCCCAGCTCCTGGTGCGCGCCGCCTACGGATTCCATCGCGCGGCCCGACGCGTACGGGTCGTTCGCCGCCTTTCCCGCGTCCAATGCGGCCCGGTACCGGTCCAGCGCCTCCCGGGTCCGGCCCGTCTCGGCGTCCAGATCGGCCAGGTTCAGCAGCGCGGCCGCCTGTTCCCGGTACAGATCGCGCCGCTCGGCCACATCCAGCACGAGCCGGTGCAGCCCGTACAGCTCGGGCGCGGCACCCGCGGTGCCGCGGTGCTCGGACAGGGCCCGCGCCAGCGCCGCTACGAACCTGCGTGCCAGGGTGTCCAGCTCCCCGTCGGCCACCGCCAGCGAGGCGGCGGCCAGCAGCGCGGGCAGCCGGGTGTTCAGCCAGGTCTCCGCCGCCCGCCGGTCGGCGAAGCGCAGCGCACGTGGCACCCCGTCGAGCTTCTCCGGCGCCCCCACCGCCCCGCCGGGCCCGTCTTCGTCCGGCTCGGCCATGGCCCGGCAGGACAGCAGCAGCCGTACGGTGCGCTCCAGCATCCGGGCCCGCGCGAGCTGGACCTCGGCGGGCCGCTCCTTGGCCTCCAGCAGGGCCTGGAGCAACGGCGCGAGGCAGCCGGGCAGCAGGTACAGCCCGTCGTGGGCGGGCCTCAGCAGGCCCAGCGCGGCGAAGTCCTCCAGGGTCGCTTGCGCGGCGGCCACGGAGCAGCCGGCCAGGGCGGAGGCGACATGGGAGTCGACGAGGCCGGCCGGGGCGAGCGGAAGGAGCCGCAGGGTCCGCTGGGCGGGCTGCGGGAGGGATTCGTAGACGAGCCTGAAGGCTCTGGCGAGCGGCCCGCCGACGCCGGCGGGCATGTCGTGCAACTGCTTGCCCACGTCCGCCACCGAAGCCTTGGGGCGTGCGGCGAGCCAGCCGCCCGCCAGGGCGAGCGCGGCGGGCTGTCCGCCGCACTCCTCGGCGAGGGCCTCGGCCGCGCGCGGGTCGTTGGCCGCGCGGATGTCGCCGATGCGCTGGACGAGCATGCGGACGGCCGAGGGGGTGTCGAGGCCCCCGAGGGTGCAGGGGCGGACATCCGGAATCCCGGTCAGGGGGCCCTCCGAGGTGACGACGACCAGGCACTCGGGGGTGTCCGGCAGCAGGGCGTCGACCTGGTGCGGGTCGGAGGCGTCGTCGACGAGGAGCACCATGCGGCGGTCGGCCAGGGCCGTGCGCAGGGCGGAGCTGAGATCGTCCTCCCCGGCGCCGGGCGGGGTGGGCTGCCCGAGTCCCTCCAGAAGGGTGCGGACGGCACGCTCGGTGGCGACGCTCTCGCCCGTGGGGGCGGTGAGGCGGACCCTCAGCACCCCGTCGGGGTACTCCTCGGCGATCTCCCGCACCAGCGCCTCGGCGAGGGCCGTCCGGCCGGAGCCCGGGCGCCCGGCGACGAGCAGCACCCTGGCCCGCGGGGACTTGGCCTTACGGCCGGAGAGGGTGTCGAGCCCGGTTCGCGCGATGTCCTCGCGGAGCTCCTTGAGCTCACGCCGCCGCCCGACGAAATCCGTCACGGATCCGCTCCTCTCGCTGCCTTCGGATTGCGAGCGTAGTTCACGCAGAGCGACGGACAGGGTGGAGCGCGGCGGACAAATCGCCCGATCGGATCAACGGATGGGCAGATTTACTTCCTTCTCCCCGCGGCACCTTCTTGACGCGGAACGCGCACCGCTGCGCGGGCTTCGCCCCGCTGCGCCAGCCTCCGGCCGGCGGTGGCCGGTCGGGGCCGCCGCCTCTGCCGTCCCGGCGCGGGGCCCGGTGGGCGCGTGCGGGCGGGCCCTGCGGGGCGAAGTCCCCTACCCGCCCTTCCACCGTTCCCCGGGCTCCGCCCGGACCCGCGCCTCAAACGCCGGCGGGGCTGGGTGGGCCCCCGGGCCCTGCCCGGACCCGGTCCTCAAACGCCGGACGGGCTGAAAAGACCTGGGGCTCCGCCCCAGACCCCGGTCCTCAAACGCCGGACGGCTGAAAGCGGCCGGGGTCGGGAAGATGCCGGCCAGGGCCGGGGACGGGGACGGGGTGGGGTGTCGGCCGGGACGTAAAGCGTGATTTGTGGCGCACAAGAAAGCCGCGCCCTGTCGGAGTCGGGCACAGGGCGCCTAAATCATGCAGTCCAGGCCGACACCCCAACCCGCCGCACCGGCAACCCCCAGCCCCGCCGGCGCTTGAGGCGACCCGGGACCCGCGGACCCGCGGACCCGGAGGGGCTACGCCTCGTACGGGCGGGCCCCCCAGGGGGCGTCCGCCGGCCGGAGGGAGGACAGGGGCGGGTCACAGGACAGGGCCGCCGAGAGGGCCAGCGCCCCCGTGACCAGCCCGGGATTGCCCAGCTCGCCCGCCAGGACACCCCGTACCAGCTCCGGCAGCGGGACCCAGGTCACCTCCATGTCCGCCTCCTCCGACCCGGACTCCGCGTAGCGCTCGCCGTCCGCCTCGGAGACCCCCCGCGCGAGGAAGATCCTGGTCGCCTCGTCCGAGCCGCCCGGGGACGCGTAGAAGTCGGCCAGCACCCGCCAGTCCTCGGCCTTGACGTGCGCCTCCTCCTGCAGCTCGCGCTGCGCCCCGTGCAGCGGGTTCTCCCCCACGACGTCCAGCAGCCCCGCCGGGAGCTCCCACAGCCGCCGCCGCACCGGGTGCCGGTACTGGCTCAGCACCAGTACCCGCCCCGCGTCGTCCAGGGCCAGCACGCACACCGATCCCGGGTGCACCTGGTAGTCGCGACGGGCCACGGATCCGTCCGGCATCCGCACCTCGTCGGAGGCAACCGCCGTCTTCGCGCCCTGGAACGGCCGCTGGGTCGACAGCGTCTCCCAGGTTTCCGACGTGTCCTTGATCTCCATGCCCGACATGCCCCGAAGCCCTCCACAACGCGCGACAGCCGGGGTACGGATCTCCGTACCCCGGCTGTCTACGGTATGTGCCATACGACTACTTCGCGGCCTGCTGCCGCTCCACGGCCGCCTTGACCAGACCCGCGAAGAGCGGGTGCGGGCGCGTGGGGCGCGAGCGGAGCTCCGGGTGGGCCTGGGTGGCCACCAGGTAGGGGTGGACCTCGCGCGGGTACTCCACGTACTCGACGAGCTTGTTGTCCGGGGAGGTACCGGAGAAGACCAGACCGGCCTTCTTCTCCAGCTCACCGCGGTAGGCGTTGTTGACCTCGTAGCGGTGACGGTGGCGCTCGTCCACGTACGCCTGGTCGCCGTAGACCTCGCGCACGATCGAGCCCTCGGCGAGCTTCGCCGGGTACATGCCCAGACGCATCGTGCCGCCCAGGTCACCCGCGCCCTCGACGAAGGCCAGCTGCTCCTCCATCGTGGAGATCACCGGGTTCGGCGTGGCGGCGTCGAACTCGGTGGAGTTCGCGTCCGCGATACCCGCCAGGTTCCGCGCCGCCTCGATGACCACGCACTGCAGGCCCAGGCACAGGCCGAGCAGCGGGATCTTGTTCTCGCGGGCGTAGGTGATCGCGCCGACCTTGCCGTTGACACCACGGTCACCGAAACCACCCGGCACGCAGATCGCGTCCACGTCGGACAGCTGCGCCGCCGCACCCGCCGGCGTCTTGCAGTCGTCGGAGGTGACCCACTTGATCTGCACGCGGGCCCTGTTGGCGAACCCGCCGGCGCGCAGGGCCTCGGTCACCGACAGGTAGGCGTCGGGCAGGTCGATGTACTTGCCGACCAGCGCGACCTTGACCTCGTGGTCGGGGTTGTGGACCCGGTCCAGCAGGTCTTCCCACACCGTCCAGTTGACGTCGCGGAAGGGCAGGTCGAGCTTGCGCACGACGTACGCGTCCAGGCCCTCGGTGTGCAGGACCTTGGGGATGTCGTAGATCGACTTGGCGTCGATCGCCGCGACCACCGCCGCCTCGTCGACATCGCACATCAGCGAGATCTTGCGCTTGATGGAGGTCGGGACCTCACGGTCGGCGCGGAGCACGATCGCGTCGGGCTGGATGCCGATGTTGCGCAGCGCCGCGACCGAGTGCTGGGTCGGCTTGGTCTTCAGCTCGCCGGAGGGGCCGATGTAGGGCAGCAGCGAGATGTGCACGACGAAGACGTTGTCGCGGCCCACCTCGTGGCGGACCTGGCGGACCGTCTCCAGGAACGGCAGCGACTCGATGTCACCGACCGTGCCGCCGACCTCGGTGATGACGACGTCGACGTCGTCGGTCGCCATGCGGCGGATGCGGTGCTTGATCTCGTTGGTGATGTGCGGGATGACCTGCACCGTGTCACCGAGGTACTCGCCGCGCCGCTCCTTGGCGATGACCTGCGAATACACCTGCCCGGTCGTCACGTTCGCCGAGCCGTCGAGGTCGACGTCCAGGAAGCGCTCGTAGTGGCCGATGTCCAGGTCGGTCTCGGCGCCGTCGTTGGTGACGAACACCTCACCGTGCTGGAACGGGTTCATCGTGCCCGGGTCGACGTTCAGGTACGGGTCGAGCTTCTGCATCGTGACCCGAAGACCGCGCGCCTTCAGCAGCGCACCCAGGCTGGAGGCCGTCAGGCCCTTGCCGAGGGAGGAAGCGACACCCCCGGTGACGAAGATGTGCTTGGTCGTCATGGCTGTGCTGTTCCGAAAAGCAGCGGGCGGCTTCGCCAAGAGGGGGCTCCCGTGGTCGCGAGGTGAGGTGCGTCCGGCGCCGGCCACCATCGAACCGAAGGGTCTCAGGGGGCGCCGAAGCTGCGGTTTCGGGGCTCCTGATTTGCACAGGCAGACCACCGGTCCACGGGATACCAGCCTATCAGCGCCCGGGCCGGTCCGCCTCCGGCCACGCGGCGGGGGCGTGCGAGGGAGGTCCGAGGAGCGTCCGAGAGGCGTGCGAGGGAGGCCCGGGACGATGTCCGTGGGGTCGGTCACCGCGGTATCGCCGACGCTCACCCGTTCGGCCGAACCTCATTGTCCCCAAGCTGACGAGGATCACTAGGGTGCCGTTTTGTCCTGCTCGGATCTCGATCACATCCCCGCCGAGCGGCCCCGCGAACGGCGTAACCCGTCCGGTTCCGGAATCATGGGCTGGACGCGGCGCTCCACATCACCGGAGAATCCGCGGCATCGCGCAATGCAAGCGCCCTTCGGGGCGGACGTGGCTGTTCGACTGGAGATGCAACGTGTCCGGGCGCATCGAGGATTACGCACTGATCGGCGACATGCAGACCGCGGCATTGGTCTGCCGGGACGGGGCGGTGGACTGGCTCTGCCTGCCACGTTTCGATTCCCATGCCGTCTTCGCGAGCATTCTCGGCACCGAGGAACACGGGTTCTGGCGGATCGGCCCGGCGTTCCCGGCCGGCGCCGAGGCCCCGCGTGCCACCCGGCGCCGTTACCGCGGGGACTCGTTGGTCCTGGAGTCCGAGTGGGACACCCCGCGCGGCACGGTCCGTGTGATCGACTTCATGCCGCCCCGCGAGGATCACGCACCGCAGATCATCCGCATCGTGGAGGGCATCAGCGGGCGCGTCCCCATGCGCTCCGCCCTGCGCATGCGTTTCAGCTACGGCCGGGTCGTGCCCTGGGTGCACCGGGTCGACGACCGGACCGTCGCCGTGGCGGGCCCCGACTCGGTCTGGCTGGACACCGAGGTGCAGACGTACGGCAAGGACCTGACGACGTACTCCGACTTCACCGTCGGGCCGGGCGACCGGAAGGCCTTCTGCATCAGCTGGCAGCCTTCACACAAGGAGCCGCCGCAGCCGCCCGAGGCCGAGGAGGCCCTGGAGGCCACCACCGAGTTCTGGCGCGACTGGGTCGAGCAGTGCACGTACCACGGCCCCTACCGGGAGGCGGTGATCCGCTCGCTGATCACCCTCAAGGCGCTCACGTACGCCCCCACGGGCGGGATCGTCGCCGCGCCCACCACCTCCCTCCCGGAGGAGATCGGCGGCAGCCGCAACTGGGACTACCGCTACACCTGGCTCCGCGACGCCGCCATCACCCTCTCCTCGCTGCTGCGCACCGGCTACCGCGAGGAGGCCCGCGCCTGGCGCGAGTGGCTGCTGCGCGCGGTGGCCGGAGACCCGGAGAACCTGCAGATCATGTACGGGATCGCGGGCGAGCGGGAGCTCGGCGAGACCGAGCTCGACTGGCTGCCGGGCTACGAGAACTCCGGCCCGGTCCGGGTCGGCAACGGCGCCGCCGGCCAGCTCCAGCTCGACGTGTACGGCGAGGTCACCGAGGCCCTGCACCTGGGCCACATGACCGGCCTGGCCCGCAACGACTACGCCTCGCTGCTCCAGCTCAAGCTGATCCGCTACCTGGAGACCCACTGGGACCAGCCCGACGAGGGCATCTGGGAGGTGCGCGGCCCGCGCCGGCACTTCGTGCACTCCAAGGTGATGGCGTGGGTGGCCGTGGACCGCACGATCAAGCTGATCGAGAGCGGGGACGCGGACGGGCCGCTGGAGCGGTGGCGCGAGATGCGCGACGAGATCCACCAGGACGTGTGCGAGAAGGGCTACGACAAGGAACGCAACACGTTCACGCAGTCCTACGGGTCGAAGGAGCTGGACGCCTCCCTCCTGCTGATCCCGCAGATGGGGTTCCTGCCGCCGGACGACAAGCGGGTGATCGGCACCATCGAGGCGATCCAGCGCGAGCTGTCGACCTCCGACGGGTTCATCCTGCGCTACCCGACGGCGGGCGAGGAAGCCGGCGTGGACGGCCTGGAGGGCGATGAGGGTGCCTTCCTCGCGTGCTCGTTCTGGATGGCCGACGACCTGGCGATGATCGGCCGCGTCGACGAGGCCCGGCGCCTCTTCGAGAAGCTGCTGTCGCTCCGCAACGACCTGGGCCTGCTGGCCGAGGAGTGGGACCCGCGGCTCCAGCGCCAGGTGGGCAACTTCCCCCAGGCCTTCAGCCACGTCCCCATGATCGACACGGCCCTGCGGCTGACGGCGAGCGGGGCGTACGGGGGCTGACTAACCTGGAGGGGTCGCAAGGGGTGTCTTGCCGCACCTCCCACACCTTCCGCATCTCCCGGAAGGGGGTAGCCATGGCTCCCCTCTCGAAGGCGGGCACGGCACTCGCCGAGCTCCGCGAGGACCTGTCCGGCGCCGTCCTGGTTCCGGAGGATCCGGGGTACGACGAGGCCCGCACCGTCTACAACGGGATGATCGACCGCCGGCCGGCCGTCATCGCGCAGTGCGAGAGCCCGGTGGACGTGGTGACCGCCGTGCGCTTCGCACGGCGGCTCGACCTGCCGATAGCGGTGCGCGGCGGCGGACACAGCGTGTCCGGGATGTCCCTGAACGACGGCGGCCTGGTCGTGGACCTGCGGCGGATGTCGGCGGTGACGGTCCATCCCGGGGCCTCCTCCGTGCGCGTCGAGGGCGGCGCCACGATGAGCCATCTGGACCGGGCCTGCGAACGGTACGGGCTGGCGACCACCGGCGGCCGCGTCTCCACCACCGGGGTCGGCGGCTTCGTCCTGGGCGGCGGCACCGGGTGGCTGGACCGCACGTTCGGCCTGGCGGTGGACAATCTGCTCGCCGTGGACCTGGTCACGGCCGCCGGGGAGATGGTGACGGCGACCGCGGAGGACCACCCCGAGCTGTTCTGGGGGCTGCACGGCGGCGGCGGGAACTTCGGCATCGCGACCTCCCTGACCCTGCGGCTGCACGAACTGCCGGTCATGTCCCTCGCGTTCCTGCTGTACCTGCCGGAGCACGGGCCCGAGATGGTCCGTACGTACCGGGACCTCATGGAAGGCGGGCCGCGCGAGGCCGGCGGCGGCGCCATCTACCTGACCGGGCCGCCCGAGGAGTTCGTCCCGCCGCACCTGGTCGGCGCGCTGCTGGCGGGCGCGCTGGTCACCTACGCGGGTCCCGAGGAGGAACTGCGGCGGCTCGTCGCCCCGCTGCTGGCGATCCCGCACGAGTTGGAGATGGTGACCGCCCTCCCCTACGCGGACCTCCAGTGCATGCTCGACGATCCGCCGGGACTGCGGAACTACTGGTCGGCGGAGTACCTGACCGGGGTGCCCGACGCCTTCGTGGACGTGTTCTGCGCCCGCGCGGACTCCATGCCGGTGCCGAGCGGCACCCAGCACGTGGTGTGGCCCCAGGGCGGGGCGATCGCCGAGGGGCCCGCCGACTATCCGGTGTCCTTCCGCGACGCGCCCTGGGCGGTGCACCCGTTCGGCGCCTGGGAGGACCCGGCCGACGACGACCGCTGCCGCCAGTGGGTCAAGGACGTCCGCGCCGACGTCCAGCCGTGGAGCACCGGCGCGGTCTACCTCAACTTCACCGGGGACGAGGGCGGCGACCGGGTGGTGGCCGGCCTCGGACCCGAGAACATGCGGCGGCTGGGCCGGCTGAAGCGGGAGTACGACCCGGACAACGTCTTCCGCTTCAACCACAACATCCAGCCCGCCTGAGGCTGACCGCCCGAGGCTTACGTGAGGGCGGTGATCACCTCCTTCGCCGCCCGCTCCCCCTCGGTCGCCCCGCCTTCCATGAACCCCTGGAAGTCGTAGCTGCAGTGCTCGCCGCCGATGTGGATCCGGCCCTGTGCGGTGCCCTCGTACTTGGCGTACTTGTGCAGGTAGCCGGTCGGCCAGTACGAGTAGGCGCCCAGCGCGTAGGGGTTGCGGTGCCACGCCGACAGCTGCGCCTTCCCGGTCCAGGCGGCCTTGGTGCCGGGGAAGAAGGCGTCGATCCCGGTGAGCATCCGGCCCGCGAGGGTGCGTACGTAGGGATCGGAGTCGGTGGCGAAGGCGGTCGCCGGCGTGAGCGCGCCGGCCAGGGTGCCGCCGCCGTACTGGAGCAGGATGCCCCCGTTGCCCGGCTGGACCTTGGTGGTGTCCCAGGTCTGCTGGACCTCGCTGTCGGTGAAGCAGTCGCCGGCCGAGACCCCGGGCCAGGGGCCGGTGCCGCGCCAGGGACGGCTGGTGAACTGCATGTTGAGCTTGGTGCAGTAGCCCATGCGGGCGTCGCTCAGCAGGTTCTTCATCAGCGGGTCGAAGCCGGCTCCGGTGATGTCGATCCGCTGGAGGACCGGCAGCGGCAGGCACAGGATGGTGTGGTCGGCGACGACCGTCCGGGTGGCGCCCGCGTCGTTGAAGGTCAGGGTCTGGGTGCCGTCGGCGGCGACGCGTACGGCCACCAGCTCCCGGCCCATGACGGTCGAACCGGCGGGCAGGGCCTGGCCGATGGCGTTCGGCAGCTGGTCGTTGCCGCCGGTGATGTGGTAGCGCTCGTTGGACAGGCCCCAGACGTTGAAGTGGCCCGGGTTGGTCTGGTAGCCCATCAGCAGGACCAGCGCGAGGGCGGACTGCTGCTGGGTGTCGGCCCCGTACTCGACGTTGTACGCCACGTCGATGAAGCGGCCCAGCTGTGAGCCGTGGCCGCCGGGGATCCGGGTCTCGATCCACTGGTACAGAGTCATGTTGTCGAGGGCGGTGCCCGCGGGGGTGGAGGAGTTCCAGGAGACCTCGCCGGACTCCTGGAGGTCGCGGCGCAGGGCCTGGTGGACGGCGTTGAAGTCCTCGTCGGCCTGGTCGCGCGGGTAGTAGGTGCCGTTGAACCAGAGCACCTCCTCCGCTCCGTTGGGGCCGCCGCCGAGGAAGTCCTCGACGGGAAGGCCGAAGCGGCGGCAGAGCTCCAGGATCTTCTTGTGGCTGGTGTCGATCAGCTCGCCGCCGATCTCGGAGGTCTGCCCGTAGGCCCACAGGGAGCGCTGGGTCCACATCCGGCCGCCGACGCGGCTCGGGTTGGCCTCGTAGAGGGTGAAGGGGACGCCCGCGTCCTTGAGGGTGATGGCGGCGGTCAGCCCGGAGATGCCGGCGCCCACGATGGCGACGCGGGCCGGGGCGACGGGCTTCTTCTCGATGGCGGCTTCCACCGCGTGGGCGCCCGCCGGGGGGACCGCGGCGGAGGCCACGGCGGCGCCGAGGCCGAGGGCGGCGGCCCGTCCCAGGAGCTGGCGGCGGCTGGAGCCGCGCACCTCGGCGACGGGCAGGCCGAGCTGCCGGGCGGCGGCGTGTTCGGCGGCGAGCCGGCGGAGCGCGTGCATGAGTGGCGTACGGGCCATTGCGGTGGCTCCTTCTCAGACGTTCGCAGCGGAGGGGGCGGACTCGTCGGCGGGCTCGTCGGTGCGCTCGGCGGCGTCCTCCAGGACGACGCGGCCGATGATCTCGTAGCGGTCCGGGGCCTTGAACTTCAGCCACAGGCCCAGCCCCAGCCCGCCGAAGAAGACGACCCCGACGATCCACGGGATCAGGGTGAAGAAGAACGAGTCGGCGGCGAGCCCGGCCGCCGTCTTCATGTTGACCAGCAGGAGAACCACCACGGCGGCCATGGCGACGCCGCCGATCAGCGGGGCCGTGAAGGTGCGGAACCAGTGCCGGTCCTCGGGGTGGTTCTTGCGGAAGTAGCCGATCACCGCGAAGGAGCACAGGGTCTGGACGATGAGGATCGCCATGGTGCCGAGGATCGCGAGGAGCGTGTACAGGTGGATGTACGGGTCCTGCCCGGTCAGCCAGAACAGCGCGACCAGGCCCGTGGCGATGGCCGTCTGCACCATGGAGGAGATGTACGGGGAGCCGTGCTTGGCGTGCGTACGGCCCAGGCCCGGGTGGAGGAAGCCCTCGCGGCCGATGGCGTAGAGGTAGCGGGCGGCGCACTGGTGGAAGGCCATGCCGCAGGCGAAGGAGCCGGTGAGCAGCAGCCACTGGAAGGCGTCGACGGCCCAGGCGCCGATGAAGGTCTGGGTGGGGGCGAAGAACAGGTCGAGCGGGCTCGCGGAGGCGGAGAGCTCCACGGACTTGGTGAGGCCGTTGCCCGCGATGGTCATCCAGGAGACGTAGATGTAGAAGAGGCCGACGCCGACGACGGAGATCAGGGTGGCCTTGGGGATGACCTTCTTCGGGTTCCGGGACTCCTCCCCGTACATGGCGGTGGATTCGAAGCCGACCCAGGACCAGAAGGCGAAGAAGAGGCCGAGCCCGGCGGAGGCGCCGGTGAAGGCGTTCTTCGGGTTGAGGGGTTCGACAGGGATGCCGTCCGGGCCGCCGCCCGCGATGAGCACGGCGGTGGCGACGGCGAACAGGACGGCGATCTCGGCGATCAGCATCACGCCCAGCGCCTTGGCCGTGAGGTTGATGTCGAAGTGTGCGAGGGCGGCGGTGATCGCGAGCATGCCGGCCGCGTAGACGATCCAGGGCAGGTCCACGCCGAGCTGGTCGTGGACGGTGGTCTTGGTGAAGTAGGAGAAGACGCCGACGATCGAGGCCTCGAAGACGATGTAGGCCAGGACCGCGAGCATGCCGGAGGCCATGCCGGCGATCCGGCCGAGGCCGTGCGAGATGTACCCGTAGAAGGCGCCGGCGGCGGTGATCCGCTTGGCCATGGCGACGTAGCCGACGGCGAAGACGGTCAGGACGGCGGTCGCGAAGAGGTACCCGGCGGGGGCGCCGATGCCGTTGCCGAAGCCGACGGCGATGGGCAGGTTGCCGGTCATCGCGGTGATGGGAGCGGCGGTGGCGACGGCCATGAAGACGACACCGACCAGGCCCACGGAATTGGCTTTCAGCCGCTGGACCTGGGGTGCGCCGCCGCCGGTGCTGCTGTCCGTGCTCATGGCTCCTCGTTCCTGTCGTGAGGGCGCTCACTCTCGCCCTGCGTGACGTACGCCACAATCGGCATGCGGTCCGATAATCCCCTTGCAGGGGCGACGAGTTGTCGGGCCGGACGGGGGTACATGGGACCCCGTAACCGCCCGGTGATGTGCACGGAACAAGAGCCCCGGTAGCGTCCGCCATATGGACAATCAGGGCGGGATCACGGTTCAGCGGGCACTTGAGCTGCCGGGGCTGCGCAGCGGACTTCCCGAGGTCGTGGCCTGCGCCGACCGGCTCGGCCGGACCGTGCGCTGGGTGCACGCGGGCGAGGTCCCCAACATCGCCTCCCTGCTCAAGGGCGGCGAGCTGCTGCTGACCACCGGCCTCGGCCTCGGCACCCGCCCCGCCGAGCAGCGCGCCTTCGTACGCCGCCTCGCGGACCGGGGCATCGCCGCACTGGTCGTCGAACTGGGCCCCCGCTTCAGCCGCCTCCCCTCCACCCTCGTGGAAACGGCCCGCGCGGTCGGCCTCCCCCTCGTCCAGCTCCACCGGGAGGTCCCCTTCGTGACCGTCACGGAGGAGGTGCACACCGAGATCGTCAACGGGCACTACGCGCTGCTCCAGCGGGCCGAGGAAGTCCACCGGCGCTGTACGGAAGCCCTGCTCGACGGCGGCGGGATCCCCCAAGTCCTGCACATCCTCGCGGACTTCACCGCGAACCCGGTCTTCCTGGAAACCCCCGACGGCCAGTTGCTGTACGCGGCGGGCCCGGTCTCAGGCGAGGCCGCGGCGGACCCGCTCCAGGTCTGGGAGGGCCTACGGGGCCAGCGTGATCCGGAGCCGTCCGGCAACGCCGTGGTGGTCGACGTCCCGGGCGGCGGCCGCGGTACGGGCTCGGTACGGGCCCGGCTGGTCCTGCTGGGGGTGTCCGCGCCGCTGCTGCCCGTGCACCGGATGGCGGCGGAGCGGACCGCCGGCGTACTGGCCGTCGTCCTGATGCAGGCCCGGCAGGAGGACGAGCTGGCGGCGCGCGGCCGCGGCGATTTCCTCACGGACCTCGCCGAGGGGCGGATCTCGGCGGAGGACGCCCCCGCCCAGGCCCGCGTCCTGGGCTTCAAGCCGGGCCCCGGCCCGCTCCTGCCCATCGTCATGCGACTCTCCTCGGACCTGGCCCCTTCCGGCAACTGGGCGGTCCTGGCCCGGGCCGTCCTGGAGGAACTCGCCTCCGTCGGCGTCCCGGTCCTCCTCGGCGTCCGCCCGGTGGAAGGCCGCGTCCCCCTCCTGGTCTCCCTGCGCTCCGACACCGAGCGCACGACGGTGTCCGACCGGGTCGCGGCGGCGCTGCGGGCCGGCGTGGAGCGGGCGGGCCTGGACCGTGCGGGGGCCGCGCCGGCGGTGGTCGTCGGCGTCTGCGGCGGCTGGGCGACGGTCTCGGCGGGCCTGCGGCACGCCGCCGAGACCGCCACGGCCGCGCACGGACTCCCCGAACGCCCCTGGTACGACGCCCGCCGCCTGGACATCGACCTGCTCCTGTGGCGCCTGCGCGAACACCCCGACCTGGCGGCCTTCGTGGACCGCGCGATCGGCGCCCTGCGCGTCCACGACACGGTCTCCCGCCCGCCGCTCCTGCCCACCCTGGAGACGTACCTGGCCCACGCGGGCCGCAAGGCGGAGACCGCGCGCGAGCTCCACCTGAACCGCCAGACCCTGTACAACCGCCTGGCGCGCATCTCGGAGCTCCTGGGCGCGGACCTGGACGACCCGGAAACGGTCCTCTCCCTGAGCCTGGCCCTCCGAGCCCGCCGCCACACGATTCCCACACCTTCTTGACGCGGAGCTCGCACCGCTGCGCGGGCTTCGCCCCGCTGCGCCAGCCTCCGGCCGGCGGTGTTGCCGCCACCGCCGCCTGGCGCGGGCCCCGGTGGGCGGGTGCGGGTGGGCCCTGCGGGGCGAAGTCCCCTACCCGCCCTTCCACCGTTCCCCGGGCGCTGCCCGGACCGGTCCTCAAACGCCGGACGGGCTGAAAAAACCAAACCCCGGCCGGGACCGAATGCCCCGAGCTGGGACTGAACTGTCCCCCCGGCCGGAGTCGGGGGCTGCGGGGCCAGGGCCGGGGACGGGGGCGGGGTGGGGTGTTGGCCGGGACGTAAAGCGTGATTTGTGGCGCACAAAGAAGCCACAACTATCGAACGTTGGACACAGGGCGCCTAAATCATGCAGTCCAGGCCAACACCCCACCCCGCCCCCGGCACCGGCCCACCACCCGCAGCCAACCCGCGCACAGGAAAGCCCCAGCCCCGCCGGCGCTTGAGGCGACCCGGGGACCGGGACCCGCCGCGCCCGGAGGGCTAGCGTCGGCGCGAGGTCAGCTCGTCGTACACCGACAGGACCTGCGCCACCGTGTCGTCCTCCGACGGCCACGTCAGGGCCTGGGCCCGCCCCGCAGCCACCAGCTCCCCCCGCCGCGCGGGATCCGCCAGCAGCCCGGCCACCGCAGCGGCCAGCGCCCCCGCGTCCCCGTAAGGCACGAGCACCCCCGCCGCCCCGACCAGCTCCGGCACCCCGCCCACCGCCGTGGCCACCAACGGCACACCCGTCCGCAGAGCCTCCTGCGCGAGCGGCGACCGCGCCTCCCACCGGCTGGGCAGCACCGCGACATCGGCCGCCGCGAGCAGCCGCGCGGCGTCGCGCCGCTGCCCGAGCAGCCGCACCGGCAGCTGCTCCGACTGGATGCGCCGCGCGAGCTCCGCCCGCATCGGGCCCTCTCCCGCGATGACCAGCAGCGGCATCGGGTCCAGGTTCCGCCACTCCCGCGCCGCGTCCAGCAGGACGGAGTACCCGCGCCGCGGCACCAGGCTCCCGACCGCGATCAGCAACGGCCGCTCGACGGCGCCGAGTTCCGCCCGCACCTTCCCGTGGTCCGGAGCATCCGAGGCACCGGAGGGCTCGGCGGCAGCCGCCGGCGCCGCCACCGCGACCGCCGCCAGCCGCGCGTCCCGCGCCCCCCGCAGCCGCGCCAGGTCCACCTGCGCCGAGGAGGCGCCGAGGACGATCGCCGCGGCCCGCGCGACGTGCCGTTCGAGCAGCAGGCTCAGGCGGCCGCCGCCGGGGCCGCCGCCGTGCCAGCTGACGACCAGGGGGACCCGCCGCCCGCGCAGGGCCAGCGCCGCGCGCATGCCGGCCCGCAGCCCGTGCGCGTGCACCACGTCGGCCTCGACGCACGCGGCCCGCAGCGCGCTCACCGCGTCCGGGGTGAACCGCGCCCCGGCGCCGGTGAAGTCGTACTCCCCCTCGGTCTCGACGGGCCCGCACACGGTGACCCGTACGCCGCGGGCGGCGAGCCCGGTGGCCAGCGACCGCACGTGCGCACCACCGCTCGCGCCGCCGAGGACCTGGACGGTGCGAAGGACGGGGACGGGTACCGGGGAGCTGCTCACGGGCCGAAGCTCCAGGGTGAGGGAGGAAGTCAGGGACGTCGCTCAGAATGCCAGTCCGCACGCGCGTTCCGGGACCATACGGGTGCGGATCCCGTAAGAGATACCGCCACACCCCCCGGATCCTCACCCACACGGGCTAGCCGACCGTCAGCCTGCTGACGACACGACGCCCGACGCCGGGACAGGACCGAGACCGGACCGGATCGGGACCCGGACCTACTCCGGCTCCCGGGCCGCCGCGAGCAGTTCTTCCGCGTGCGCCCGCGCCGACGCCGAGTCCTCGTGGCCGGCCAGCATCCGCGACAGCTCGCGGATCCGGGCCTCGCCCTCCAGGACGGTGACGCCACTGCGGGTCACGGACCCGTCGTTGGTCTTCTCGACCAGCAGCTGCCGGTCCGCGAAGGCCGCCACCTGCGGCAGGTGCGTGACGACGACCACCTGCGCCGACTTGGCCAGTTTCGCGAGCCGCCGCCCGACCTCGACGGCCGCCTTGCCGCCGACGCCCGCGTCGACCTCGTCGAAGAGGTACGTCGGCACCGGGTCGGAGCCCGCGAAGACGACCTCGACGGCGAGCATCACCCGGGACAGCTCACCGCCCGAGGCGCCCTTGGCGATCGGCCGCGGCTGGGCGCCGGGGTGCGGGGCCAGCAGCAGTTCGACCTCGTCGACGCCGGAGGGCCCGTACGCGACGAGCCGGCCGCCGACCTCGACCCCTTCGGGGTCCTCGGTCTGCCGGACGTCGATGGTGACCCGTGCGTGCGGCATCGCCAGGGAGGCCAGCTCCTCGGTGACGGCGGACGCGAAGCGGGTCGCCGCCTCGTTCCGCGCGTCGGTCAACGCCTGGGCCAGCGAGGAGAGTTCCAGGCGCAGCCCGTCGCGCTCCGCGGTCAGTTCATCGATCCGCTCGTCGTCGCCGTCCAGCTCCAGCAGCCGTACGGAGCCCCGTTCGGCCCACTCCAGGACGGAGTCCACGCCGTTCCGGGTGGATCCGTACTCGGATCCGTACTTCCGGATCAGCTGGGTCAGTGCCGCCCGCCGCTCCTCCACGGCCGCCAGCCGCAGCGGATCGGCGTCCAGGTCGTCCGCGTACCCGGCGAGTTCCCCGGCCACGTCCGCGAGCAGGATGCCCAGTTCCCCGATCCGCTCGGCGAGCGCGCCGAGCGCCGGGTCGTGGGAGCGTACGGATTCCAGCGCGCGGTGCGCCCCGGCGACGAGCGCGCCCGCGTCGACGCCCTCGGGGTCCTCGACGTTGCCGGCGAGGGCCGCGTGGGCGACCTGGGCGGCCGAGGACAGGGATTCGGCGTGCCCGAGGCGCTCCGCCTCCGCCGCCAGCTCGGTGTCCTCGCCCGAGAGCGGTTCCACGGCGGCGATCTCGTCGAGCCCGAAGCGCAGCAGATCGGCTTCCTGGGCGCGTTCCCGGGCCCGGGTGGTGATCTCCTCCAGCTCTCCGGCGACGGCGCGCAGCCTGCGGTGGGCGGCGGCGTACTTCTCCAGCGGGACGGCGACGGCGTCGCCCGCGTACCGGTCGAGGGCCTGGCGCTGCCGGGCCGGCCGGAGCAGGCCCTGCTGGTCGGTCTGGCCGTGGACGGCGACGAGGTCGTCGGCGAGCTCGGCGAGCAGCCCGACGGGCACGGAGCGGCCGCCGACGTGGGCGCGCGAGCGGCCCTCGGCGGAAACGGTCCGGCTGATCAGCAGGGCGCCGTCGTCGAGCTCGGCTCCGGCCTCCTCGGCGCGCAGCGCGGCGGGGGCGTCCGGGCGCATGACGATGCGCCCTTCGACGACCGCCGCCTTGGCCCCGATCCGCACCAGTGCGGGGTCGGCCCGCCCGCCGAGCAGCAGCCCGAGGCTGGTGACGACCATGGTCTTGCCCGCGCCGGTCTCGCCGGTCACCGCGGTGAAACCGGGTGACAGCTCGACCACAGCGTCGTCGATGACCCCGAGCGACCGTATCCGCATCTCCTCAAGCACGGGACGACGATACCGAGGTTTCATGGGTGCCATGTGACGTCACCAGCCCGAACCAGCTCGAACAGTCATGCTATTTACGTACGCGCGGTCTATCGGACCGGTGGTGACCCCGCCAGTACCGGCGTCGACCCCGCTAGTGCGGCGCTCCGCGCCATCCCGACACCGGCAGCGCGAACTTCGCGACGAGCCGGTCCGTGAACGACGCGTGGTGCAGCCGGGCGAGCCGCACCGGCACCGTGCCCCGCCGGACCTCCACACGGGCCCCGGCCGGCAGCTCCACCGTCCGCCGCCCGTCGCACCACAGCACCCCGTGCGGGGTCCCGGTCTGCACCTCCACGGCCAGGACCGAGTCCGGCGAGGTCACCAGCGGCTTCGCGAACAGCGCGTGCGCGCTGATCGGCACCATCAGCAGCGCCTCCACCTCCGGCCAGACCACCGGCCCGCCGGCCGAGAAGGCGTACGCCGTCGAGCCCGTCGGGGTCGCGCAGACGATCCCGTCGCAGCCGAAGCCGGACACCGGGCGCCCGTCGATCTCCAGGACCACCTCGAGCATCCGCTCCGGGGACACCTTCTGGACGGCCGCCTCGTTCAGCGCCCAGTCCCGGTGCACCACGTCCCCGTTGGTCCGCACGATCACGTCGAGGGTCATCCGCTCCTCAACCTCGTACTCCCGCGTCACGACCCGGTCCACGACCTTGTCCAGGTCGTCCCGTTCCGCCTCCGCGAGGAAGCCCACCCGGCCCAGGTTGACGCCGAGCATCGGCACCCCGGAGCCGCGCGCGAACTCCGCGCCGCGCAGCAGCGTCCCGTCACCGCCGAGCACGATCAGCAGCTCGCACCCGTCGAGCACCTCCGGGGTGCACTCGGACTCCGCCACCAGCTCCACCTCGGGCGGCAGCGGCAGGTCCACCGCCTCGTGCCGCAGCACCCGTACGCCCAGCCCGCTGCGCAGCAGACCCTGCACCACCAGCTCGGCGCTGCGGATGGCCGCCGGCCGCCCGGTGTGCGCGAGCAGGAAGACGGTCCGCTTCCCCGGCTCCCCCGGCTCCCCTGCGTTCCCCGACTGTGCCGGGTCCCCCGAAAGATCACTCACTGCGGCCCCTCCGCCACTGCACGATCGACATCCGCCGGGTCGAGTGCCGGTGCCCCCGCCCGCAGCCACAGAAAATACTCGACGTTGCCCGAGGGGCCCGGGAGCGGGCTCGCGGTCACCCCGAGCACGCCCAGGCCCAGCTTCCAGGCCTGCGCCGCGACGTCCCGCACGGCCTCGGCGCGCAGCTCCGTACTGCGTACCACGCCACCGCTGCCGAGGCGGTCCTTGCCGACCTCGAACTGCGGCTTGACCATCAGCACCAGATCCGCGTCGGGCGCGCAGCAGCGTACGAGCGCGGGCAGCACCAGACCGATCGAGATGAAGGACAGATCACCGACGACCAGGTCCACGGGCACCCCGTCGATCAGCTCCACCGTCAGTTCGCGCACGTTCGTACGGTCCTTGACGGTGACCCGGTCGTCGCTCTGCAGGGACCAGGCGAGCTGCCCGTAGCCGACGTCCACGGCCATCACGTGCTCCACCCCGGCGCGCAGCAGCACGTCGGTGAACCCTCCGGTCGAGGCGCCCGCGTCCAGCGCCCGGCGGCCCTCGACGCGCAGCCCCTGGGGCCGGAAGGCCGCGAGCGCCCCAGCGAGCTTGTGGCCGCCCCGGGAGACGTAGTCGGGGTCGCTGTCGTCCTTGAGGACGACGAGGGCCGCGCTGGTCTCGACCTGGGTGGCCGGCTTCGTCGCCGTGTTGCCGCCCACGGTCACCCGGCCGGCGGCGATCAGCTGCGCGGCGTGCTCCCGGGAGCGGGCCATGCTGCGGCGTACCAGTTCGGCGTCCAGGCGGCGGCGTGCCACTCCTGCCACGATCGGTTCAGCTCCTGTTTTCGTAACGACGGGGGCCCTCGGTCGCGTCCAGCGCGGTCAGCGCGGAGCGGAGCCCCCTGTGCACATCCTCGTACACCTCGACGTGTCCGTCCGCCGGGAGGTGGTCCACGTCCGCCAGCCGCTCCAGCGCGGCGTCCGCTCCGGCGTGCCCGGTGGGAGTCCGTACGAGGCCCAGCGCGGCCGGCCCGGCGGGCACGTCCGGGGCTTCGTCCGGCTCCTGGACCGCATCGGGCACTTCTTCGCTCATGCCCCCGACGCTACCGCGTAGGGCGCCCGCGACCGCGCACGGCTCTGCGGTACGGTCGGGATCACGATGGCTACGATCGAGGAGTGCCGTGCGGCACTCGACCAACTCTCCGACAACCTGGCGCGGGCCGAAGGCGACGTGCGCGGTGCGACCGCGCTCGACCGCTCGCTGAGCTGCCACATCACCGACCTGGACCGGACCTTCACGGGCCGCCTGGACGGAGGCCGGATCCGCGTGGACGCGGTGGCACCGGGCCCGCCGGCCTCCAAGGCCGAGATCCGGCTGGCGATGACCGGCGACGACCTGGTCTCCCTGGTCGCCGGCGACCTGAAGTTCCCCAAGGCCTGGGCCTCGGGCCGCATCCGCCTGGAAGCGGGCTTCCGCGACCTGCTGAAGCTCAAGAGCCTGCTGTAGCCAACCCCGCTGCACGGCTCCTGCTCCGCAGGCCAAATCCAGCCCCTCCGGCGTTTGAGGAGCAGGGGTCCGGGGGCCGGCAACGGTGCCGCACCCGCGCTCACTCGGCGCGAGCCCGCGCCCGAGCGACCCGCGCCGCGGGTACCACCAGCGGCGTCCCCGTCTCCGGGTCCGCAATGACCTGGCACCGCAGCCCGAACACCCGCTCCACCAGCTCCGCCGTGACCACCTCGGCCGGCGGCCCCTCGGCCACGACCTTCCCGTCCCGCATCGCGATCAGGTGGGTGGCGTAGCGCGCCGCGTGGTTCAGATCGTGCAGCACGGCGACCAGCGTCCGCCCCTGCTCCTCGTGCAGGTCCGCGCAGAGGTTCAGCACCTCGATCTGGTGCTGGATGTCCAAGTAGGTCGTCGGCTCGTCCAGCAGCAGCAGCGGCGTCTGCTGCGCCAGCGCCATCGCGATCCACACCCGCTGGCGCTGCCCGCCCGACAGCTCGTCCACGGCCCGGTCCGCGAGTTCCGCGACCCCCGTGGAGGCCATCGACTCGTTCACGATCCGCTCGTCCTGCGCCGACCACTGCCGCAGCAGCCCCTGGTGCGGGTAGCGGCCCCGCGCGACCAGGTCCGACACGGTGATGCCGTCCGGGGCGATCGAGGACTGCGGCAGCAGACCCAGCGTCCTGGCCACCTTCTTCGCCGGCAGCGACCCGATCGCCTGACCGTCCAGCAGCACCCGCCCCACGGTCGGCCTCAGCATCCGCGAAAGGGCCCGCAGCAGCGTGGACTTCCCGCAGGCGTTCGGCCCGACGATCACGGTGAAGGAGTGGTCGGGGATCTCCACCGACAGGTTCTCGGCGATGACCCGCTGGTCGTAGCCGAGGGTCACGTTCTCCGCGGTCAGCCGCTGCACTTGCCTGCTCCTCTGGTTGCTCATGCTCCTCTGGTTCCTCATATGCGGCCCGTCTTCCGCTCGGTGACGAGCAGCCAGAGCAGGTAGCAGCCGCCGACCAGCCCCGTCACCACGCCCACCGGCAACTGGTCGGCGCCGAAGACCCGCTGCGAGGCCCAGTCGGACACCAGCAGCAGGAGTGCGCCCATCAGCGCCCCGGTCAGCAGGCTCGCCCCGGGCGAGCGGGTCAGCCGGCGCGCGAGCTGCGGCGCGGCCAGCGCGACGAAGCTGATCGGCCCGGCCGCGGCACTGGCCGCGGTGGTGAGCAGGATCGCCGCCACCATCAGCAGCAGCCGCGTCCGCTCCACCCGCACCCCGACGGCGTACGCCGCGTCGTCGCCCATCTCGATCATCCGCAGGGCCCGGCTCTGGGCGAGGACCAGCGGGAACAGCACCAGGCAGGTCGCGAGCAGCGGCCAGACCTGCGCCCAGTCCCGCCCCGCCAGCGAGCCGGTCAGCCAGACCATCGCGCGGCTTGCGTCGACGAGCTGCGCCCTCGTCAGCAGGTACTGGATGGCGGCGATCATCATCGCGGAGGCGCCGATGCCGACGAGGACCAGCCGGTAGCCGTGGATGCCCTGCTTGTAGGCGAGCAGGTACACGGCGATTCCCGCCACCAGCCCGCCCACCAGGGCCCCGACGGCCACCTCGGCGGCGCTGCCGTGGAACAGCACGATGACGAGCAGCGCCCCGACGGCCGATCCGTAGCCGAAGCCCAGCACGTCCGGCGAGCCGAGCGGGTTGCGCGAGACGGACTGGAAGACGGCGCCGGCCATCCCGAGGGCCGCGCCCACCAGGAGGCCGACCAGGACCCGCGGCAGCCGCAGGTCGTTGACGATGAACTCGTGCGCGGGCGTGCCGTTGCCGAGCAGGGTCCGTACGACGTCCCAGGGCGCGATGTCGAAGTCGCCGGTCCCGATGAGCAGGACGGCCGCCGCCGCCACGAGCACCAGGAGCAGCGCCCCGACGCCCAGGGCGCGCCGCTCCACGCGCAGCGACATCCCGCCGGGCAGGCGAACGGGCCGGGGTCCGGTGCGGCACCCGCGCGCCGTGCGGGGTGCGTCGGTCACTGTCACAGCTGGGCCGTCCTCTTGCGCCGGACGAGGTGGATGAAGACGGGTCCGCCGATCAGCGCGGTGACGATGCCGACCTGGAGTTCGCCGGGCCGGGTGACGACCCGGCCGATGACGTCGGCGCCGAGCAGCAGGACGGGCGAGAGCACCGCCGAGTACGCGAGCACCCAGCGCATGTCCGGGCCGGTGAGGAACCGTACGAGGTGCGGGATCATCAGGCCGACGAAGACGATCGGCCCGCAGGCGGCGGTCGCGGCCCCGCACAGCAGGGTGATGGCGATCATCGCGCCGATCCGGGTCCGCGTCAGATGGGCTCCGAGGGCCCGTGCGGTGTCGTCGCCCATGGCCATGGCGTTGAGCGGCCGGCCCAGGCAGAGCGCGAGGACGGCGCCGACCACCAGGAAGGGCGCCACCTGCCGGACGGTGTCCATGTTCGCGGAGGCGAGCGAGCCCACGGTCCAGAAGCGGAGCTTGTCCAGCGCCTCGCTGTCCATCAGCTGCACGGCGTTGATGTACCCGATCAGGGCCGCGCTGGCCGCCGTACCGGCGAGCGCCAGACGTACGGGCGTGGCGCTGCGGCTGCCGCCGAGCACGTACACGACCACGGAGACGACGGCGGCGCCGAGGAAGGCCCACCACACGAACTCGCTCAGCGAGGAGGCCCCGAAGAAGCTGACGGCCGATACGACGGCCGCCGCGGCCCCCGCGTTGACGCCGAGGATGCCCGGCTCCGCGAGCGGGTTGCGGGTCAAGGCCTGCATCACGGCGCCGGACAGGCCGAGGCCGAGGCCGACGAGCACCCCGAGGACGGTCCGCGGGACCCGCAGGTCCCGTACGACGACGTCGGAGGCCGTCCCGGAGAAGTGGAACAGGCCGTGCCACACCTCGTGGAGGGCCATCTGCTTGGCGCCGACGGCGATGCTCGCCACCGCGATCAGCGCGAGCACGCCGAAGGCGGCGAGCAGACCGGCGGCTCGCGCACCGTGGCGCGAGCGGGTGGCGGCGGCCGGCGCCGCGCTCGGTTCGGGAGGACTCTGGACCAACACGAAGTTAGGTTAGCCTACCCTCCGTCGAGCCCGGCTCCCTGAAGAGCCCGACGCCCAGGGCTCCGACCAGGGCTCCAACCCCTACCGCCGCGGCCCCTGTCGTCCCGGCCTCTGTCGTCGTCCCAGCCTCTGTCGTCCCAGCCTCTGTCGTCCCGGTCCCCGCCGCCCCGGCCCCTGCGTCCCTGCTCCCTAAAGCCCCAGCCGGGCCAACGCCTCCCCCGCGTCCAGCCCGCACGAGCCGTCCCCCGCCTGCGTCCAGGCCGCCGCACACAGCGCCCGCAGCCCGTCCATCGCCCCGCCCCCACCGCCGGAGGCACCCGCGCCGCCCCCACCGCGCAGTTCCAGTACGCCGTCCAACGCCTCCGCGGTCCAGTCCCCGCAGCGGAACCCGCCGCCGGCCACCGGCACCACCTCGGGCTGCCCGGTCAGCAGCCCGCGCAGGTCCCGGTCCACGTACGTCGGCCGGTACTTCGGCTCCGCCCGCAGCAGCTGCGCCGCGTCCGTCACCCCGGTCAGCACCAGCAGCGAGTCCACGTCCCCGTTGAAGGCGCCCTCGATGTCGGTGTCGAGCCGGTCGCCCACCACCAGCGGCCGCTTCGCCCCGGTGCGCAGCACGGTCTCGCGGTGCATCGGGGGCAGCGGCTTGCCCGCCACCTGCGGCTCCGCGCCCGTGGCGATCCGTACGACCTCCACGGCGGCCCCGTTGCCCGGCGCGATCCCCCGCGCCCCCGGAATCGTCAGGTCGGTGTTCGAGGCGTACCACGGCACTCCCCGGTTGATCGCGTACGAGGCCTCCGCGAACCGCCCCCACGGCAGATCGGGCCCGCCGTACCCCTGGACCACCGCGGCGAGCCCCTCCTCCTCCGCGGAGTCCACCGGCACCAGCCCGCGTTCGCGCAGCGCGACCCGCAGCCCCTCGCCACCGATGACCAGCACCCTCGCCCCGGGCGCCACCTGCTCGGCGATGAGCCGGGCCACCGCCTGCGCGGAGGTGATCACCTCGCCGGCCTCCGTCGGGATCCCCAGCTCGCCCAGGTGCTCCGCGACCGCGTCCGGAGTGCGCAGCGCGTTGTTCGTCACATAGGCCAGGTGCATCCCGTCGGCCCGAGCCGCCGCGAGCGAGTCCACGGCGTGCGCGATGGCCTCTCCGCCCGCGTACACCACCCCGTCGAGGTCCAGCAGAGCCGTGTCGTACGCCTGGTGCAGACTGCGCTCACTGCCCGCGGGAAGGGTCCTGCTCTGCCGGGTCATGGTGTCCGCTCCTCCTGGGCCCCTCCCGGCGGTAGCCGGGGAAGACCGGTCTTGTCCGGTTTCCGTAATCCCCCGATCATCCCGCATGCCGAGACGGGTCTTACGATTCACCAATGACCACATCTGGCACCGCGGACCACGGACTGCGCCTGATCCCGTTCCACGGCCTGCGCTATGTCCCCGAGCGCGTCGGCAGCCTGGCCGCCGTGACCTCGCCGCCGTACGACGTGGTCGTGCGCCCCGACGGACTCAACCACCTGGAATCCGCCGACCCCCACAACATCGTCCGCCTGATCCTCCCGCAGGCCGACACCCCCGCCGCCCGCAACCAGCAGGCGGCGCACACCCTGCGCGACTGGCTCGCCGAGGGCATCCTCAGCGCCGACCCCGTGCCCGCGCTCTACGTCTACGAGCAGCGCCGGGGCGAGCTCCTCCAGCGCGGGGTCATCGGGGCCCTCGCCCTCTCCGCGGCGGACGCCGGGATCGTCCTCCCCCACGAGGACGTCATGCCGCACGTGGTCACCGACCGCGCCGGCCTGATGCGCGCCACCTCGGCCAATCTCGAACCGCTCCTGCTGACCTACCTCGGCGACGATCCGGCGACGGGCGCGGCCGCGGTCGTCGAGCGCACCGCCCGCTCCACCCCGCTGTTCTCCACCACCACCGAGGACGGCTTCCAGCACCGCCTGTGGGCGATCACGGCCCCCGCCGACCTGGCGGCCATCACCGCCGACCTGGGCGAACGCCAGGCCCTCATCGCCGACGGCCACCACCGCTGGGCCACGTACCTGCGCCTCCAGGAGGAGCACGGCTCCCCCACCCCCTGGGACTTCGGCCTGGTCCTCCTCGTCGACACCGCCCGCTACCCGCTCCAGGTCCGCGCGATCCACCGGCTGCTCCGGCGCCTGTCCCCCGCCGACGCCCTGGCCGCCCTCGACGGCCGCTTCCGGGTCCGCGCCGTCGACGGCCCGCTGCCGGCCGCCATGGAGGCCCTGGCCGAGGCCGCGGAGCTCGGCAACGCCTTCCTGCTCACCGGCGACGGCACCTTCCACCTGGTCACCGACCCCGAGCCGGCCCTGATCGAGCGCACGGTCCGCGGAGACCGCCCCGAGGCCTGGCGCCGACTGGACGCCACGGTCCTCCACGCGACCCTGCTGGACACGCTCTGGTCCGTCCCCGACGCCCCCGACCAGATCTCGTACATCCACGACACCGAGGCCACCGTCGAGATGGCGGAGCGCCTCGGCGGCACGGCCGTCCTGCTGCACCCCGTACGCGAGTCGGTCGTACGGGAGCTGGCCCGCCAGGGCGTGACGATGCCCCGCAAGTCCACCTCCTTCGGCCCGAAGCCGGCCACCGGCCTGGTCCTGCGCAGCGTGGACTGAACGACCCGACCAGGACACGGCCAACGAAAAAAGGGCGGTACCCCCTCGGGGGTACCGCCCTTCTCAGCTCACTCAGCCGTCGTCGCGGACTCCGGCCTCACGACGCCCGTCGTCCTGACGGTCGTCGTCGTGACGGTCATCGTCCTCATCGTCGTCGTCCTCGTCGAGCACGACGATCTCGTCGGTGACGTCGACATCGGCGTCACCTTCGTACTCGTCGTCGTCCTCGTCGTAGTACTCGGCCTGGTCGGAGGCACGCTCGGCCGCCGCGACCTCGGGGTCGTCGTCGTCCTCGTCCTCCTCGTCGTCGAACGCCTCGTCGACCTCGACGTCCGCGTCGAGGTCCGCGTCGATGGCGGAGGCGTCGACGAACTCGACACCGTCCAGCTCGGCGAGCCGGTCGGAGGCGTCCGTGGCCCCGTCCTTGTCGGCCTCGAGGGTCTTGGCGAACCACTCGCGCGCCTCGTCCTCACGACCGGCCGCCAGCAGGGCGTCGGCGTAGGCGTACCGCAGACGCGCGGTCCACGGCTGCACGGAGTTGGAGGCCAGCTCCGGGCTCTGCAGGGTCACGATGGCAGCGTCGAGCTGGTCCATGTCCCGGCGGGCACCGGCCGCGACCAGACGCATCTCGACCTGTCCGGCCTTGTCCAGCTTCTGCACCTCGGGCTCGCCGGCCATGGCCAGTGCCCGCTCCGGGCGGCCGAGGCCGCGCTCGCAGTCGGCGATGACGGGCCACAGCTCGACCGAGCCGGTCATCCGCTTGGCTGCGCGGAACTCCGCGATCGCCTCCGCGTACTTCTGGTTGGCGTACGCGGCGAAGCCCGCGGCCTCGCGCACGGCGGCGACACGGGAGGCCAGACGCAGGGCGATGCGCGAGTACGCGTACGCCTGCTCCGGGTCCTCGTCGATCAGCCGGGCCACCATGACCAGGTTCTTGGAGACTTCCTCGGCCAGCCCCTTGGGCAGGCTCAGCAGCTCCTGGCGAACGTCGGAATCGATCTCGAAACCGGTGACGTCGTCGTCGATCGGAAGCCGCTTGACCGGCTCCCGGTCCGCACGGAAGTCACGGTCGCCACCACGGTCGTCCCGACCACGGAACCCACCGCGGTCGCCACCCCGGTCATCGCGACGCGGGTACGAGGGTCGGTCGCCGCCGCGGTCGTCGCGGCCGCCGCGGATTCCACCGCGGTCGTCATCGCGACGGGGGTAGGAGGGACGGTCGCCGCCGGAGGGACGGTCGTCACGACGCGGGTACGAGGGACGGTCGCCGCGGTCGTTGCCGCGGAAGCCACCACCGGTGGGACGGTCACCCCGGTCGTCGCGACGGAAGCCACCACCGGAAGGACGGTCGCCACCGGAGGGTCGGTCGTCACGACGCGGGAAGGAGGGACGGTCGCCGCCGCGGTCGTCACGGCCGTCACGGAACCCGCCGCGGTCGTCATCACGACGCGGGTACGAGGGGCGGTCGCCGCGGTCGTTGCCGCGGAAGCCGCCACCGGAGGGACGGTCACCACGGTCGTTGCCGCGGAAGCCACCACCCGAAGGACGGTCGTCACGACGGGGGTACGACGGACGGTCGCCACCGGAGGGTCGGTCGTCACGGCGCGGGTACGACGGACGGTCGCCGCCGCGGTCGTCACGGCCGCCGCGGAACCCACCGCGGTCGTCATCGCGACGGGGGTAGGAGGGACGGTCGCCGCCGGAGGGACGGTCGTCACGACGCGGGTACGAGGGACGGTCGCCCCGGTCGTTGCCACGGAAGCCACCACCGGAGGGACGGTCACCCCGGTCGTCGCGACGGAAGCCACCACCCGAGGGACGGTCGCCACCGGAGGGTCGGTCGTCACGACGCGGGTACGACGGACGGTCGCCGCCGCGGTCGTCACGGCCGCCGCGGAACCCACCGCGGTCGTCATCGCGACGGGGGTAGGAGGGACGGTCGCCGCCGGAGGGACGGTCGTCACGACGCGGGTACGAGGGACGGTCGCCCCGGTCGTTGCCACGGAAGCCACCACCGGAGGGACGGTCACCCCGGTCGTCGCGACGGAAGCCACCACCCGAGGGACGGTCGCCACCGGAGGGTCGGTCGTCACGGCGCGGGTACGACGGACGGTCGCCGCCACGGTCATCACGGCCACCACGGAACCCACCGCGGTCGTCATCACGACGGGGGAAGGAGGGGCGGTCGCCGCGGTCGTTGCCACGGAAGCCGCCACCGGAGGGACGGTCACCACGGTCGTTGCCGCGGAAGCCACCACCCGAAGGACGGTCGCCGCCACGGTCGTCACGACGCGGGTACGAGGGACGGTCGCCACCGGAGGCCGGACGGCCGCCACGGTCGTCGCGGCGGAAGCCGCCACCAGTGGGACGGTCGCCGCCGGAGGGACGGTCATCGCGACGCGGGTACGACGGACGGTCGCCGCCGCCGGCGGGCCGGCCACCACGGTCGTCACGGCGGAAGCCACCGCCGCCGGCCGGGCGGTCGCCCCGGTCGTCGCGACGGAACGGCGGACGCTCGCCGCCACGGTCGTCACGGCCCCCGCGGTAGCCGCCCCTGTCACCGCCGTCGTTGCGCCGAGGCTCGCGCTCCGGACGATCGTCGGGAGAGTTGGACATGGGTGTGACTCCTGTCTTCGGGGTACCGCTAGTCATTCTCGCGCAACCAACCCATGGCCGCGCTTCGGCGTAAAGCTGCGTAAAGCTCCGTAAAGCTCTGGAAAACAAAAAAGACCCCTGCTCCAGCGTTGAACGCTGGACCAGGGGTCCTTTGAAAAATTGTTCGGCGGTGTCCTACTCTCCCACAGGGTCCCCCCTGCAGTACCATCGGCGCTGAAAGGCTTAGCTTCCGGGTTCGGAATGTAACCGGGCGTTTCCCTAACGCTATGACCACCGAAACCCTAATCGGTTTCGAGCGAACAAGCACACTTTGTAGTTATGTTCTAGCTCTAGAAACCAGCAACAGTTCGTTGCTTCAGAACTAACACAGTGGACGCGAGCAACTGAGGACAAGCCCTCGGCCTATTAGTACCAGTCAGCTCCACCCGTTACCGGGCTTCCACATCTGGCCTATCAACCCAGTCGTCTACTGGGAGCCTTACCCTCTCAAGGAGGTGGGAATACTCATCTTGAAGCAGGCTTCCCGCTTAGATGCTTTCAGCGGTTATCCCTCCCGAACGTAGCCAACCAGCCATGCCCTTGGCAGGACAACTGGCACACCAGAGGTTCGTCCGTCCCGGTCCTCTCGTACTAGGGACAGCCCTTCTCAATATTCCTACGCGCACAGCGGATAGGGACCGAACTGTCTCACGACGTTCTAAACCCAGCTCGCGTACCGCTTTAATGGGCGAACAGCCCAACCCTTGGGACCGACTCCAGCCCCAGGATGCGACGAGCCGACATCGAGGTGCCAAACCATCCCGTCGATATGGACTCTTGGGGAAGATCAGCCTGTTATCCCCGGGGTACCTTTTATCCGTTGAGCGACGGCGCTTCCACAAGCCACCGCCGGATCACTAGTCCCGACTTTCGTCCCTGCTCGACCCGTCGGTCTCACAGTCAAGCTCCCTTGTGCACTTACACTCAACACCTGATTGCCAACCAGGCTGAGGGAACCTTTGGGCGCCTCCGTTACTTTTTGGGAGGCAACCGCCCCAGTTAAACTACCCATCAGACACTGTCCCTGATCCGGATCACGGACCGAGGTTAGACATCCAGCACGACCAGAGTGGTATTTCAACGACGACTCCACAACCACTGGCGTGGCCGCTTCAAAGTCTCCCACCTATCCTACACAAGCCGAACCGAACACCAATATCAAACTATAGTAAAGGTCCCGGGGTCTTTCCGTCCTGCTGCGCGAAACGAGCATCTTTACTCGTAGTGCAATTTCACCGGGCCTATGGTTGAGACAGTCGAGAAGTCGTTACGCCATTCGTGCAGGTCGGAACTTACCCGACAAGGAATTTCGCTACCTTAGGATGGTTATAGTTACCACCGCCGTTTACTGGCGCTTAAGTTCTCAGCTTCGCCACACCGAAATGTGACTAACCGGTCCCCTTAACGTTCCAGCACCGGGCAGGCGTCAGTCCGTATACATCGCCTTACGGCTTCGCACGGACCTGTGTTTTTAGTAAACAGTCGCTTCTCGCTGGTCTCTGCGGCCACCCCCAGCTCACGGAGTAAATCCGATCACCAGGACTGGCCCCCCTTCTCCCGAAGTTACGGGGGCATTTTGCCGAGTTCCTTAACCATAGTTCACCCGAACGCCTCGGTATTCTCTACCTGACCACCTGAGTCGGTTTAGGGTACGGGCCGCCATGAAACTCGCTAGAGGCTTTTCTCGACAGCATAGGATCATCCACTTCACCACAATCGGCTCGGCATCAGGTCTCAGCCTTATATGAGGGACGGATTTGCCTACCCCTCGGCCTACACCCTTACCCCGGGACTACCACCGCCCGGGCTGGACTACCTTCCTGCGTCACCCCATCGCTTACCTACTACAAGTCTGGTTCGCCGGCTCCACCACTTTCCTTTCCCCGAAGGGTCCGGAACGGCTTCACGGGCTTAGCATCGCCTGATTCGATATTGGGCGTTTCAAAGCGGGTACCGGAATATCAACCGGTTGTCCATCGACTACGCCTGTCGGCCTCGCCTTAGGTCCCGACTTACCCTGGGCAGATCAGCTTGACCCAGGAACCCTTAGTCAATCGGCGCACACGTTTCTCACGTGTGTATCGCTACTCATGCCTGCATTCTCACTCGTGAACCGTCCACAACTAGCTTCCGCTGCTGCTTCACCCGGCACACGACGCTCCCCTACCCATCACAGCGGGCGTTGGCCCTATTGCTGCAATGACACGACTTCGGCGGTACGCTTGAGCCCCGCTACATTGTCGGCGCGGAATCACTTGACCAGTGAGCTATTACGCACTCTTTCAAGGGTGGCTGCTTCTAAGCCAACCTCCTGGTTGTCTCTGCGACTCCACATCCTTTCCCACTTAGCGTACGCTTAGGGGCCTTAGTCGATGCTCTGGGCTGTTTCCCTCTCGACCATGGAGCTTATCCCCCACAGTCTCACTGCCACGCTCTCACTTACCGGCATTCGGAGTTTGGCTAAGGTCAGTAACCCGGTAGGGCCCATCGCCTATCCAGTGCTCTACCTCCGGCAAGAAACACGTGACGCTGCACCTAAATGCATTTCGGGGAGAACCAGCTATCACGGAGTTTGATTGGCCTTTCACCCCTAACCACAGGTCATCCCCCAGGTTTTCAACCCTGGTGGGTTCGGTCCTCCACGAAGTCTTACCTCCGCTTCAACCTGCCCATGGCTAGATCACTCCGCTTCGGGTCTAGAGCGTGCAACTCAATCGCCCTATTCGGACTCGCTTTCGCTACGGCTTCCCCACACGGGTTAACCTCGCTACACACCGCTAACTCGCAGGCTCATTCTTCAAAAGGCACGCAGTCACGACTGTATGTGCAAGCACATACAGCGACGCTCCCACGGCTTGTAGGCACACGGTTTCAGGTACTATTTCACTCCGCTCCCGCGGTACTTTTCACCATTCCCTCACGGTACTATCCGCTATCGGTCACCAGGGAATATTTAGGCTTAGCGGGTGGTCCCGCCAGATTCACACGGGATTTCTCGGGCCCCGTGCTACTTGGGAGATTCTTAAGCAAGCCGCTGATGTTTCGTCTACGGGGGTCTTACCCTCTACGCCGGACCTTTCGCATGTCCTTCGACTACATCAACGGTTTCTGACTCGCCGACCGGCCGGCAGACCGATCAAAAGAATTCCCACAACCCCGCATGCGCAACCCCTGCCGGGTATCACACGCATACGGTTTGGCCTCATCCGGTTTCGCTCGCCACTACTCCCGGAATCACGGTTGTTTTCTCTTCCTGCGGGTACTGAGATGTTTCACTTCCCCGCGTTCCCTCCACACTGCCTATGTGTTCAGCAGTGGGTGACAGCCCATGACGACTGCCGGGTTTCCCCATTCGGACACCCCCGGATCAAAGCTCAGTTGGCAGCTCCCCGGGGCCTATCGCGGCCTCTCACGTCCTTCATCGGTTCCTGGTGCCAAGGCATCCACCGTGCGCCCTTAAAAACTTGGCCTACAGATGCTCGCGTCCACTGTGTAGTTCTCAAGCAACGACCAGTCACCCATCACCCTCACCCAAAAGGCGAAGTTCACTGGGGCCGGCATCACGAAGATAAGACCTTACGGCCGTACCCTCAGATACCCAACAACGTGCCAAGCACGATCCCCCGTCAGTGAGTCACTTTCCACGCCGAAGCAGTACTTGTGATCCATCCAGGAAACCGTGCCAACTAATCAACGTTCCACCCTGAGCTGACCGTGCAGAACGTTTGTCTGCAATCGGTACTGTGCTCCTTAGAAAGGAGGTGATCCAGCCGCACCTTCCGGTACGGCTACCTTGTTACGACTTCGTCCCAATCGCCAGTCCCACCTTCGACAGCTCCCTCCCTTACGGGTTGGGCCACCGGCTTCGGGTGTTACCGACTTTCGTGACGTGACGGGCGGTGTGTACAAGGCCCGGGAACGTATTCACCGCAGCAATGCTGATCTGCGATTACTAGCAACTCCGACTTCATGGGGTCGAGTTGCAGACCCCAATCCGAACTGAGACCGGCTTTTTGAGATTCGCTCCACCTCACGGTATCGCAGCTCATTGTACCGGCCATTGTAGCACGTGTGCAGCCCAAGACATAAGGGGCATGATGACTTGACGTCGTCCCCACCTTCCTCCGAGTTGACCCCGGCGGTCTCCTGTGAGTCCCCATCACCCCGAAGGGCATGCTGGCAACACAGGACAAGGGTTGCGCTCGTTGCGGGACTTAACCCAACATCTCACGACACGAGCTGACGACAGCCATGCACCACCTGTATACCGACCACAAGGGGGGCACTATCTCTAATGCTTTCCGGTATATGTCAAGCCTTGGTAAGGTTCTTCGCGTTGCGTCGAATTAAGCCACATGCTCCGCTGCTTGTGCGGGCCCCCGTCAATTCCTTTGAGTTTTAGCCTTGCGGCCGTACTCCCCAGGCGGGGAACTTAATGCGTTAGCTGCGGCACCGACGACGTGGAATGTCGCCAACACCTAGTTCCCAACGTTTACGGCGTGGACTACCAGGGTATCTAATCCTGTTCGCTCCCCACGCTTTCGCTCCTCAGCGTCAGTAATGGCCCAGAGATCCGCCTTCGCCACCGGTGTTCCTCCTGATATCTGCGCATTTCACCGCTACACCAGGAATTCCGATCTCCCCTACCACACTCTAGCTAGCCCGTATCGAATGCAGACCCGAGGTTAAGCCTCGGGCTTTCACATCCGACGTGACAAGCCGCCTACGAGCTCTTTACGCCCAATAATTCCGGACAACGCTTGCGCCCTACGTATTACCGCGGCTGCTGGCACGTAGTTAGCCGGCGCTTCTTCTGCAGGTACCGTCACTTTCGCTTCTTCCCTGCTGAAAGAGGTTTACAACCCGAAGGCCGTCATCCCTCACGCGGCGTCGCTGCATCAGGCTTTCGCCCATTGTGCAATATTCCCCACTGCTGCCTCCCGTAGGAGTCTGGGCCGTGTCTCAGTCCCAGTGTGGCCGGTCGCCCTCTCAGGCCGGCTACCCGTCGTCGCCTTGGTGGGCCATTACCCCACCAACAAGCTGATAGGCCGCGGGCTCATCCTTCACCGCCGGAGCTTTTAACCCCCGCCCATGCAGGCAGGAGTGTTATCCGGTATTAGACCCCGTTTCCAGGGCTTGTCCCAGAGTGAAGGGCAGATTGCCCACGTGTTACTCACCCGTTCGCCACTAATCCACCCCGAAGGGCTTCATCGTTCGACTTGCATGTGTTAAGCACGCCGCCAGCGTTCGTCCTGAGCCAGGATCAAACTCTCCATGAATGTTTACCCGTAATCGGGTGCACACGCACTTAGAGCGGGACAGTCATGTCGGAATAAGACCGACCGTCCACTGCGTCCTCGCTGTGTAATTGCCTGCAAGCATCACGGCAGAACCGCGACCTCACAGGTCTTTTTCAAAGGAACCTCATCCACCGAAATGGACGGGGTATCAACTTTTTGGCGTTGATTTTTGGCACGCTGTTGAGTTCTCAAGGAACGGACGCTTCCTTTGTTCCTGTTTCCAGGCCCTCCGGGCGCTTCCTTCGTTTCCAACTCTACCAGATCATTTCCGTTGCCGTTTCCGGTTCAGGATTTGAATTCGGTGACCGTTGGGGGTCTTTGCCTTTCGGTGCTCCACCACATTAGCGCTTATCCCGTGCGGCTCATAATCGGCCGTTCGGAATCGAATTCGGGCACGCCGAATAAGACCCCGCCAGGGGTAAGTCGTAGGTGTTGGGTTGGCCGCTCCGGGGGTCTGCTGATAGCAGTGCCCCGTTCAATCGGCTCGGGCTACGTTAGGCGTCCGCCGGGGCCGAGTCAAGTTGGGCGGCGGCGTGGCGCGTGGGCCCGGTACGGGCTGACCGTCGGGTCGTGGGTGATCCAGTAGCGGTACGGGTGGGCCGCGCCGGCTCCGCCCACTCCGGTGCGCGGGCCCCTGCTCACCAGGTCCGGAGGTACGGGGGCGCCGGTCAGCAGGGACAGGGGGGAATCCGTGCCGGTGCAGAGGTCCGTGCCGTCCAGGGAGCGGTCCACGGCCAGGGCAGTGGCCAGGCGGGCCGGGCCTTTGGCCAGTTCCCGGTCGTTTCTGGCTGAAACACGGCGTTTGCGCGCCTGATCCGCGCCTACGGTGATCTCTCCGGCCCGGATCAGGACTCCGCTCGCGTGGCCCGGTGGGCCGCAGACCAGGTTGAGGCTGAACCACATGCCGTAGATGAAGTAGACGTACGCGTGTCCGGGTGGACCGAACATCGAGGCGTTGCGCGCCGTCCGGCCTCGGTAGGCGTGGGAGCCCGGGTCGGCCTCCCCCTCGTACGCCTCCACCTCCGTGATGCGCAGCTCCATGGGGCCGTCCGCGGTGCGGCGGACCAGGGTGCGGCCGAGGAGGTCCGGGGCCACGGTGAGGACCGGGCGGTCGTAGAAGGGCCGGGGCAGGGGCGTACGGTCGGGGCGCGCGCTCATCCAGTCGAGCGTAGTGGACTGCGTACTCCTGCAACCGGGGCCTAAGGTTCCGCGTTTGTAGGGGTAGTACCGCGCAGAGTGGCGCGCGTCTTGCCTAGCAGGACTTTTTCGAGCACGTCGTAGTCGTATAGGGGAGTCAGAGCATGGGGTTCAGGAAGCTGTTCGCGAGCCTGGGTGCCGGTGGTGCTTCGGTCGACACGGTCATCACCGAGCCGAACGTCGTGCCGGGCGGGATCGTCCAGGGCGAGGTACGGATCCAGGGCGGGTCCGTGGAGCAGCAGATCGAGGGGCTGTCCGTCGGGCTCCAGGCGCGCGTGGAGGTGGAGGGCAACGACCAGGAGTACAAGCAGGACGTGGTCTTCACCAAGCAGCGTCTCGGTGGTGCCTTCCAGGTGCAGGCGGGCGCCCTGCACGTGGTGCCGTTCGGGCTGGAGATTCCCTGGGAGACGCCGATCACCCACTTCGGGGGGCGTCAGCTGCACGGGATGAACATCGGGGTCAGCACGGAGCTGGAGATCGCGCGCGCGGTGGACGCCGGTGACCTGGACGCGATCAACGTGCACCCGGTGCCGGCGCAGCAGGCGATCCTCGACGCCTTCGCGCAGCTGGGCTTCACCTTCCGCAGCGCGGACATGGAGCGCGGGCACATCCGGGGGACGCGGCAGACGCTGCCGTTCTACCAGGAGATCGAGTTCCTGCCGCCGTCGCAGTACCGGGGGCTGAACCAGGTCGAGCTGACCTTCGTCTCCGACGGGCGCGAGATGGACGTCGTCCTGGAGATGGACAAGAAGCCGGGCCTGTTCAGCGAGGGCAGCGACACCTTCCGCTGCTTCCAGGTGGGGCTGCAGTCCTACCAGGGCACCGACTGGGTGGCCTACCTGAACCAGTGGATCTCGTCGGTGGGTTCCCAGCGCAACTGGTTCTGAGCGGCGGGCCACCCCCTAGGCTCGGTGCCGGTACAGGTACCGGTGTACAGGTAAAGGTCAGCGTCGACTCAACCCAGTAGGAGGTTCCGCAGTGGCCGAGCAGAGCAGGGCGCCGCTCCCCCACGATTTCCACCCGGCGGTGCACGCGTTCACCGTGAGCAGTGCGGATCTGGAGCCCGGGGCCGATCTGGGGTCCGACCAGGTGCTGTCCGGTGGGAACGTGTCGCCGCAGCTGCAGTGGGAGGGGTTCCCGGAGGGGACGAAGAGCTTCGCCGTGACCTGCTTCGACCCGGACGCGCCGACGGGGAGCGGGTTCTGGCACTGGGTGCTCTTCGATCTGCCGGTCTCGGTCACCGGGCTGCCGGCCGGGGCGGGCAGCGGGAAGTTCGAGGGGCTGCCCGCCGGGGCCGTGCACGTACGGAACGACTACGGCACCCAGGACTTCGGCGGGGCGGCTCCCCCGGCCGGGGAAAGGCACCGTTACGTGTTCACCGTGTACGCGGTGGACCAGGAGAAGCTCGGTCCCGGTGCGGACGTGTCTCCTGCCGTCGTCGGGTTCAATCTGCGGTTCCACACGCTGGGGCGTGCGCAGCTCGTCGGTGAGTACGAGGCTCCCGCGGGCTGAGCGTTCCGCCCTTCGTTCTCCGAGCGTTAGCCCGGTCCTGGTCTAAAGACGGCCAGGACCGGGCATTTTTATTGCGTTGTCCCGCGTGGCGCGCGCGACCAGAGTGGTTGCGGGCCTTGCTGCCAGGGTGGTCGCGGGCCTGCACACGGGAGGTGGGCGAGATGCGGGACACGCTGGTGCTCAACGCGAGCTTCGAGCCGCTGTCGACGGTGACGATGAACCGGGCCGTGGTCCTGGTGCTCCAGGACAAGGCCGTGGTCGAACAGGCGCATCCCGAGTTCCGTGTGCGCGCGGCCACGATGGAGCTTCCGTTGCCGCGGGTGATCAGACTCTGCAGGTACGTCCGGGTGCCCTTCCGGAGACATGCTCCCTGGTCACGGAGGGGGGTGTTGATCCGGGACCAACACCGGTGCGCCTACTGCGGGAAGCGTGCGACGACCGTCGACCACGTCCTTCCGCGGGCTCAGGGCGGTGGGGACACCTGGCTAAACACAGTGGCCTCCTGCTCCGAGGACAACCACCGCAAGGCGGCCCGGACTCCGGAGGAGGCGGGGATGCCGCTCCTCCGGAAGCCCTTCGTCCCCTCGCCGGCCGACGCCATGCTGCTCGCGCTGGGGGTCGGCGGGCGGGAGGCGCTGCCGGAGTGGCTGGAGCGTTCCGCGTAGGGCCGTGAGTGATCGCGTAGGGCGGGTTCGTCCCGCCGGGTAGGCGGCTGCGCTGGGCGACGTACGTTTTCTACGTCGCTCAGCGGAGCAGCAGCTGGACGATCGCGATGATCCCGACGGTCACGATGACGGCGCGCAGCACGGTGGGCGGCAGGCGGCGGCCGACCTTGGCGCCGAGCTGACCGCCGATGGTGGAGCCGACGGCGATGAGCAGGACGGCCGTCCAGTCGAACTCGGCGACGAAGAGGAAGAAGACGGCCGCGATGCCGTTCACCATCGCCGCGACGACGTTCTTCACCGCGTTGATCCGCTGGAGGTCCTCGCGGAGCAGCAGGCCCATCAGGCCGAGGTAGAGGACGCCCTGGGCGGCGCCGAAGTAGCCCCCGTACGCGCTGGAGAGCAGCATGCCCGACAGCAGCAGCGGGCCGCCGTCGGGATGGCCGGTATCGCCTCCCGCGGCCTCCTGGCGCCTGCGCAGGGCGGCGGCCAGCCGGGGCTGGAAGACGACGAGCACGAGGGCCAGGCCGATCAGGACGGGCACGATCGTGTCGAAGGAGTCCGACGGCAGGGTGAGGAGCAGGATCGCGCCGGCGAGTCCGCCGACGAGGGAGACGGCGCCGAGGCGCATGATGCGGGCGCCCTGGCCCCGGAGCTCCTTGCGGTAGCCGATGGCTCCGCTGATGGAACCGGGTACGAGGCCCAGGGTGTTGGAGACGTTGGCCGTGACCGGCGGCAGGCCGGTGGCCAGCAGCACCGGGAAGGTGATCAGGGTGCCGGAACCGACGATGGTGTTGATGGTGCCGGCGCCGATGCCGGCCGCGAAGACCGCGAGTGATTCCCAGACGGACATGGGAGGGGTCGTCCCCTTTGCATGAGTGAGTCGCCTCCCCGCCGTGAAGGTCGAGGGGCCTCACTGATCATGCCGGAGGGGACGGCCCCCTCAGTCGATGGGGGGCTGCTCGCGGCGTTCCGCGGCGTCCTTGTCGCGCGCGGCCGGGATTCCGCCGGTGCCGCCGGCGCCGCCGCCGTCCTTTCCTGCGTTCTGCGGGTTGAAGCCGGAGGCGGCGCCCATCGGGCCGAAGTTGCCCATCGCTCCGGAGAGTCCCTTGAGGGCGTCGCCGATCTCGCTCGGGACGATCCAGAGCTTGTTGGCATCGCCCTCGGCGAGCTTCGGGAGCATCTGGAGGTACTGGTAGGCGAGGAGCTTCTGGTCGGCGTCGCCGGCGTGGATGGACTCGAAGACCGTACGGATGGCCTGGGCCTCGCCCTCGGCGCGCAGGGCCGCGGCCTTGGCGTCACCCTCGGCGCGCAGGATGGAGGACTGCTTCTCGCCCTCGGCGCGCAGGATCTCGGACTGGCGGACACCTTCGGCCTGGAGGATCGCGGCGCGCTTGTCGCGGTCGGCGCGCATCTGCTTCTCCATCGAGTCCTGGATGGAGGTCGGCGGCTCGATGGCCTTGAGCTCGACGCGGTTGACGCGGATGCCCCACTTGCCGGTGGCCTCGTCGAGGACTCCGCGCAGGGCCGCGTTGATCTCCTCGCGGGAGGTCAGGGTCCGCTCGAGGTCCATGCCGCCGATGATGTTGCGGAGCGTGGTGACGGTGAGCTGCTCGATGGCCTGGATGTAGCTGGCCACCTCGTACGTCGCGGCGCGGGCGTCGGTCACCTGGTAGTAGATGACCGTGTCGATGTTGACGACCAGGTTGTCCTGGGTGATGACGGGCTGCGGCGGGAAGGGGACGACCTGCTCGCGGAGGTCGATCCGGTTGCGGATCGAGTCGATGAACGGGACGACGATGTTCAGGCCCGCGTTGAGGGTGCGGGTGTAGCGCCCGAACCGTTCGACGATGGCGGCGCTGGCCTGCGGGATCACCTGGATCGTCTTGACCAGTGCGATGAAGACCAGAACCACCAGAATGATCAGAACGATGATGATCGGTTGCATGCGGTTCCCCGTGCCCTTCCGGCTGTCTGTGCTGCCCCGTTCAGCGGAGTCTCGCAGACCCCGGGGCCGCGGGTCGGCTGCTTGCCCACATGTGGCGTGCACACAGGGGAGTTGCTCACCTGCTGGTCCGTCACATGATCCATCACATGATCTGTCACATGACGACGGCGGTCGCCCCGTCGATCTCCACGACGTCGACGGACTGGCCCGGTTCGAAGCTGATGTCCGCATCGAGGGAGCGCGCCGACCAGATCTCGCCGGCGAGCTTGATCCTGCCCCCGCCGCTCGCGTCCACGCGTTCCAGGACCACGGCGCTGCGGCCCCTCAACGCGTCGATTCCGCTGCGGTGTTGGGGTTTTTGATTGCGGTGCCGGTTGGCGATCGGACGGACGACCGCGAGGAGCGCGACCGACACGATCACGAAGACCAGGATCTGGGCGACCGGTCCCCCGCCGAGGGCCGCCGTGACGGCGGCCGCCACCGCTCCGGCGGCGAACATGCCGAACTCGGGCATCGCGGTCAGGACGAGGGGTATGCCCAGTCCGACCGCGCCGATGAGCCACCACACCCACGCGTCGATGTCCACATGGTCATGGTAGGTCGGGTGGGCGCGGTCGGGACAGGGTGCGGGAGGCCCGGCTGGTGCGCGGGACGCGGCCGGGCGCGCCGACTACCGCAGGGGCAGGCCCTGGGCGGTCCAGCGGTCGCTGTCGTTGCGCTCCACGACGAGCGGCAGGCCGAAGCAGAGGGAGAGGTTGCGGGAAGTCAGTTCGAGGTCGATGGGTCCGGCCGCGACCACCTTGCCCTGACGGATCATCAGCACGTGGGTGAAGCCGGGGGCGATCTCCTCGACGTGGTGCGTGACCATGATCATCGACGGGGCGAGCGGATCGCGGGCGAGCCGGCCGAGGCGCCGTACGAGGTCCTCGCGGCCGCCGAGGTCGAGACCGGCGGCGGGCTCGTCGAGCAGCAGCAGCTCGGGGTCGGTCATCAGCGCGCGGGCGATCAGGGTGCGCTTGCGCTCGCCCTCGGAGAGGGTGCCGAACTTCCGGTCGAGGTAGGGCGTCATGCCGAGGCGGTCGAGGAAGGCGCGGGCGCGCTGCTCGTCGATCTCCTCGTACTCCTCCGTCCAGGTGGCCGTCATGCCGTACGCGGCGGTGAGGACGGTCTCCAGCACGGTCTGGCGCCTGGGCAGCTTGTCGGCCATCGCGATGCCGGCCATGCCGATGCGGGGGCGCAGCTCGAAGACGTCCACCTTGCCGAGGGTGCTGCCGAGGATGGTGGCGGAACCCGTGGTGGGGAAGAGGTAGCTCGAGGCGAGGTTCAGCAGCGTGGTCTTGCCGGCGCCGTTGGGGCCGAGGATCACCCAGCGCTCCCCCTCCTTGACCGACCAGGAGACCTGGTCCACCAGAGCCCGGCCCTCGCGGACCACGGATACGTCCACCAGCTCCAGAACATCGCTCATGAGCGTGTTGTCTCCCCTTGCAGTCTCGGTACGTCTGTGCGCCGCCCGTCCGTGGGCGCAGCCCCAGGGGAAAACCTACGCCACTCGGGGAGGGATCCGGGCGCGGGCCCGGGTCACAGGGGGCGTCCGTAAAGTGGGGGGATGCTTTTCGAACCGCGTTCAGGGCGGCTGGCCGCCTGGGGGAACGCTCTACTGGCCGGTCTCGTCTCGCCCGACGAAGCCGTGCTGTCGATCGTGGGCGAGGACGCCGTGCACCGGGTGGAGGGGCTTCCCGGGGAATCCGGCCCGGTGGGTCTGACCCTGGCGCTGGGCCGGCTGCGGGTGCTGGGCGTGACCGGGCTGCGGATCGCGCTCCCGGCGCCGGGGCATCCGCTGGGACTGAGCGGGCCGCCGGAGTTCAACGCGAGGGCGCTGGACGCGGAGGAGGCGGTCGTCGCGGTGGGTGCGGCGCTCGGGCTGGTCCCGGAGGTGCGCGAGGCCCGGCCCGCGGGTGATGTGCACGTGTCGGTGACCTGGCACTGCCTGCCGGTACGGGAGGCCCCGCCGGCGGACGTGCCGTCGCTCGGCGAGGCGGAACGGGAACTGGCGGAGGCGCTGCGCGAGGCCACGGTGGTGCTGACCCGGCTGGACGTGGCGGGATCCGGGCCGGTCGCGGAGGCGGCGCTGTCCGCGTACCGGGCGCGGACGGAGGCCGGGCGGGACGCGCTGGCGCCGGGGTATCCGCCGCGGGCGGTACGGGTCCTCTCGCTGGCGCAGCGGGTGGACCTGATGGTGTCGCTGGCGACCGAGCGCGGGCACGGCGCGGCGGTGGCCGCCTCGGAGATGGCGGCCCGGGCGGAGGCGTTGCGTCCGGTGGAGCGGGTCGCCCGGCGGGCGCTGGTCGCGGCGTACAACTCGGCGGTGGAGGAGCGGTTGCGCTAGCCGCTCGGTGCGGGGTCCGGGTGCGGCGCCGTCGCGCGAGCGTCCCCGGCTGCGCCGGGCCTCCGGGGCGCCGCCCCGGCCCCGCTCCTCAAACGCCGGAGGGGCTGGATCTGGCCGGCTGCGCCAGAAGGCCCCGGGGGAAGCCCGCGGAGCGGTGACGCGTCGCGAACGGGATCGGCCCCGCTTCCCAGGGAGAGGGGGGAAGCGGGGCCGAGGTTTCCCTGCCGCTGCCTGCGCCACCGCTCAGCCCGCCCGACTGCCACGCCGGACGGAGTCCGGCACAGCGGTGCGACGCCTGCGAAGCAGTGCGAGCACAGCATCGGAAAGGGTGCGGGGGGGGGAAGCGGGGCCGGGTACGGGGCCGCTGTGCGGGCCCGGCTGCCCCGCCGGTCGGAGGCCGGCGCAGCGGGGCGAAGCCTGCGTAGCAGTGCGAGCACCGCGTTAAGAAGGGTGCGAGCACCGCGTCAGGACGGGTGCGGGCTAGTTGTTCACGCCCGTGTTGCCCCAGGCGCCGTTCAGCAGGCCGATCACGTTGACCGAGTTGCCCACCACGTTCGCGGGGATGTGGACGGGGAGCTGGAGCTGGTTCCCCGCGGCCACGCCGGGCGAGTTCAGGGCCTCGCCCTCCGCCGACGCACCGCCGTGCGCCGACGAGACACCCGCGCCGGCGGCCAGGAGGCCACCCGCGATCATGGTGACGGCGGTGGCCTTCTTGAAGTTCTTCACGTTCTCGTCCTCCAGTACGTCTGCCGCGGCCAGCCGCCGCGGCACGTCATGAAGAACGCTCATCCGACGAACGGGATGCGCCATGTGGGCTACATACACCCGAGCGGATGAATCATCGCCCCCGTGGGTTACCGCGCGATGCCGTGCCTGACCGCCCACAACGCGGCCTGCGTACGGTCCGCGAGGTCCAGCTTCATCAGGATGTTCGATACGTGCGTCTTGACCGTCTTCTCCGACAGGACGAGCGCCCGGGCGATCTCCCGGTTCGAGCGCCCGTCCGCTATGTGGTTCAGCACCTCGCGCTCGCGGTCCGTCAGATTGCCGCCGCGGCCGGACGACGGGCCGGGGCCCTCCTCGGCCAGCAGGGCTCCGGCGACCTCCGGCTGGAGGAGGACGTGTCCCGCGTGCACCGAGCGGATGGCGGCGGCGAGGGCGTCGGGGTCGATGTCCTTGTACACGTAGCCGGCCGCGCCCGCGCGCAGGGCCGGGACCACCGTGCGCTGCTCTGTGAAGCTGGTGACGATCAGCACGCGCGCCGGGTTCGCCAGCGTGCGCAGTCTGCGCAGGGCCTCGATGCCGTCGGTGCCCGGCATCTTGATGTCCATCAGGATGACGTCGGGGTGCAGTTCCTCGGCGCGTTCGATGCCCTCGTCGCCGTCGGCGGCCTCGCCGACCACCTCGATGTCGTCCTGGACCTCCAGGAAGGTGCGCAGGCCCCGGCGGACCACCTGGTGGTCGTCCACCAGCAATACCCTGACGCGGCCGCTACGGCCCGGCGTGTCAGCCACCGGGTACCTCCAGTTCGATCGTGGTGCCGGTGCCGGGCTCGGACCGTACGGTGAGCCGGCCGCCCACGCCGGCGGCCCGGTCCCGCATGGAGACCAGGCCGAGGTGCCGGCCGGCCCGGCGGACGGTGGGAGGGGAGAAGCCGGTTCCGTCGTCGGTCACCCGGAGCAGGGCTCCCCCGGTCCCGCCGCGGGTCAGGGTGACCTCGATCCGCTCGCCCTCGGAGTGGCGCAGTGCGTTGTGCAGGGCCTCCTGGGCCACGCGCAGGACCGCCTCCTCCTGGGCCGCGGGCAGGGCCCGTACTCCGTCACAGGTGAAGGTGACGTGCGCGGCGTGGGCCCGGTCCAGGACCCGGACCTGGTTGCGGAGGGTGGCGATCAGGCCGTCCTCGTCCAGGGCGGCGGGGCGGAGCTCGGTGACGGCCGCGCGCAGTTCGTCGGCGGCCTCGGCCGCGAGGGCGGCGACCTGCTGGAGCTCGTCCTTGGCGCGGGCCGGGTCGCGGTCGACCAGGGCGGCGGCGGCTTGCGCGGTGAGACGCAGCGAGAAGAGCTTCTGGCTGACCGCGTCGTGCAGCTCGTGGGCCAGGCGGGAGCGCTCCTCGGCGATGGTCAGCTCGCGGCTGCGCTCGTAGAGGCGGGCGTTGGTGAGGGCGATCGCGGCGTGCTGGGCGAGGAGGGAGAGGAGCTCCTCGTCCTCGTCGGTGAACCCGTCGGCCGGGGCGCCGCCGCCCGGGGCGCTTCGCTTGTTCGCGAGGAAGAGCGCGCCGAGGGTCTCCTCGCCGTCCCTGATGGGCAGCCCGAGGAAGTCGGACATGGCCGGGTGGGCGGCGGGCCAGCCCTCGAAGCGGGGGTCCTTGCGTACGTCGGCCAGCCGCTCGGGGCCGTCCTGGTGGAGCATCGCGGCGAGGATGCCGTGCTGGCGGGGCAGCGGGCCGATCGCGCGCCACTGCTCCTCGCTGACGCCGTCCACGACGAACTGGGCGAAGCCGCCGTGGTCGTCCGGGACGCCCAGCGCCGCGTACTCGGCGTCGAGCAGCTCTCGGGCCGAGGCGACGATCGTGCGCAGCACGTCGCGGACCTCCAGCCGGCGGCTCATGGCGAGCAGCGCGGTGCTCACGGCGGCCAGGCCGCCGCCGCGGGGGGCTCGGGGTCCGGGGTGCATGGCCTCACGGTACTCGCGGCGCCCGGTCGGGCGGATCGGGCCCGGGGCGTAGGTCCGGGCCGGTGGTGGCGTAGGCCTCGGCCGGGTCGTGGCGTAGGCCTCGGCCGGGTCGTGGCGTAGGCCTCGGCCGGGTCGTGGCGTAGGCCTCGGCCGGGTCGTGGCGTAGGCCTCGGCCGGGTCGTGGCGTAGGCCTCGGCCTAGGACGAAGGGACCTGGCGGGGTGCTCCCGCCGGCCGAGGCGGCGGGGGCCGCCGGGTTCCTACGTTGGAGGCATCTGCAGGGCGGTTCGGAAGGCGAGGGTGCGGTCATGTCGGTGGCGGTGGTGACGGGGGCGTCGAGGGGGCTGGGCCGGGCGGTGGCCGGGGAGCTGGCGGCCCGGGGCTGGGACCTGGTGCTGAGCGCGCGGGGCGCGGGTCCGCTGGCGGAGGCCGGGGAGGCTCTGCGGGCCTCGGGGGCGCGGGTCACGGTGGTGGCGGGGGACGTGTCCTCGGCGGCGCACCGGGCGGAGCTGGTGGCGGCGGCTCGGGCGCTGGGCCGGCTGGACCTGCTGGTGAACAACGCGGGCGTGCTGGGCGCGGAGCCGCTGGTGCCGCTGGCGGTGCACCCGCTGGACGGTCTGCGCGAGGCGTTCGAGGTGAATGTGGTGGCCCCGCTGGGGCTGGTCCAGGAGGCACTGCCGCTGCTGCGGGCGGCGGCCGCCGGGGCGGTGCTGAACATCAGCTCGGACGCGGCGGTGGTGGCGTACGGGACCTGGGGGGCCTACGGGGCGACCAAGGCGGCGGGGGACCTGATGTCGGCGGTCCTGGCCGTGGAGGAGCCGGGGCTGCGCGTGTGGTGGGCGGATCCGGGCTCGATGCGGACGCGGATGATGGCGGCCGCCGAACCCGGGGAGGACCTGTCGGGGATACCGGGACCGGAGGAGGTGGCTCCGCTGCTGCTCAGGCTGGTGGCGGAGGGGCTGCCGAGCGGCCGGTACACGGCGCGGGGTCTGGCGGGGGTGGAGCGGTGAACGGGAACGGCGCCCGGGGAGTACGGGAAAAGGGACTGTACATAAAGGACATTCCGCCGGGTCTTGCGGCCCGGGTTCCCGCCGAGCAGCGGGGGCCGGGCCGGGGGCGGGACTCGGTGCGGCTGCTGGTCTCGAAGGGGGCCTCGGAGGTGTCGCTGCGCGCCTTCCGGGAGCTGCCGGGGCTGCTGCACGCGGGGGACGTACTGGCGGTGAACACCTCGATGACGCTGGCGGCGGCCGTGGACGGGCGGCTCGGCGGCGAGGAGATCGTCGTGCACTTCTCCACGCGCGGGGACGACGGCCGCTGGGCGGTGGAGCTCCGGGAGCGGGACCGGGCCGGGGCCGGGGGCGGGACGACCCGGCCCCGGGCCGGCGGGCCCGCCGGGGCCGTCGTGGAGCTGCCGGGCGGATGGCGCCTGACATGCGAGGAGCCGCTGGTTCCGGGGGCGGACCGGCTGTGGTGGGCGCGGCCCGAGCCGCCGCGGGGGCGTCCGCAGGAGGTGCCGGCGCTGCTGGGCTCGTACGGGCGGCCGATCCGGTACGGCTACACGGAGCGGGACCAGCCGCTGTCGGCGTACCAGACGGTCTTCGCGGTGCCGCGGGCCGACGGGGCGGGTTCGGCGGAGATGCCGAGCGCGGGCCGGCCCTTCACTACGGAGCTGGTGGCGGAGCTGGTGCGCCGGGGGGTGCGGTTCGCCCCGCTGACCCTGCACACGGGGGTGGCCTCGCAGGAGGCGCACGAGCCGCCGTACCCGGAGCGGTACGAGGTGCCCGCGGCCACGGCCCGGCTGGTGAACGCGGCGAAGGCGACGGGCGGGCGGGTGATCGGTGTGGGGACCACGGCGGTGCGGGCGCTCGAGTCGGCCGCAGACGGGGACGGGGTGGTGCGGGCCGCCGGGGGCTGGACCGGCCTGGTCGTGACGCCGGAGCGCGGGGTGCGGGTGGTGGACGGGCTGCTGACCGGGCTGCACGAGCCCGAGGCCTCGCACCTGCTGATGCTGGAGGCGGTGGCCGGACGGGAGGCCGTACGCCGCGGGTACGCCTCAGCTGTAGCGAACCTGTGCCTCTGGCATGAGTTCGGGGACGTGCATCTGCTACTCAAGGATGAGAACGGTCACGGAGTGGATTGCTGACGCAACGGTTGGTGAGATTGATACGTGCCCGATGTGAGCCCGCGCATAGGACGCACATCACTTACGAAGCTCCCTAGTGGACGAGTAAGGGCGGCGTTAGCACTGGCCTCGCATGCGCCGAGCCCCGAAATCGGGGCTCGGCCGCAGCCCCTGATCCACTAAGCGGGATCGTACGTCACACCTTTGCCACAGGTTTTTGCCACCGCTAAGAATTGCTCTCGCCGCACAGCGCCGCGGATCTCGGATCCGGCAGGCGCTTTCCTGCGGCCCCCGCTATTCGAAGAGGTTGCTACGCATGACCGAGACCAGCACTCCCGGCCACAGTCGTCGTCTGACGATGACGAAGGCGCACAAGCTTTCCATCGCCGGTGCAGCCACCCTGGGCGCCGCCGCCCTCGCCTTCTCCCTCGTGCCGGCCAACGCCGCCGAGACGCAGACGGTCGTCGCCGCCCCCGTCGCCTGGTCCAAGGTCGTCGACGGCGCGCAGACGCAGGCCATGCAGCAGCACCTCACCGTTCAGCAGGTCGTCGCGGACCAGCAGGCCAAGGTCGCGAAGGACGCCAAGGCCGCGAAGGACGCCAAGGACACAGCCGCCAAGGCCAAGGCCGAGGCGGACGCCAAGAAGGACCGCGAGCAGAAGGCGGCCGCCAGCCGTTCCGCGACCCGTGCGCCGGTCTTCGCGAACAACCTGGACGGCTGGATCAAGGAAGCCCTCTTCATCATGAAGAAGGAGGGCATTCCGGGCACCTACGCCGGGATCCACAAGAACATCATGCGCGAGTCCAGCGGTAACCCGCTGGCGATCAACAACTGGGACATCAACGCCCAGAACGGCATCCCCAGCAAGGGTCTACTCCAGGTCATCGCCCCGACCTTCAAGGCGTACCACGTCAAGGGCACCAAGTTCGACCAGTACGACCCGGTCGCCAACATCGTCGCGGCCTGCAACTACGCGGCCGACCGCTACGGCTCCATGGACAACGTCAACAGCGCCTACTAGGCCCCTGGCGTCCTTCCAAGCCCCCCATGCGCCTCAGGGCGGCCCCGGTGTTCCGGAGCCGCCCTGAGGCGTTCGTGCGCGACCACATGCCGCTTACCCGCTCGCGCGTTACTTGCCCGCGCGTTACTTGCCCGCGCGCATGACCTCGGGCTCGTGGCGGCGCAGCAGACGCTGGACGGCGAAGCCGCACGCGACGCCGAGGAGCAGCAGGATGGTGATGTTCAGGCCCCACTGCCCGGCCGTGGCGTCCCAGAGCGGGTCGGTGTTGGTCGGGTTCTCCGCGTCCCACGGCGGCATGAGCACGCCGAGGTTCAGCGTGGTGCCGGCGGCGGCGATCGCCCAGCGCGACGGCATCAGCCAGGCGAACTGCTCCAGGCCCGGAGAGTCGTAGACCTGGAAGAGGATGCCGGTGAAGACGACCTGGACGATCGCGAACATGACGAGCAGCGGCATGGTCTTCTCGGCGGTCTTCACCAGCGAGGAGATCACCAGGCCGAACATCATGGACGTGAAGCCGAGCGCGATGACCGACAGGCAGATCTCCACGGCCGGCGGCATCAGCAGACCCTCGGCGGGCAGGTCGCGCGGGTAGAAGCCGATCGCACAGATGATCACGCCCTGGATGGCCGTGATGAACCCGAGGACGATCACCTTCGAGGCGAGGTACGCCGACCGGGACAGGCCGGTCGCGCGCTCGCGCTCGTAGATCACGCGTTCCTTGATCAGCTCGCGGACCGAGTTCGCGGCGCCCGAGAAGCACATGCCGACCGCGAGGATCAGCATGATCGTGCCGGCGTCGCCGTTGAAGCGGGACGGCGCCACGGGCGGCGCGAGTCCGAACTTCGCGGGGATGACGACGGAGACCACGCCGAGGACCGCCGGGAGGATCAGCATCAGACCGATGAAGCCCTTGTCGGACGCGATGACCGACATGTAGCGGCGCATCAGGGTCCAGAGCTGGGAGCCCCAGCCCTGCGGCTTCGGCGGCCGGGTCTGCTGCACGGCGGGCTGCACCGACTGGGGGGCGACCGCGTCGATGTCGGCGGCGTAGAGCTGGTAGTGCTGCGAGCCCTTCCAGCGGCCGGCCCAGTCGTAGTCGCGGTAGCTCTCGAAGGCGGAGAAGACGTCGGCCCAGGTGGAGTAGCCGAAGAAGTTCAGCGCCTCGTCCGGCGGGCCGAAGTAGGCGACCGAACCGCCCGGAGCCATGACCAGCAGCTTGTCGCAGATGGCCAGCTCGGCGACCGAGTGCGTGACGACGAGGACCGTGCGGCCGTCGTCGGCGAGGCCGCGCAGCAGCTGCATGACGTCGCGGTCCATGCCCGGGTCGAGGCCCGAGGTGGGCTCGTCCAGGAAGATCAGCGAGGGCTTGGTCAGCAGCTCCAGGGCCACGGACACGCGCTTGCGCTGGCCGCCCGAGAGCGAGGTGATCTTCTTGTCCTTGTGGATGTCGAGCTTGAGCTCGCGCAGCACCTCGTTGATGCGGGCGGCGCGCTCGGACTCGGCGGTGTCGCCCGGGAAGCGGAGCTTGGCCGCGTACTTGAGGGCGGTGCTGACCTTCAGCTCCTTGTGCAGGATGTCGTCCTGCGGGACCAGGCCGATGCGCTGGCGGAGCTCCGCGAACTGCTTGTACAGGTTGCGGTTGTCGTAGAGGACGTCGCCCTCGTTGGCCGGGCGGTAGCCGGTCAGCGCCTTGAGGAGCGTCGACTTGCCGGAGCCGGAGGGGCCGATGACGCCGATCAGGGACTTCTCGGGGACGCCGAAGGTGACGTCCTTGAGGATCTGCTTGCCACCGTCGACCGTGACCGTGAGGTGGCGGGCCGAGAAGGAGACGTCACCGGTGTCGACGAACTCCTCGAGGCGGTCGCCGACGATCCGGAAGGTCGAGTGGCCGACGCCGACGATGTCGTTCGGGCCGAGCAGCGCGGTACCCGACTTCGCCAGCGGCTGGCCGTTGACGTAGGTGCCGTTGTGGCTGCCGAGGTCGCGGATCTCGAAGCGGCCGCCCGGCATCGAGTGGAACTCGGCGTGGTGGCGGGAGACCTGGAGGTCGGAGACCACCAGCTCGTTCTCCAGCGCACGGCCGATGCGCATGACGTGGCCCAGCGCGAGCTGGTGGAACGTCGTCGGGCTGCGGTGGTCGCCGTAGCCCGGGGTACCGCCGCCGCCCTGCTGCTGCGGCTGGTGCTGCTGCTGCGGGAACGGCTGTGCCTGGTGCGGCTGATGGGCCTGCTGGGCCTGCTGCTGCGGGAACGGCGGAGCCTGCTGGACCTGCCGCTCCCAGGCTTGCGGCTGCGCCTGCTGCGCCTGCGGCTGCTGCGCGTACGCCTGCTGCGCCACGGCCGGCTGCGGCGCCGGGGCGGCCGCGCCGGCGACGGGGTTCAGCCTCGGCCCGTCGGTGGCGTTGCCGAGGTGCACCGGCGTGCCGGGTACGAGCTCGGCCTGCTGGACACGCGCCCCGCGCACGTACGTGCCGTTGGTGCTGCCGTGGTCCTCGATTCCCCAACCTTGCCCGTTCCAGGCGATGGTGGCGTGCCGCCACGACACCCGGGCATCATCGATCACCACGTCTCCCTGGGGATCGCGCCCCAGCGAGTACGACCTGGACGGATCGAGCGTCCAGGTCCTTCCATTCAATTCCAGTACGAGTTCCGGCACTCCAGCCCCACTTAAGTCCCCCGAGAATCCCCCATGACGTCAGGGAGTCTAGGGATGGCGAACATCCGTGGGAACTATTTCAGGCGCACGGCCACAAGGGGAATCCGGCCCCGCCGGGGGTGCCGAAAGGATCGGCGGGCGGGGGTCGAAAGACACCCGGAGGGTGCGATAAGGGACTTCTCACCTGTGTACGGGCCGGACCGCGCCATCGGGTGCGGACAGGTCCACCCGGTGAGACGTCCCTGACAGCCGGACGACCCGTTTCGGCGTACGCTCGCCGATCCCGACAGAATGGTTATCGGACAATGGATGTCCGCTCCCCCCACGCCACCGCTCCACCCCCAGGACTGCAATGACGCGTACAGACCACGCCGCGAGGCCCGAGACCGAGCGCCCCCCACCGCTCGGCCCCCGGAGGTCCGCCCTCAGAGCCCGTCGGGCACTGCGGGAGCGGCCGGCGGCCGCGCTGGTCTGGCTGCTGCCCGCGCTGGCGACCCTCGCCGCCGGCCTGTACCGGATCAGCACCCCGGTGCTGTGGCACGACGAGCTGGCCACCCTCACGGTGGTCCGCCGTCCCCGGGGCGCGCTGCTGGACATGCTCCAGAACGTGGACGCCGTGCACGGCGCCTACTACCTGCTGCTGCACTACTGGATCGACCTCTTCGGGGACTCCCCCGCGATGCTGCGGCTCCCCACCGTGCTGGCGATGGCCGCTGCGGCCGCCTGTGCGGCACTGGCCGGCCGGCGGATGTTCGGTGCGCGCGCCGGACTGACCGCCGGCCTCCTGTTCGCGCTGATCCCGGCCGTCACCCGGTACGCGCAGGAGGCCCGCTCGTACGCCTTCGTGGTGCTGCTCGCGGCAGCGGCGATGCTCCTGCTGCTGCGAGCCCTGGAACGGCCCGGCCCGGTGCGCTGGCTCTGCTACGGGGCCGCGGTGGCGGCCGCCGGCTACCTCCACCTGGTGTCGCTGGTCTTCCTCTGCGCGCACGCGGTCGGGGTCGCCCTGCACTGGTGGAAGGAGCGGAGCCAGTGGCGGATCCCCGTCGGCTTCGTCCTGGCGGCGGGACTGGGCGTGGCCTGCACCTATCCGCTGATCAAGCTGGGCGGGGGGCAGGCGGGCCGGCAGATCGGGTGGATACCCAAGCCGCAGCCGGGCGACCTGATCGGAATCTGGCCGCAGGTCTTCGCCAGCGCCCCGATGGCGGCGGTGCTGTTCCTGGCCGCCGCGCTCGCCTGGGGCGGCGAGCGCAGGCGGTCGCTGGTCTTCGGCACGGTCGCGGCGGTGCTGCCGGTGGTCACGGTGTGGACGATCTCGCAGCGGGCCGACGTCTCCTACTTCATGCCGAAGTACCTGTTCTTCGTCCTGCCGGCGTGGGCGGTGCTGGCCGGCGCCGGCATCGCGCTGGTCCGGGTGCGCGGGGTGGTGGTGGCGCTGCTGGCGGTGACGGCGATGGTCACCCCGGACCACGTGGCGGTGCACCAGCCGCTCTCGCACGGCGCGTACACCTACCCCGAGCCGGTCACCTGGTTCACGCCGCTGGACTACCGGGCGGCGGCGGGGATCGTCGCGGCGGGCTACCGGCCGGGCGACGCGGCGGCCTACGGGCAGCAGCAGTTCTCCCCGTGGTGGGGCGTGGACACCGGCGTCGGGTACTACCTGCCGCCGCGCGTCCGCCTGCGGGACATGCTGCTGGGCCAGAGCGGCGAACAGCTCGACGACCTGTGGCCGACCCTGTCCCCCGACCCCGCTAAGACGCTGGACACCGTCGCACCGCCGCGGATCTGGCTGGTCTCCAAGGACGACGGCGGCGACCCCTTCACGACGCTTCCGCCCCCCTACGCCAAGGCCCTCCAGGACCGGTACGTGCAGAAGAGCTACCGGCAGGTCTCGGGCATTTCCGTCGCCCTGCTCGTGCACCGCTGACATCCGGTCCCGGAGGGTGGGACGGGGGTCCTGAGCCGGGGGCGGGGAAGATACGGTGAGGGCACCATGAGCGCTTCGCAGACCTCCGACGTCCCCACCCTCCTCGTCAAGATCTTCGGCAAGGACCGTCCCGGGATCACCGCCGGGCTGTTCGACACCCTCGCCGCCTACTCCGTCGACGTCGTCGACATCGAGCAGGTCGTCACCCGAGGCCGCATCGTCCTGTGCGCCCTCGTCACCCACCCGGCCGCCGGCACCGAGGGCGAGCTGCGGGCCACCGTCCACAGCTGGGCCGAGTCCCTCAAGCTGCAGGCCGAGATCCTCTCCGGCACCGGTGACAACCGGCCGCGCGGCAGTGGCCGTTCGCACGTCACCGTGCTCGGGCATCCGCTCACCGCCGAGTCCACGGCCGCCATCGCCGCGCGGATCACCTCGACCGGCGGCAACATCGACCGCATCTTCCGGCTCGCGAAGTATCCGGTGACGGCCGTGGAGTTCGCCGTCTCCGGCACCGAGACCGAGCCGCTGCGCACGGCGCTGGCCACCGCCGCCGCGCAGATCGGCGTCGACGTGGCCGTGGTCTCGGCCGGGCTGCACCGGCGGGCCCAGCGCCTCGTCGTCATGGACGTGGACTCGACCCTGATCCAGGACGAGGTCATCGAGCTCTTCGCCGCGCACGCCGGCTGCGAGGCCGAGGTCGCCGAGGTGACCGAGCGGGCCATGCGCGGGGAGCTGGACTTCGAGCAGTCCCTGCACGCCCGGGTCGCACTGCTGGCCGGGCTGGACGAATCCGTGGTGGAGAAGGTCCGCTCCGAGGTGCGTCTCACTCCGGGTGCCCGGACCCTGATCCGTACGCTCAAGCGCCTGGGGTACCAGGTGGGCGTGGTCTCCGGCGGGTTCACGCAGGTGACGGACGATCTGCGGGAACGGCTCGGGCTGGACTTCGCCTCCGCCAACACCCTGGAGATCGTCGACGGAAAGCTGACGGGCAAGGTCATCGGCGAGATCGTGGACCGGGCCGGCAAGGCCCGGCTGCTGCGCCGCTTCGCCGCGGAGGCCGGCGTACCGCTGGCCCAGACGGTGGCCATCGGTGACGGTGCCAACGATCTGGACATGCTGAACGCCGCCGGGCTGGGCGTGGCCTTCTGCGCCAAGCCGGTGGTCCGCCAGGCCGCGCACACCGCGGTGAACGTGCCCTTCCTGGACGCCGTGCTCTACCTGCTCGGGATCACCCGCGAAGAGGTCGAGGCCGCCGACCTGGCGTGACGAGGACGTCCGGCCTTCCACGAGGCCCAGAGGCGGCGGGCCCCGGCACTTCGACAGTGCCGGGGCCCGCCGCTTCGGCGTGGTCGGTGTGGTCGGCGGGGCGAGCGCGTCAGCTGTGCGGGGTCCAGAAGTCCAGCAGGGTGCCCACGCCGTGTTCCACGGACTTCCACGAGCCGGTGAAGGAGACGACGGCGATGCCGGAGGTCGGGAAGCCGCTGCGGTTCATCCGGGCGAGTACGTCGCCCTGCGCGCTCCCGGCGAGGGCGTCGGCCAGGGCGTGCATGCCGGGGTTGTGGCCGATGACGAGGAGGTTCTTCACCTCGTCGGAGGTCTCGTTGACCAGGGCGATGAGCTCGCCCAGCGAGGCCTCGTAGAGCCGTTCCTCGTACGTGGTCTTCGGCCGGTGCGGCAGCTCCTGGACGGCCAGCTTCCAGGTCTCCCTGGTCCGGGCCGCACTGGAGCAGAGGGCCAGGTCGAAGGTGATGCCGGTATGGGCCAGTTTCTGGCCCGCGGCCGGGGCGTCGTGACGGCCGCGCTCCGCGAGGGGGCGGTCGTGGTCCGTGCCGTCCGACCATTCGGCCTTGGCGTGCCGGAGGAGGACGATCCTGCGGGGTGTGTCGGCGCTCATGACTCCCAGCTTCGCATGAATCGAGCCACGGGGCGCAGGGTGTTGAGAGGGTCCCCCGCAGGTGTGGCGGGTGTGGGGCGCACCCCGGCGCGCGGCCGCGCGGACGGGCTCCCCGAGGCTGGCGCCCCGTCAGCCGACGGCGCTCAGCAGCCGTTCGGTGACGTGGACGAGCACGGAGCCGTCGCCGGAGGCCGCGTGGGCCTGGCCGGATCCGGCGAGGAGTATGAGCAGGAGGCCGAAGGCGAGGGCGGGCAGGGCCAGCCCCCACCAGGGCAGCCGGGCCTCGGCCATGGCGGTGCGGGGGGCGGACGGGCGGCGGGGGGCCAGGGGTGCGGGGACCGGGTGTGTGGGGGCCGACATGGCCGCCTCCGTGGGTGCGTCGGACGGGCTCGCTCTTGCTCTTCGAATCTAAGGATTCGAGCAGGCGGTTCCCATCCGGGACGCACCCCAGATGTCCCTGAGCCTGACCCCCTAGGGGTCGGGGGGTTAACCCCACCCCCGGGACGCCGCTACGGCGAGGCGAGGGTGGCGACGACGGCGATGACCACGGTCACCAGCAGCATCGCGCCCAGCACGAGGCCGAGCTTGCGGTGGCCGTTCTGGGGGTTCGGTTCAAGTACGGGCGACATGCCGATCAGTCTCGCATGCCGCATTCGTCCTCGATCGTGCGGTCCCGGCCGGCGAGCAGGCCGAGCACGATCTGCGGGACGAGCAGACCGGCCATCAGGGCGAGGGGCAGGTCCCAGCCGCCGCTGTGCTGGTAGAGGACGCCGACGACGAGCGGTCCGGGGATGGAGATGAGGTACCCGGTGCTCTGGGCGAAGGCGGACAGCTTGACCACGCCCGCCGGGGACTTGGCGCGCAGTCCGATCATCGTGATGACGAGCGGGAAGGCGCAGTTGGAGATGCCGAGCATGACGACCCAGGCCCAGGCCCCGGCGGCGGGGGCGAAGTAGAGGCCGAGGTAGCCGGCGAGGCCGAAGAGGCCGAGGACGACCGCGATGGGCCCCTGGTTCTTCATCCGGCCCGCCAGGCCGGGGATGATGAAGGCCAGCGGGACGCCCATGACCATGGTGACGGCGAGCAGGATGCCCGCGGTGGAGGCGGAGACCCCGGCGTCCCGGAAGATCTGCGGGAGCCAGCCCATGGTGATGTAGGCGCCCGTGGCCTGGAGTCCGAAGTAGCAGGCGAGGGCCCACGCGGTGCGGCTGCGCACGACGCCGGGCCCGGCGTCGGGGCGGGCGGCCGGTACGCCCGCGGCCGCGGCCTTCTCCTTGCGGGCGGCCGCGGCGATGGCCAGCCAGGGCAGGACGGCGACCACGGCGAGGAGGGCCCAGATCAGCAGACCGGTGCGCCAGCTTCCGCCGAGGGCCCGGGTCATCGGGACGGTCGCCGCCGCGGCGAGCGAGGTGCCGGCGGCCAGGGCCATGGAGTAGAGCCCCGTCATGGTGCCGACCCGGTCGGGGAACCAGCGCTTGACGATCACCGGCAGCAGCACGTTGGTCAGGGCTATGCCCGCCAGGGTCAGGGCACTGGCCGCGAGGAATCCGGTGGCGTTGCTCGCGAAGGGCCGGATGAGCAGGCCCGCGGCGACGGCGGCCATGCCGGCGCAGACGACGGCGGCCGGGCCGAAGCGGCGGGAGAGCCGGGGCGCGGTGACGCCGAAGACGGCGAAGCAGAGGGCGGGTACGGAGGTGATGAGTCCGGCGACGGTCCCGCTCATGCCGAGGCCCTCGCGGGTCTCCTCGAACAGGGCGCCGAGGCTGGTGATGGCGGGCCGCAGGTTGAGGGCGGCCAGCACGATGCCGACGAGGAGCACGGGTCCGAGCCACGCCGGCTGCGGGGTGGCGGCGGGGGCGGGAAGGGGCTGCGGGGATGCCGTGCGCGCGGCCTGGGGCCGGTTCAGGGTCTGGATTTCTTCGTCGGACATTCAACCATCATAGAATCATGGGATGATTGGTTGTCCACCCCGCGGACCTATCGCGCCCGTCACTCCCGAGAGGAACCCCGCCGCATGCCGCTGACCTCGCCCCGGCGATCCGCGCTCGTCGACCAGGTGATCGCCCAGCTCCGCAACCAGATCACCACCGGCGAATGGCCCGTGGGCTCCCGCATCCCGACCGAGCCGGAGCTCGTGGAGCTGATGGGCGTGGCCCGCAACACGGTCCGGGAGGCCGTCCGGGCCCTCGCGCACAACGGCCTCCTCGACATCCGCCAGGGCTCGGGGACGTACGTCATCGCCACCAGCGAGCTGGCCGGGGTCATGCACCGCCGCTTCGCGGGCGCCGACCCCCGGCACATCGCGGAGCTGCGCTCGACGCTGGAGTCCTCGGCGGCCCGCCTCGCGGCGGAGCGCAGGACCGCGCGGGACCTCGTACAGCTGGACGCGCTGCTGGCGCGGCGCGAGGAGGCGTGGAGGGGCGGGGACGCGGAGCCGTTCATCGCGGCGGACGTGGCCCTGCACATGGCGGTGGTGGCGGCCTCGCACAACGAGGTGCTGATCGAACTGTACGCGGACCTCGGCGATCTGGTGGCCGACTGGCTGCGCACCGACGTGGGGACGGAGCTCGATCCCGCCGCACACCTTGACCACGCGCGGCTGATCGAGGCGATCCGGCGCGGCGACGGGGACGCGGCGGCCTCCGAGGCGGCCGGCTACCCGTTCGTCTGCCTGGCCAAGGAGGATCGGCGGCCCGCGGGGGGCGTCGCCGTCACGGGGCTCACTGCCGCTGGTGGCTGACCCAGGCGGAGCGGACTTCCTTCCAGCAGCGGCCGGAGAGCTCCACCCGGCCGGCCGGTCCGACGGCCACGGCGGCGCCGTCCCCGTCCACGTCCCACCAGCGGTCGCACTCCACGTGCAGGCGGACCAGGTCGGTCTGCGGGTAGCCGTTGTGGCAGAAGGCCACCACCTGGGAGCCGTTGATCTCGGTGTCGCAGTCGGCCCCGAAGAGCTCCCGCTTGGCGGGCTTCGCGGGCTGCACGGGGGGTTCGGCGGGGATCTGGGCCAGGTCGACCACGGCCGGGGCCTGGACGTCCGTACCGGGCGCCGGGACCGGCCCTGGCGCCTCGTCCCGCGCGAGGGCTCCCGGGAGCAGGAATCCGGTCAGGACCACCGAGGTGACCAGCAGGGATACCGCTCGGCTCCGCCTCGCGCGCACTCCCGTACCTCCTCCCCGCAGGAGCCGGGAAGATCCCGACGGGCCTAGTTTGCAGGGAAATGTCCGGATTCTCGACTCGGGAAGTTCCGGCCCGGGGGCGGACATCTGATCGAGTCACCCCGTACGGTCCCCGCCCCGCGCACCGAAACGGCGGCGGCCGCGCCTCCCGGAAGGGAAGGTGTGGCCGCCGCCGTACGGATGGAACGGACCGCCCGGATCAGCCGGGACGGGGAGCGCGCGAAGGTCAGGCGCCCATCGCGTGCAGGCCGCCGTCGACGTGGATGATCTCGCCGGTGGTCTTCGGGAACCAGTCCGACAGCAGGGCGACGACGCCCTTGGCGGCCGGCTCCGGGTCCGCCATGTCCCACTCCATCGGGGAGCGCTGGTCCCAGATGTCCGCCAGGCCGCTGAAGCCCGGGATGGACTTCGCGGCCATCGAGCCGATCGGACCCGCCGAGATCAGGTTGCAGCGGATCTTCTCCTTGCCCAGGTCACGGGCGAGGTAGCGGCTGGTGGCCTCCAGCGCGGCCTTGGCCGGGCCCATCCAGTCGTACTGCGGCCACGCGTACTGCGCGTCGAAGGTGAGGCCGACGACCGAGGCGCCCTCGTTCTCCGGGAAGAGCGGCTTGCAGGCCATGGTCAGCGACTTCAGCGAGAACGCCGAGACGTGCATGGCCGTGGCGACCGACTCGAACGGGGTGTTCAGGAAGTTGCCGCCGAGCGCGTCCTGCGGCGCGAAGCCGATGGAGTGGACGACGCCGTCGAGGCCGCCGAGCTCCGCGCGGACGACGCCCTCCAGGCGGGCCAGGTGCTCGTCGTTGGTGACGTCGAGCTCGATCACCTTGGCGGGCTTGGGCAGCTTGCGGGCGATGCGCTCGGTCAGCGTCGGCCGCGGGAAGGCGGTGAGGATGACCTCGGCACCCTGCTCCTGCGCCAGCTTGGCGACGTGGAAGGCGATGGAGGACTCCATCAGCACGCCGGTGACGAGGAGGCGCTTGCCGTCGAGAATTCCGCTCATGGTGATCAGTGACCCATGCCCAATCCGCCGTCAACGGGGATGACGGCACCAGTGATGTACGCGGCGTTGTCGGACGCCAGGAAGCTGACCGCGGCCGCGATCTCCTCGGGCTGCGCGTAGCGGCCCAGGGGCACCTGGCCGACGATGCCGGCCCGCTGCTCGTCCGTGAGCACCTTCGTCATGTCGGTGTCCACGAAGCCGGGAGCGACGACGTTGAAGGTGATGTTGCGGGAGCCCAGCTCGCGGGCGAGGGAACGGGCGAAGCCGACCAGCGCCGCCTTGGAGGCGGCGTAGTTGGCCTGGCCGGCCGAGCCGAGGAGCCCGACGACCGAGGAGATCAGGACGACGCGGCCCTTCTTGGCGCGGAGCATGCCGCGGTTCGCGCGCTTGACCACGCGGAAGGTGCCGGTGAGGTTGGTGTCGACGACCGAGGCGAAATCGTCCTCGGACATGCGCATCAGCAGCGTGTCCTTGGTGATGCCGGCGTTGGCGACGAGGACCTCCACGTTGCCGTGGGCGTCCTCGATCTCCTTGTACGCCTGGTCGACCTGGTCGGAGTCCGTGATGTCACAGCGGACCGCAAGCACGCCCAGGGCCGTGAGCTCCGCCGGGGGCTCGCCCGACCGGTACGTGATCGCGACCTTGTCCCCCGCTTCCGCGAAGGCTCGGGCGATGGCGAGGCCGATGCCCCGGTTACCTCCGGTGACGAGAACCGAGCGGCTCAACGGATCACCCTTTCGACTAGCGGTCTGATAACCAAAAACCTATAGGTCAAGTACCCCTTCCGGAGAATCCAGCTCCGACAGGGCCTCGGTACGCGCTCTGTCGAGTCCCTACAGAAAGATGTAGGCACGGCGCGCCGCGGCGCGACATGATCGTGCCAGCTGCCCCAACCCCCGGGAGGACCTCCGTGCCCCATTCCATCGACGCGGCCTTCACCGCGCTGCCCTTGCGGGCGCTGGCCGACGCGGCGCTCGCGCGGGCCCGCGCGCTGGGCGCCGACCACGCCGATTTCCGCCTGGAACGCATCCGCAGCGCCTCCTGGAGGCTGCGCGACGCCAAGCCCTCCGGTGGCTCCGACACCACCGACCTCGGCTACGCGGTCCGCGTGGTGCACGGGGGCAGCTGGGGGTTCGCCTCCGGTGTGGACCTGACCATGGACGCCGCCGCCAAGGTGGCCTCGCAGGCCGTGGCGATGGCGAAGCTCTCCGCCCAGGTGATCAAGGCGGCCGGATCGGACGAGCGGGTCGAGCTCGCCGACGAGCCGGTGCACGCCGACCGGACCTGGATCTCCGCCTACGACGTGAACCCCTTCGAGGTGCCGGACACGGAGAAGGCCGCGCTGCTCGCCGACTTCAGCACGCGTCTCCTGGCGGCCGACGGGGTGGCCCACGTGGACGCCTCGCTGCTCGCGGTCCACGAGAACAAGTTCTACGCGGACACCGCGGGCACCTCCACCACCCAGCAGCGGGTCCGCATCCACCCGCAGCTCACCGCGGTCGCCGTGAACGGCACCACGGGCGAGTTCGACTCGATGCGCACCATCGCCCCGCCGGCCGGGCGCGGCTGGGAGTACCTGACCGGTACCGGCTGGGACTGGAACGCCGAGCTGGAGACGATCCCGGGGCTGCTCGCCGAGAAGATGCGGGCGCCGAGCGTCGAGGCCGGGCGCTACGACCTGGTCGTGGACCCCTCGAACCTCTGGCTCACCATCCACGAGTCCATCGGCCACGCCACCGAGCTGGACCGGGCGCTGGGTTACGAGGCCGCTTACGCCGGGACCTCCTTCGCCACCTTCGACCAGCTCGGCAAGCTGGCCTACGGCTCCCCGATCATGAACGTGACGGGCGACCGGACGGCCGAGCACGGGCTGGCCACCATCGGCTACGACGACGAGGGCGTCGAGGCCCAGAGCTGGGACCTGGTCAAGGACGGCACCCTGACCGGCTACCAGACGGACCGTCGGATCGCGAAGCTGACCGGACTCGGCCGCTCCAACGGCTGCGCCTACGCCGACTCCCCCGGGCACGTGCCCGTCCAGCGCATGGCGAACGTCTCGCTCCAGCCGGATCCGGGCGGGCTCTCCACCGAGGACCTGATCGGCGGGGTGGAGCGCGGGATCTACGTGGTCGGCGACCGCTCCTGGTCCATCGACATGCAGCGCTACAACTTCCAGTTCACCGGGCAGCGCTTCTTCCGCATCGAGAACGGGCGGCTCGCCGGACAGCTGCGCGACGTCGCGTACCAGGCCACCACCACGGAGTTCTGGGGCTCGATGGAGAAGGTCGGTGGTCCGCAGACCTACGTCCTGGGCGGCGCCTTCAACTGCGGCAAGGCCCAGCCGGGCCAGGTCGCGGCGGTCTCGCACGGCTGCCCGTCCGCGCTGTTCCGTGACGTGAACATCCTGAACACCACGCAGGAGGCCGGGCGATGAGCTCGTCGATTCGTACCACCAAGCCCCACGAGATCATCGAGCGCGCGCTGGAGATGTCCACCGCGGACGGCTGCGTCGTCATCGCCGACGAGGAGTCGAGCGCCAATCTGCGCTGGGCGGGCAATTCCCTGACCACCAACGGGGTCACCCGCGGCCGGACCCTCACGGTCATCGCGACCGTCGACGGCAAGGAGGGCACGGCCTCGGGGGTCGTCTCGCGCTCCGCCGTCACGGCCGCGGAGCTGGAGCCGCTGGTCCGGGCCGCCGAGGCGGCCGCCCGCGGCGCCGGACCGGCGGAGGACGCCCGGCCGCTGGTCACCGGCACCCCGTCCTCGCCCGACTTCGCCGACGCCCCGGCCGAGACCTCCTCGGCGGTGTTCGCGGACTTCGCCCCGGCCCTCGGCGAGGCCTTCGCCCGGGCCCGCGCGGGCGGCCGCGAACTGTACGGCTTCGCCAACCACGAGCTGGTCTCCACGTACGTGGGCACCTCTACGGGGCTGCGCCTGCGCCACGACCAGCCCAACGGCACCCTCGAGCTCAACGCGAAGTCCACCGCGACGGCCGATGGCCGACTGCGTTCGGCCTGGGCCGGCCGCGCGACGCGGGACTTCAAGGACGTGGACCCGACCGCGCTGGACGCGGAGCTGGCCGTCCGGCTCGGCTGGGCGGAGCGGAAGATCGACCTGCCGGCCGGGCGGTACGAGACGCTGCTGCCCCCCACGGCCGTGGCCGACCTGCTGATCTACCAGATGTGGTCGGCGGCGGCCCGGGACGCGGTGGAGGGCCGGACCGTCTTCTCCAAGCCCGGCGGCGGCACCCGGATCGGCGAGCGGCTCTCCCCGCTGCCGCTGAACCTGCGCAGCGATCCGAACGCGCCGGGCCTGGAGTCCGCGCCGTTCGTGATCGCGCACAGCTCCGGGGACGACGCCTCCGTCTTCGACAACGGCCTGCCGGTCCCGGCGACCGAGTGGATCAAGGACGGCGAGCTGGCCCGGCTGACCACGACCCGGCACACCGCCGAGCTGACCGGGCTGCCGGTCTCCCCGTCCTTCGGGAACCTGATCCTGGAGGCGGGCGGGGAGAAGTCCCTGGAGGAGATGGTGGCCGGAACCGAGCGGGGGCTGCTGCTGACCTGCCTCTGGTACATCCGCGAGGTGGATCCGGCGACGCTGCTGCTCACCGGGCTGACCCGGGACGGCGTCTACCTGGTGGAGAACGGCCAGGTCGTGGGCGAGGTCAACAACTTCCGGTTCAACGAGTCCCCGGTGGACCTGCTGTCGCGGGCCTCGGAGGCCGGCCGGACCGAGAAGACCCTGCCGCGCGAATGGAACGACTGGTTCACCAGGACCGCGATGCCGGCGCTGCGCATCCCGGACTTCAACATGAGCTCGGTCAGCAAGGGAGTCTGACCAACGGCGTCCGACCACGACGTCCGGCCACGGCGTCCGACCAACGGGATGGATCAACAAAGCGTGAGAGGTGCGGGCCTTCCCCGCCTAGACTGGCGGGGAATCCCCCGGCTTTTCGTTCCACCTCGTTCAAGGAGACCCAGAACCGTGACGGACATCGTCGACGAACTGAAGTGGCGCGGGCTCTTCGCCCAGTCCACCGATGAAGAAGCGCTGCGCAAGGCGTTCGCGGACGGTCCCGTCACGTTCTATTGCGGCTTCGACCCGACGGCGGCCTCGCTGCACGTGGGTCACCTGGTGCAGGTCCTCACCGTGCGCCGGCTCCAGCAGGCGGGCCACCGTCCGCTGGCGCTGGTCGGCGGGGCCACCGGACAGATCGGCGACCCGCGGCCGACCGCCGAGCGCACCCTGAACGACCCGGAGACCGTCGCGAACTGGGTGACGCGCCTGCGCACCCAGATCGAGCCGTTCCTGTCCTTCGAGGGCGAGAACGCGGCGGTCATGGTGAACAACCTGGACTGGACGGCGGGCATGTCCGCCATCGAGTTCCTTCGGGACATCGGCAAGCACTTCCGCGTGAACAAGATGCTGACAAAGGACTCGGTCGCCAAGCGGCTGGAATCCGACCAGGGCATCAGCTACACGGAGTTCAGCTACCAGCTGCTCCAGGGCATGGACTTCCTGGAGCTGTACCGCCGGCACGGCTGCGTGCTCCAGCAGGGCGGGTCCGACCAGTGGGGCAACCTGACGGCCGGTCTCGACCTGATCCACCGGGTGGAGCCGGACGCGCACGTCCACGCCATCGCGACCCCGCTCATGGTCAAGGCGGACGGCACCAAGTTCGGCAAGTCCGAGAGCGGCGCCGTCTGGCTCGACCCGGAGATGACCACCCCGTACGCGTTCTACCAGTTCTGGCTGAACGTGGACGACCGGGACGTCTCCACCTACATGCGCATCCTGTCCTTCCAGACCCCCGAGGAGCTGGAGGCGCTGGAGGCGCAGACCGCCGAGCGGCCGCAGGCGCGTGCCGCCCAGAAGGCGCTGGCGGAGGAGCTGACCACGCTGGTGCACGGCGCCGACCAGTGCGCCGCCGTGATCGCGGCGTCCAAGGCGCTGTTCGGCCAGGGCGAGCTGGCGGACCTGGACGAGGCCACCCTGGCGGCGGCCCTGTCCGAGCTGCCGCACGCCAAGGTGTCGGAGCCCGGCCTGGTCGTGGACCTGCTGGCGGAGACCGGGCTCGTCGCGAGCAAGTCGGCCGCGCGCCGGACCGTCAAGGAGGGCGGCGCCTACGTGAACAACGTGAAGGTCGCCTCCGAGGACGCGGTCCCCGCCAAGGAGGACCTGCTGCACGGACGCTGGCTGGTGCTGCGCCGTGGCAAGAAGAACCTGGCCGCGGTCGAGGTCACCGGCTAGTCGCCGGCTACTCGACGGCTACTCGACGGCTCGACGGTACGACGCAGGGGCCGGTCCGGACAGATCGTCCGGGCCGGCCCCTGCGTCGTGCTCCGCCACGGAACGGGCGGGAGCCCTCAGGTCATCTGCCTCTTGTTGCCGCGCAGCGAGCTGTAGATCAGGTCGCCGAGACCCACCACCACGACGGCTCCGGCGAGCTGCAGCAGGTGCCGGATCCAGTCGATGCCCTTGGTCTCGTTGACGCCGATCCACGTGGCCACGGCATTGCCGAGGACGGCCCCGATGATGCCGAAGATCGTGGTCAGCCAAAGGGGCTGGTGCTGCTTGCCCGGCAGGATCGCCCGGGCTATCAGTCCCAGTACAAAGCCGACGATGATCGCCCACAACCAACCCATGTCGAGCCTCCTCCTGGCGCGTTGTGCGCATGTGGGCCCAGTCTCGAGCCGTTCGGCCTACCGCGCATTTCGGGCAGCGCCATTCGGGGGACACCCCCCTCTGCCCGGCCGGGCGCGGGCGGCGTACCGTGGAGGCGTCCGGGCCGGGGAGCGCCCGGCGGTCGATCGGGTGGTGGGTTGTGGAGCGGACGAAGCGGAACGGGTCCGAGGTCTTCCGGATCACGGGGGCGCGGATGAGCCTCGCCGAGGACGTGCGCGGACGCCAGCGCCGGTACGTGATCTCGATGCTGATCAGGACCCTGTCGGTCATCGCGACCATCGTCCTGTGGAACGTGCAGCGGCCCGTGGCCATCGTGACGCTCGTCGCCGGGGCGCTGCTGCCGTACATCGCGGTGGTCATCGCCAACGCGGGTCGCGAATCGACGCCCTCCCTGCCGTCCCACTTCGTCGCGGCGCCGGTGCGCCCCGCGCTGGGTGACGGAAACCTCAAGAAAACCTCAGATCAATCATGAAGTTCCAGTGCACCGCACCGGGTCCTGCGTGACATACTGCCTACGCGCTCCGCATCCCCCGTCGGAGCGACGGACCGACGCCGGGCAGCTCCCCCCGTGGCTGCTCGGCGTCGCCATTCCGTCTTAGGGTTGAGCCGTGACTCCCCTCGACGCATTTCTGAACGAAGCTTCCGCCGCCGACGCGCCCACCTGTTCCGCCAAGGCTTGCCGCGAGGCGGCCGTCTGGGTCCTGGCGTGGAACAACCCGAAGCTGCACACCCCCGAGCGCCGCAAGACCTGGCTGGCGTGCGAGGAGCACCGCGAGCACCTGTCGCAGTTCCTGGGGGTCCGCGGTTTCCTCAAGGACGTCGTGAAGCTCGACGCGTGGGAAGCGCCCGAGGGCTCGCAGCGGCCGTAGCCACTGCGAGCCCTCGGGTTCGCTCTTCGAGCCTGCGGTCAGCCGCCGATCGCCGACATCGGGCGGTCGGGCTGCAGGAAGGTCGGGTCGTCGAGGCCGGATCCGGCCTTCTTGCCCCACATCGCCACCTTCCACAGGCGGGCGATCTCCTCGTCCGGGGCGCCCGAGCGCAGGGCGGCGCGCAGGTCGGACTCCTCGGTGGCGAAGAGGCACGTACGGATCTGGCCGTCGGCCGTGAGGCGCGTACGGTCGCAGGCTCCGCAGAAGGGGCGGGTGACCGAGGCGATCACGCCGACGGTGGCCGGGCCGCCGTCGACGACCCAGCGCTCGGCCGGGGCGGAGCCGCGCTCCTCGGAGCCTTCCTCGGTGAGCGTGAAGCGGGTGCGCAGGGATTCCAGGATGTCACCGGCGGTGATCATGCCGTCGCGCTTCCAGCCGTGCTGGGCGTCGAGGGGCATCTGCTCGATGAAACGGAGCTCGTACTCGTTCTCCACGGCCCAGGCCAGCAGGTCGGGGGCCTCGTCGTCGTTGAGTCCGGGCATCAGCACCGCGTTGACCTTGACGGGGGTGAGGCCGGCCTCGCGGGCGGCGGCCATGCCCTCGATGACGTCCTTGTGCCGGTCGCGCCGGGTCAGGGTCTTGAAGACCTCGGGCCGCAGGGTGTCCAGGGAAACGTTCACCCGGTCCAGGCCGGCGGCCTTGAGGGCCTGCGCGGTGCGCTTGAGGCCGATGCCGTTGGTGGTCAGCGACATCTTGGGGCGCGGCTCCAGGGCCGCGCACTGCTCGACGATCCCGACGAGGCCGGGCCGGAGCAGCGGCTCGCCGCCGGTGAAGCGGACTTCCTTGATCCCGAGCTCGGTGACCGCGATGCGGATCAGGCGGACGATCTCGTCGTCACTGAGCAGATCCGACTTCCCGAGCCACTGCAGACCCTCTTCGGGCATGCAGTAGGTACAGCGCAGATTGCACCGGTCGGTGAGTGAGACGCGCAGGTCAGTGGCTGCGCGGCCGTAGGTGTCGAGAAGCACTGTAAGCCCCCTCCCCTGTCCGGTTTGTAGAGGTTCGCGCCGTGATGGATGAGAGTACGAGCGCTATCAACGAGCCTACGCGACACCCGTGACGTATAGGGGTGCCCGAATGAACGAGACAGGACGTGGCCGTGTCGTAGGGAAATACGACACGGCCACGTTGGGTGTTCGTACTGATTCGCTGAGGCGCAGCCTGTCAGTGCGCCCGGCCGTCCGTGCGCCCAGCCGTCAGTGCGCGCCGGTTCCGGTGAGCGACCGGACCTCGAGCTCGGCGAACTTCTGCGGGTCGGCCTTCTCCTTGGAGAGGACGGTTCCCAGCCACCCCAGGAGGAAGCCGAGCGGGATGGAGATGATGCCGGGGTTCTCCAGGGGGAACCAGTAGAAGTCGGCGCCCTTGAACATCGAGGTGGGCTTGCCGGAGACGACCGGGGAGAACAGCACCAGGACGACCGAGGAGATCAGGCCGCCGTAGATCGACCACAGGGCGCCCTGGGTGGTGAAGCGCTTCCAGAACAGGCTGTAGAGGATCGTCGGCAGGTTGGCCGAGGCGGCGACCGCGAAGGCCAGGGCGACGAGGCCGGCCACGTTGAGGTCCCGGGCCAGGGCGCCGAGACCGATGGCCACGGCTCCGATGACCACCGTGGACCAGCGGGCGGCCCGTACCTCTTCCTTCTCGGTGGCCTTGCCTTTGCGGATCACGTTCACGTAGATGTCGTGGGCGAAGGACGAGGAGGAGGCCAGCGTCAGGCCCGCGACGACCGCGAGGATCGTGGCGAAGGCCACCGCCGAGATCACGGCGAGCAGGACGGCGCCGCCGGTGGAGCCCGGACCGCCGCCGATCTCCTGCGCGAGCAGCGGGGCCGCGGTGGTGCCGGCCTTGTTGGAGGCGATGATGTCGGCCCGCTTGAGCAGGGCCGCGGCGCCGAAGCCGAGGACGATCGTCATCAGGTAGAAGGCGCCGATGATGCCGATGGCCCAGTTCACGGACTTGCGGGCGGCCTTGGCCGTCGGGACCGTGTAGAAGCGGATCAGGATGTGCGGCAGGCCGGCGGTGCCCAGGACCAGGGCGAGGCCCAGCGAGAGGAAGTCCAGCTTCGAGAGCGAGTCCTTGCCGTACTTCAGGCCCGGCTCCAGGAACTTGACGCCCTGCCCGCTGTTGTCGGCGGCCTTGCCCAGCAGGTCCGAGATGTTGAAGTTGAACTTCCACAGGACCAGGAAGGTGATCAGCAGCGTGCCCGCGATCAGCAGGACGGCCTTGATCATCTGGACCCAGGTGGTGCCCTTCATCCCGCCGATGGTGACGTAGAGGATCATCAGGACGCCGACCAGCGAGACGATGACGACCTTGCCGAAGTCGCTGGTGATGCCGAGGAGCAGCGAGACGAGCACGCCGGCGCCGGCCATCTGGGCGAGCAGGTAGAAGATCGAGACCACGATGGTGGAGGTGCCCGCGGCGGTGCGTACGGGGCGCTGGCGCATCCGGTACGCGAGTACGTCGCCCATCGTGTAGCGGCCGGAGTTGCGCAGCGGCTCGGCGACCAGGAGCAGGGCCACCAGCCAGGCGACGAGGAAGCCGATCGAGTAGAGGAAGCCGTCGTAGCCGAAGAGCGCGATGGCTCCGGCGATGCCGAGGAAGGACGCGGCGGACATGTAGTCGCCGGAGATGGCCAGGCCGTTCTGGAAGCCGGTGAACTGGCGGCCGCCCGCGTAGAAGTCGGCGGCGTCCTTGGTCTGGCGTCCGGCCCAGATCGTGATGGCCAGGGTGGCGACGACGAACAGCCCGAACAGGGTGATGATCAGCGGGCGGTGCTCGGAGGCGCCGGCGGCGGTGGTACCCGCCGTGGCCGCCCCGGCGACCGCCACGTACAGCGGGGCGCTCATTCGCCCGCCTCCATCCTTGCCTTGATGGCCGAGGCCTTGGGGTCGAGCTGGTTGGCCGCGTGGCGCGAGTACAGCCAGGCGATGAGGAAGGTCGTCGCGAACTGGCCGAGGCCCAGGACGAGGGCGACGTTGATGTTGCCGAAGAGCTTCGTCCCCATGAAGTCGCCCGCGTAGTTGGAGAGCAGGACGTAGAGCAGGTACCAGGCGATGAACGCCACGGTGAGCGGGAAGGCGAAGGACCGGTGGGAGCGGCGCAGTTCGGCGAACTCCTCGCTCTGCTGGACGCGTACGAACTCTTCGGGCCCGGGACTCGCCGGCGGCGTTCCCGCGCTGCCCTGGGGCGGCGCTGCTTCGGTGGTCACGGGGGACTCTCCTTGTGACGCGGGTGCGGTGGGGATGACGGACAAAACAACCTCCGCGGGGGGACGGTGGTGCCGATCCCCCTGTCAACGGCACGTCCCGCGCGTCGGGGTGGTTCAACACCTGTTTGTTTCTTTGGGAACTGATTCCTCGAACTGATTCCTCGAACTGATGGCGCAGAGCCGAACGGCGGCACTAGGTTCACGTGACACCCGTCGGGCGCGACCGCGCCCGCACGGCTTTTTCACGATGATGTGGAGAACCCATGGCTCATCTGGGAACCGGTAACCGGCGGCGCGCTCTCGCCGTTCCGGTCGGCCTGGCGCTCACCGCCTCGCTCGCCTTCCTGCCCTCGGTCGCGGCCTCCGCCGCTCCGCTCGGCACGACGGCTGACGCCTCGGCCACCGCCACGCCCGACACCTCCGGCCCCAAGCTGTCCTACGTGGCCAACTTGACCTCGTACGGAAGCGTGAAGCAGGCGAAGAAGGCGATCGAGCGTGCCGGCGGCACCGTGGTGATCGCATATGAGCAGATCGGAGTGGTCGTAGCCCACTCGCAGAACCCGGGGTTCGCCAAGCAGCTCCGCGGCCAGCGGAGCCTGTTCGTCTCGGTCGGCGCCACCCGTACGGCTCCCCTGTCGGTCGTGCAGACCGACGAGGAGGGGTCGACGCAGCGCCTCAGCGACGCGGACGCCGCCAAGGCGGCGGCGCAGGCCGAGCCCGGACAGGAGCCCCTGGAGTCGAACCAGTGGGACCTGCGCGCGATCAAGGCGGACCAGGCTCACAAGATCAACGATGGCAGCCGGAACGTGACGGTGGGGGTCATCGACACGGGTGTCGACGACACTCACCCGGATCTCGCCGCGAACTTCTCCAAGGGCCAGTCCGCCAACTGTGTCGGCGGCGTCGCCGACACCACCGAGGGCTCCTGGCGCCCGTACGCCGACGGCAGCGACCACGGCACCCACGTGGCGGGCACCATCGCGGCCCCGCGCAACGGGGTCGGCATCAGCGGTGTGGCGCCCGGCGTCCAGGTGGCCGCGATCAAGGTGAGCGAGCCGGCGACCAGCCTCTTCTACACCGAGGCCGTCGTCTGCGCCTTCATGTTCGCCGCCGAGAAGGGGATCGAGGTGACCAACAACAGCTACTACGTCGACCCCTGGCTCTACAACTGCAAGTCGGACGACGACCAGAAGGCGCTGGTGGAGGCCCTCACCCGGGCGACGCAGTACTCCGAGCGCAAGGGCGTCCTCAGCGTGGCCTCGGCGGGCAACTCGAACCACGACCTGGCGTCCGACGCCATCGTGGACGACACCAGCCCGAACGACACCACCCCGGTGCCCCGCACCATCGACCCGCACGTCTGCCTGGACGTGCCCACCCAGCTCCCGGGTGTGGTCACGGTGGCCGCGACCGGTGACAAGGGCTTCAAGTCGTACTACTCCAGCTACGGCCTGGGCGTCGTCGACGTCACGGCCCCCGGCGGCGACAAGTGGCAGATACCCGCCACCCCGGACGCCAACGGCCGCGTGCTGTCCACCCTCCCGGGCGGCGGCTACGGCTACAAGCAGGGCACCTCGATGGCCGGCCCGCACGTCGCCGGTGTCGCGGCCCTGCTCAAGAGCCGCCACCCGTGGGCGAGCCCGGCGCAGCTCCAGCTGCTCCTCAAGGTCCAGGCCACGAAGACGGCCTGCCCCGAGAAGGTCTACGACGCCACGGGCGTGCTGGTCGACGCCGCCACCTGCAACAGCAAGTGGGGCCAGAACAGCTACGACGGCTACGGCATGGTCGACGCGCTGAAGGCCGTGAAGTAAGCCGGCTGAATCCGCTGAAGCGCGGAAGGGCCGGGCGGGGAACATCCCGCCCGGCCCTTCCTCGCGTTGCCGCGCCCCTACCGCCCTGCGGTCAGGGCTTGATCATGACCTTCAGCGCGCTGCGGTCGTCCATCGCCCGGTAGCCCTCCGGGACCTCGTCGAGGGTGACGGCCCGGTCGAAGACGGGCGAGGGGTCGATCGCACCGCTGAGCACGTCCGCGAGCAGCTCGGGGATGTACGCGCGGACCGGCGCGACCCCGCCGCGCAGGGTGAGGTTGCGGTCGAACATGACACCGAGGTCGAGGCCGGTGCCGCTGCCGTGCGGGACCCCGACGTAGCCGATGGCCCCGCCGTCGCGGGCGATGTTCACCGCGGTGCGCATGGACATCTCGGTGCCGACCGCCTCGATGACGGAGTGGGCGCCCTGGCCTCCGGTGAGCTCGCGCACGGCCGCTTCGGCGGCCTCGCCGCGCTCGGCGACGACGTCGGTGGCCCCGAAGAGCTTGGCGATGTCCGTACGGACCGTGTGCCGGCCCAGGGCGATGATCCGCTCGGCGCCCAGGCGCTTGGCGGCGAGGACGCCGCACAGGCCGACCGCGCCGTCGCCGACGACGGCGACCGTGGAGCCCTTGCGGACCCCCGCGCCCAGCGCGGCGTGGTGGCCGGTGCCCATGACGTCGGACAGCGCGAGCAGCGCGGTCAGCAGGTGGTCGTCGGAGACGGCGTCGGCGGGCAGCTTCACGAGCGTGCCGTCGGCGTGCGGGACGCGGACGGCCTCGCCCTGGCCGCCGTCGTGGCCGACCGAGCCCCAGAAGCCGCCGTGCTCGCAGGAGGTGTAGAGGCCCTCGACGCAGTAGGCGCAGGTGCCGTCGGACCACATGAAGGGGGCGACGACGAGGTCGCCGGCGCGCAGGTCCGAGACGGCGGAGCCGGTCTCCTCGACGACGCCGAGGAACTCGTGCCCGATCCGCTGGCCCGGCTGGCGCTTGGCCACGCCCTGGTAGGCCCAGAGGTCGCTGCCGCAGATGCAGGCGCGCAGGACGCGGACGACGGCGTCCTCGGGGCGCTGGATCGCAGCGTCGGGCACCTCCTCCACGCGGATGTCGTGCGGGGCGTGGATGACGGTGGCGCGCATGGTGGTGCAGTCCTCCGGCTAGGAAATGGTTGAGCCCTGTAGGGCCTCCCTACCGTACGCCCGCTCCGGCGCGAGCGCTCCCGTGGCCAGCAGGTACTGGGCCGCCAGGTAGGTGGCCATGACCCAGAAGTCGGGGCGGGGCAGCTGCGGCCACTCGGCGACCCCGGTGGCGATGAGCGTGTCGGAGATCAGGAACAGCGCCCCGCCGAGCCCGGCCCGCCGGCCCAGGGCGGCGGAGCGGTAGGCCATGGCGGTGAGCAGCAGGCTGTACCCGGCGACCGGGATCCGCAGCTCCGCGGGCAGGTCGCCCCAGAGCAGCGTGACGGTGGACAGGAGCGCGGCGGCGTACGCGGCCCCGAGCAGGGGGCCCGTACGGCGGCGGCCGAAGAGACTGTGCCCTCTGAAAAGCATGAGGTAGCAGACGTGCCCGGCGGCGAAGGAGCCCATGCCGATCAGGAAGGCGGGATCGGCGTCGAAGAGCAGGGCGAGGTCCCCGCCCCAGCCGAACAGCAGGGCCGCGATCAGCAGGCGGGGGGCGCGGCGGGTGATGACGTAGGCGACGAGCAGCGGCATCAGCAGCGGCTTGGCGAGGAGGTGCCCGGTGTGCCAGCCCGCCAGCAGGGAGCCGAGGTCCAGGGCGGTGGCGACGGCGAAGGCGGCGAGCAGCGCCCTGGTGGCGAAGCCGGAGCCCTCGGGGACGGCGGTGCGCGCCCAGGAGGGCGTACGGGACCGCGTACGGGACAGCGCGCGGTCGGTGGATCCGGTGGCGCTCACGCGGCGTGCTCCGGGGCGGGCGCGGGCGCCTCCGCCGGGGTGGCCCGCGTCGGCTCCGCGGCCCGCTCGGCCTGCGCGGGCTGCCAGCCCGGGCCGCGGAACACGCGTCCGGCGCGCTCGCGCCAGGTGGTGGCCCCGCGTACGTCCCGGGCGATGGAGGCGTACTCGTGGGTGGCGACGCGCAGCGGGTTGTAGGTCCCGATGTTCTTGGTGAGGCCGAAGACGGGCTTGTCGGTCTCCCCCACCCAGGAGCCGAACATCCGGTCCCAGACGATCAGGATGCCGCCGAAGTTGCGGTCCAGGTAGCCGCCCTGGGAGGCGTGGTGGACGCGATGGTGGGAGGGGGAGTTGAAGACGAACTCGATCGGCCGGGGCAGCTTGTCGATGCGCTCGGTGTGGATCCAGAACTGGTAGACGAGGTTGACCGAGTAGCAGAAGGCGATGGCGGCCGGGTGCACGCCCAGCGCGATCATCGGGAGGTAGAACGGCCAGGAGGTGGCGCTGGTCCAGGGCTGGCGCAGGGCGGTGGTGAGGTTGAACTTGCGGCTGCTGTGGTGGACGACGTGGCAGGCCCACAGGATCCGGATGACGTGATGGCCGCGGTGCTGCCAGTAGTAGAGGAAGTCCTGGGCGAGCAGCATCAGCGGAACGGTCCACCACAGGACGGGGACCCGCAGCGGGGTGAGCTCGTAGACCGCGGTGTAGATCGCGACGATCGGGATCTTCCAGAGGAAGTCGAAGCCGAGGCTGCCGATCCCCATGCCGAGGCTGGTGACGGCGTCCTTGGTCTCGTACCCGGCGGCGTCCTCGTCGGGATGGATGCGGTAGCTCACGAGCTCTATGACGGTGAGCAGGACGAAGGCGGGTATGGACCACAGCACGACATCGGGCAGGTTCGGCATGTCCGCACCATAGAGGCGGGTTCGGGGGCTCGGCTAGAGGTTGTTACCGATCGGTATCCATCGGTGTTACCGACGGTTCACGAGATGCTTCCGGGTGAGGGTGTCCGGGCCAAGGGGAGGGCGTGGGGACGATGAGCTTCGACGAGGGGTCCGAGGAGTTCGAGGCGGTGGCCTTACGGGCGGCCGAGGCCGTGGCGCGGGCACGGGCGAAGTCCTGGCCGGGGGCGCGACGGCTCAGGCCGGTGAAGCCGGGCGATCCCGCCGTACGGCGCCTCGCGCGCGAGCTGGCGGCCCGGCTGACGGAGGCGGGCGCGGAGCTCCCGGAGCCCGACCGGCGGGCGGCGGTGCACGCGGTCGGCGCCGCGTTCGCCGCGCTGGGCCCGCGGGAGGCCCGGGCCCTGTTCGCGGCGGAACCCGGCACGGCGGCGGCCTCGGCGCCCCCGCCCCCGGCGGCCCTGAGCGCGGCGGCCGGAGCCGCCTACCGGGAACTGGTCGCGCTGTGCCGGGCGCACGCGGCGGAGTCGACGGGCGCGGAGGGCGCGGGCGGCGCGGAGGCCGCGGGGAACGCGGTGCGCCCGGGGAACACCGGGGGCGCCGGTTCCGGGGCCGAGGAGTTCGAGGAGCGGTACGCGCGGTACGTGGCCAAGACGCAAGGGCGGGTCCAGCTGTTCGGGCTGACGCTCGGCCAGGCCCGCGGGGACTGGTCGCTGGACCTGGCCTACATCAGCCTCGCCGTCAGCGGCGGGGAACTCCTCGGCGAGCCCGGCCTGCAGACCTCGGTCAAGGCCGACGTGGCCCTGAACGCCGCGGAGCGGGTCCTGCTGCGCGGTCCGGCCGGCTCCGGCAAGAGCACCCTCGTCCAGTGGCTGGCCCTGAACGCCGCCCGGAGCACCTTCACGGACCAGCTGCGTGACTGGAACGGCCTGGTCCCCTTCGTCCTGCCCCTGCGCTCCTTCAACTCCCCCGTCGGCCTCCCCGCCCCCGAGGACTGGCTGACGGCGACCGGCGTACCCCTGCGGGCCCCGGAGGGGTGGGTCGCCGGGCTCCTCTCCTCGGGGCGGGCGCTCGTCCTGGTCGACGGGGTCGACGAGGTGCCACCGCGCCTGCGCGTCAGGACCGAGTCCTGGCTGCGGGCGTTGCTCACCGCGTACCCGGCGGCCCGCTTCGTGGTCACCACGCGCCACTCGGCCGTACCGGAGGACTGGCTGACCACCCACGGCTTCTCCTCCCTCGCCCTGCTCCCCATGGACCGCGACGACGTGGGCGCCTTCATCACCCACTGGCACGCCTCCGCCCGGGAGGAGGCGGACGGCGAGGGCGCCGAGGTGGAGCGGGAGCTGCTCGACCGGTACGAGAAGGCGCTCCTGCGGGAGGTGGCGTCGCGCCGGGACCTGGGCAGGCTCGCGACGAACCCGCTGATGTGCGCCCTGCTGTGCGCCCTGAACCGGGACCGCCGGATGCACCTGCCGCGGGCCCGCAAGGAGCTCTACGACACGGCCCTGGACATGCTGCTGATCCGCCGCGACAGCGAGCGCGACATCTCCGGGATCGAGGGCGTCTACCTCAGCCGGGACGAGCAGACCCTGCTGCTCCAGCGGCTCGCGTACTGGCTGATCCGCAACGGCCAGGTGGAGGCGTCCGAGGCCGGGACGATCGGGATGATCGCCGAAGCCCTCGACTCCATGCCGCAGGTCAGGGCCCAGGCCGACGCGCAGACGGTGTTCCGGCACCTGCTGATCCGCAGCGGGCTGCTCCGCGAACCGGTGGCGGGCTCGGTCCTGTTCGTCCACCAGACCTTCCAGGACTACCTCGGCGCCAAGGCCGCCGTGGAGGCGCGGGACTTCGGCGTCCTGGTGCGCAATGCGCACGAGTACACCTGGGACAACGTGGTCCGGATGGCCGTGGGACACGCCCGGCCCGACGAACGGGCCTATCTCCTAAGGGAGTTGCTGGCCCGAGCCGATCAGTCGGAGCCCGACCGGAGCCGGCTGGTGCTGCTCGCGGCCGCCTGCCTGGAGCACGCGCCGGAGCTCGATCCGCAGGTCTGGCGCGAGGTGAAGGCCCGTACGGCCCTCCTGCTGCCCCCTCGCTCCCCGGCGCAGGCCGAGGAACTGGCCAAGGCCGGCGAGCTGGTGCTGGAGCTGCTGCCCGAACCGGCCGGGCTCGCCGAGGGCGAGGCCGCCGCCACGGTCCGTACGGCGGCGCTGGTCGGTGGCGACCGGGCGCTCCAGGTGGTCGCGGGGTTCCGGACCGACGACCGCTACGAGGTGGGGCGCGAACTATCGGACGCCTGGGGGCGGTTCCCGCTGGACTCCTACACGGACGCGGTGCTCGCGGACGCCCCCATGCGCACGGCCCACCTGCACGTGCGCACGGCCGGACAGCTGCGGGCCCTGGACCGGCTGCCGCACATCAACCGGGTGCACGTCAGCTGGGACGGCCCGGTCCCGCGGGAGATCTCGCAGCGGCGGAACCTGGAGTCCCTGGTCCTGCACCGCAACGCGGCACTGTCCGACCTGTCCCCGCTGGCCGGGCAGTCCTCGCTGCGGCACCTGGGCGTCCTGGACTGCCCGAAGGTCACCGGGATCGAAGTGGTGGGCGAACTGCGGGCGGACAGCCTGGCGTTCGGCTATCTGCGGGACGACCTCCCGCTCACCCCGCTGGCGGGGGCGGCGGGGCTGCGCTCCCTGGTCATCGGTTTCGAACCGGAGGAACGGCGGATCGGGGACGTCCCCGCGGCGCAGACGCTGACCGCGCTGCACCTGTGGCAGGGGGCCCGCCGGATGACGCTCGACGGAATCGAGCGGTGGCCGGCGGTGGAGACGCTGACGATCGCCGGGAGCACCCAGTACCGGCAGCTGGTGCGCTCGCTGCCGCTGCGGGGACTGACGGGCCTGCAGATCCGGCACGCCGCGCCCGTGTCGGCCGGGGCGCTCCTGCCGTACGAACGCCTCGGCCGGCTCTTCCTGATCCGGTGCGCCCTGGAGGGATCGCTGGAGGCGCTGGCGGAGTTGCCGGCGCTGCGCCGGCTGGTGCTGAGCGAGTGCCTGGGGACCGTGGACCTGGCGCCGCTCGCGCCCATGGCGGAGCTGGTGATCGAGCTCCGCCGGGGCACGCACGTGACCGGGGCGGAACTGATCCCGCCGGAGCGGCTGGTCCGCAAGGACTGAGCCGCTCCGGCGGGACCGCCCCGTCACCAGACCCGGACCGAGCCCCCTCGGGCGAAGGCCGGGCTGGTGGCGTCCGCCGGGACCTCCGTCAGGGGCTGCGCGACCTCCGAGACGAGGGGGCCGTGCTTGGCGGCCACCGCGTCGAGGAGGGCGAGGTCGAAGCCGTACACCCGGGCGGCGTTGCCACCGACCATGGCGGCGACCTCCTCGCGGGGCAGGCCCGCGTAGGCGATGCGCAGGCCCTCGCGGGAGTAGGGCGTGGTGCCCTCGTCGTGGGGGTAGTCGCTGCCCCACATGATCTTGTCGAGCCCGATCCGGTCCCGCAGCGGGACCTCGTGGGGGCGCATGAAGCTCGCTCCCACGAAGCAGTTGTCCCGCCAGACCTGGCTCGGCCCCTTGCCCATGGACTCCGCCAGCCCGGCCCCGAACTTCGCCTCGGCGGTGGCCGAGGCCGCGACCAGGCGGCCGTGGTAGTAGTCCAGCATCTCGATCACGCCCGGGATCCAGCCGGATCCCTGCTCCGTCAGGACGAGCTTCAGCCCGGGGTTGCGGCGGAAGGCCCCGCCGAAGACGAGGTGCCACAGGGCCCGGTGGGAGAACCAGGTGGTCTCCACCATGAAGACGGCCCGCGCCGCCGGCTCGTCGCCCAGCGGCGGCGAGGCGGAGCCGCCGTGGTGGTTGACCGGGACGTCCAGCTCGTCGCAGACGGCCCAGATCGGGTCGTAGACCTCCGAGTAGAGCTCCGGAACGGTGGAGCCGGGCGGGACGCCGGGCAGCAGGATGCCGCCGGTCAGGCCCGCGTTGCGGGTGCGGCGGATCTCCTGGACCGCCGCGTCCACGTCGTTCAGCAGGATCTGGACCACGCCCGCCCGGCGGCCCGGCGCGTCCGCGCAGAAGTCCGCCAGCCACCGGTTGTGGGCCTGGAGCCCGGCCCAGCGCATCTCGTACTCGGCCGCCGTCGGGGGCTGGGCCATCAGCGAGGCCTTGGGGAAGAACGGCGGGATGGTGTTCGGGAAGAGCACCTCCGCGACGATCCCGTCGGCTTCGAGCTCGGTCAGGCGCCGCTGGGAGTTCCAGTTGCGGTCGGCGGTGTCCGCGAGGAGGTCCTCGTACGGGTTGACGTAGGTCGCGGCCCAGGCGTCGAACTCCTCGTGGTGGCGCTTCTCCAGGTACGGCTTGTAGTCCAGCAGGTCGGCGCCCGCGTGGCAGTCGGCGGAGATGACCGTGTAGCGGTCCTCGGAGCTCGCACTCACCGGTTCACCCCCAGCACCGGGAAGTCGTTGTCGGTCAGCCAGTGCCGGCCCACGTCGCGCGAGCGCGCCCAGGAGGCTTCGACGGCCGCCTGGTCCGCGCTCTGGCCGAGCTCGGCGGCGGTGGGGCCGATGCGGCGGGCGATCGGCGCCAGCTTCTCGGTGTCGAAGCCGAAGACCTCGGCGGCGGCCAGGCCCAGCATCCGGCGGGTCTCCTCGACGGGGATGTCGTGGAAGGTGTTCTTCAGCCAGGTGCGGGTGTTCGGCCAGGTCCCCTCGGGGTGCGGGAAGTCCGAGCCCCACAGGATGTTGTCCACACCGATCTCGTAGCGCTGGGCCAGCTCGCGCCGCTTGGTGTTGGTGGCGCAGATGAACACCTGCCGGTCCAGGTACTCGCTCGGCGGCCGCTTCAGCTCCTCGAACGGCGAGAGCTTCTTGCCGCCGTGCGCGCCGAGGTAGAGCCGGTCCATGAACCAGAGCTGGTTCGGCAGCCACCAGCAGCCCGACTCGGCGACGCCGAACTTCAGCCCCGGGTGCCGCTCGAAGACCCCGGACCAGAGCAGGAACCACAGCGGGCGGGCCGGCCACCAGGTGACCTCGGAGACGAAGATGCCCAGGTGGTCCCCGTACTCGTGGCGCGGCGAGGAGCCCGAGTGGGTGACGATCGGCATCTGCGTCTCGGCCGCCGCCGCCCACACGGGGTCGTAACGGCGGTCGTGGTACGGGGCCTTGTCCACCCACATGGCCGGGATCATCAGGGCGCCCAGCCCGGAGGCCTTCGCCCGGTAAATCTCGGCGACGACCTTGTCGGGCTCGCCGGTGATGGGCAGCAGGGCGACCCCGCAGTGCCGCTCGGGGTTCTCGGACACGAACTCGGCGAGCCACCGGTTGTGCGCCTGGGCGCCGGCCATGCCGAGCTCGGGGTCCTGGTCGCCGGAGAGGCCGAGGCCCACCCCGAAGGGGGCGGCGGTCTGGCTGTCCACGGCGTCGGCGTCGGGGAAGACGACTTCGGCGGCCACGCCGTCGCCGTCGAGCTCCTTCAGCCGCTGCGCGACGTCCCAGCCGCCCCGGAGGCCTTCCTCGTGGTCGTGGAACCACTTCTCGGCGAAGGCCTCGTTGCGCACGCCCAGCTTGGTGGCCTCGGCGCGGCGGGCGTCGCGCTGGCCGAGGAACTCGTCGAACTGCGGGTGGAAGGCGCTGTCCAGGTAGGGGCGGTACTGCTCGGTGGGCAGCCCCGCGTGGCAGTCGGAGGAGATGATCAGGTACGGGTCTTCGTACGCACTCACGATTGAGGCTCCTCAGTCGAGGATGAAACTTTCCAGGTAGGCGGGGTTGGCGCGGTCGAGCATCGACTGCGATCGGGCGCGGATCTGCCGGTCGCTATGCTCGCTGTCGGGCAGCATCCAGAAGCGGTCGGCGCGGATGCCGTCCACCACGTGGTCCGCGACGTCCTCGACCGGGGTGAAGTTCACCTCGTGGCCGGCCTTCTTCATGGCGGACTCGTACTGGTCGAGGCTGCGGTACGGGGACTTGCGCGGGCGTTCCTTGGCGTACCGGTCGGGCCGGTTGCGGTGCGACTCCCACAGGCCGGTGCGCAGCATGTGCGGTCCGGGGAAGAGCACGGAGGCGCCGATGGCCGCGCCCTCCGCCTTGAGGTGGGCGTAGAGCGACTCGGTCATGGTCACCACGGCCGCCTTGGTGACCGCGTAGACCGAGGCGGTGGGCAGCGGGGCGATGCCGCCGTCGCCGGAGGAGGTGTTGACGATGTGGCCGGGGCCGCCTGCCGCGATCATGCGGGGGACAAAGGCCTGGATGCCGTGGAAGACGCCCCAGACGTTGACGGAGAAGGCCCACTTCCAGTCGTTGGGCTCGTGCTCCCACATGCGGCCCTCGGCACCGGAGCCGACGCCCGCGTTGTTGCAGAGGACGTGCACGGCGCCGAAGGTCTCGTACGCGGCGTCGGCCAGGGACATCACGGAGTCCCGGTCGCTGACGTCGACGATCTTGGCGAGCACCTCGGCGCCGTCGGCGGCGAGTTCGTCGGCGGCCTTGCGCAGGGCGCCCTCCTCCACGTCGGCGAGGACCACCTTCAGTCCCTCGGCGGCGAAGCGGCGGGCCATCGCGAGGCCGATGCCGCTGGCGGCTCCGGTGACCACGGCCACCTGTCCCGGTTCCAGTCGCATCAGACGCTCCCCTCGGGCGGTCCGTCGAGGATCTGCATCGGGTCGTCGTAGCGCTGGTGGATGTACGGGAGCAGGGCCTGGGCGCTGACCCGCTCGACGACCTTGCCCCGCTGGTCCGTGGTCTTCTCGCCGATGGTGATCTCGACGAGGCGGCGTACGGGGAGGTCGGCGATGGGGTCGAACATGGACTCCCGGAGCACCACGTCGCCGGTGATGTGCTCCAGCTTGCGGACCTTCTCGTTGCGCGTGCAGTGCACCAGCACCGGATCGGCATCGAAGCCCGAACCGTCCACCGCGGGGAGGAACTTGAAGTAGAAGTCGGTCTTCACGGTGGGCTCCGGCAGCGGCAGTTCGCGGTCCACCGCCCCGCGCACCTCGACGAAGGCGATCCCGTGCCGGGCGAGCGAGGCCCGGACGACCAGACCCTCGCGCTCGACGGTGATCTCGCCGAGCTTCTTCGGCTCGCCGAAGACCTCGCGGCCACCGATCAGGGCGCGTTCCATGCTCATCGGCATGACCAGCGGATACCAGCCCTCGACCCCGTCGTGCTGGGCGGCGACGGCCACCGAACCGGCGCCGAGCGGGTAGCCGGGCAGGTCCACCTTGCTGATGTTGGCCCGCACCAGGGGCCGTTCCGTGGGCTTCAGCGGAGGCGGCAGGACCGCCGCCACCACGTCCGGGTCCGTTTCCCAGACGGCCACCACGCCGGTGGACCAGATGTCGGGGAGCTTGGAACTCTTCTCGCGCGAAGCGGCGATCTCGGCCTCGGTGCGCGCTCCGTACCGTACGCGTGTCATCTATCGCACCATCCTTCGTCCAGGACTCAGTCGGTTCTGACGCAGCTGGTTCTGTAACACAGTTACACCGCTGCCGATGAAGGGTAAAGACCCGTGCACGTAACCGATCTGACGGATCGACAGAAAGTTGGGACGGACACGATGACCAGAACCACGCTGACCCGCGCGGAGGTACTGGACGCCGCCGCGTCCCTGGTCAAACAGCACGGCCCGGCCGCCCTCACCATGCGCAAGCTCGCCGCCGAGCTGGGCACCGCCGTGACCTCCATCTACTGGCACGTGGGCAACCGCGAATCCCTGCTCGACGCCCTCGTGGAGCGGACCGTGGAGGAGGTCGGCGCCATCCGGCCGGTCGGCCGCACCCCCGGCGACCGCATCCTCTCGGTCGCCCGGACACTCCGTCGCGAACTGCGCGAGCGCCCGCACCTGATCGCGATGGTCCACGAACGCGGCCTCACCGACCGGATGTTCCTGCCCGCCCAGCAGGCCCTGGTCCACGAGGTGCACGCGGCGGGCCTGCGCGGGGCCCGGGCCGCGGACGCGGTGCGCGCGATCCAGTTCCAGATCATCGGCTTCGTCCTGGTCGAGCGCAATCGCGAACGCTCCCCCGCCCAGTCCCCCGCCGAGAGCGAGCTCTGGGACCCGGCCGACGCCCCGCACGACCCGCCGCTGGCCCGCGCGCTGGCCCGGCCGGTGGACCCGGAACGGCTGTTCCAGCTGACCCTGAGGGCCTTGGTGCGGGCCCTGCTGACACCGGTCGGATAATTCCTTTGCGCCCCGCCGCGACGCCGTGATGGGATCCGTGGACACGGGGGCGGCTCCCCGGCGCGCATCCTTCTCACCCTTCCTCTGACGATCCCGCGCGCCCACTCCCCGCCCCCGTTCTTCACGTTCACGGAGGGAAACACCCATAGCCACTGTCGAGTCCGTCCTGCTGCGCCGGCTCCAGACCTTCCACGTCGGCGGGACACCCGCCCAGGCCGCCGCACCCGGCGGGCCCGCCCTGCGCAGACTCGAAGCAGAACTCCTGGGACGCGGACACACCGTGAGCCCGGAGCTCTACGCGGCCCTGGCCGCGCTGCCCACCGAGGAACTGGCCGCAGCCCACAGCCGCCTCGTCGCCTTGGTCGACGACCTGCTCGGCGCCGACCGGAGCCACGTCCCGCTCTTCCGCCGCTTCCCGGCGACACCGGTGGTCGCCCCGCGCGACACCGAACGGCTCTACGTGGACCGGGTCTTCGCCCACCTCCTCCAGCAGGCCGACCACCCGTGCGTGCTCTGCGGCGAGCAGCGCACCGTCTTCCCGGTGTCCCCCTGCGCCCACCTGGTGTGCCGGCTGTGCTGGGACGGCGCCGATTACGCGGGCTGCCCGCTGTGCCATCGGCGGCTCGATCCCGCCGATCCCTTCCTGCGCCCCGTACGCGCCGTCGGCGCGGCCAGGCCCGCCCACCCCGGTCCGCTCCGGCTGCTGCGGCTCGGCACCGACCCGGCCGCCGACGCCACGCCAATCGTGGCGGCGCTGCTCGCCCGCGCGACCCCGCTGTCCCCGCAGGACCGCGAGGACCTGGTCACGCTGCTGCCGCTGAGCCCGGCCGCACGCGGCGAGCTCCCCGGGGAAATCCCCGTACGGGAGACCAAGGCGCTGCTCCTGGCCACGCTGCTCACCTGTCCCGGCGCGCGGGACCACGTGCGGCCCCTGCTCGCCGAGTGGCTGACCACGGCCACGGACGTGCTGCGGCTGCTCGCCGTGGCGTCCGGAGGCAATCCCGGGCTGCTGCCCCTGCCCTCCCGGTTCGTCTCCCTCGGCCGGCCGCTGCGGCGCGAACTGCTGGCCCTGCTGGACGCGTTGCCGGTCCCGTACCTCGTCGAGGACCTGCTGCGGCACCCCACCGGCTGGAAGCGGGCCGCCGAGACCCTGCACCCCTTCGAGCAGCACGCCCGTCACCCGCGGGCCGCGCTCGCCTTCGCCGTCCTGCGCGGCACCCCGCTGACCGGCCCGCTGGGCGCGGCTCTGCGGGAGACCGCCGCCGCACATCCGGACGCCGTGCGCGTGCAGGACGAGCGGCTCCGGCCCGCGTCCTGGGGCGGCCGCCTGGAGCGGGCCCTCGCCGAAGGGGACGCCGGGGCGGCCGCCGCGCTGGCCGGGCAGCGGCCGGGCGAACTCGTCCGGCGCCTCGACCACCTGCTGCGCCTGCACACCGGCGAGCACCCCGTCCCGGAGCTCGCGCGGGCTCTGCAGCGCGGACTCCCCTCCGTGGGCCCCGGCCCGCTGCTCTCCGCGTTCGGAGCGCTGCGCGTCCGCGCCGAGGACCGGCTCGGTGCGCGCCGGGTGTTCTTCCCGCGGGGCGAGGTCACCCGCGCCCTGTCGGTGGCGGAGGACCGCCCGCCCCTGCCGGAGCCGCTGGTCCGGGAGGTCGCCGGGATGCTGGAGGCCGAGGTGCTGCGCCGGTTCGCCCGGCCCGAGGAGGAGCCGTACGAGCTGGCGGTGCTCGATTCCGCGCTCGCGGACCTGGTCGTGCCCTTCGCGGAGCGCGATGCGGCCAGGACCCTGGTCGCCGTCCCCCGGGGCAGCTCGCAGAACCTGCCCGCGGGCGAGGTGCTGCGGCTCTTCCTGCACTGGACCGAGCCGGCGGGCAACCGCACCGACCTCGACCTGTCCGTCGCCTTCTTCGACGCCGACTGGCGGTTCACCGGCCGGTGCGACTACACGCAGCTCCGGCACGGGCCGGAGGGCGCCGCCGTGCACTCCGGCGACCTCACCTCGGCGCCGGCTCCGGCCGGGGCCACCGAGTACGTGGACCTGGACCTGGCGAAGCTCGCCGAGCACGGGGACGCGTACGCGGTGCCGCTGGTGTTCAGCTTCAACAACGTGCCGTTCGAGGAGCTGCCGGACGCCTTCGCGGGCTTCATGGCGCTGCCGGCGGACGGCCCGCGCGACGCCTCGTACGACCCCCGGACCGTGCGCCAGCGTTTCGACCTGACCGGCGAGTCCCGGGCCTACCTGCCGATGGTGGTGGACCTCGGTGCCCGCCGGGCCCTGTGGGCGGACGTCCACCTGCCGCCTTCGGGGTCCCACCAGAGCGTGGCCGCCGCCGGCGGCGACCGGCTCGCCGCCGCCGCGGAGGACGTCTGCGCCCACTTCGGCTCCGGCACCCGCACCACCCTGTGGGACCTCACCGTGTGGCGGGCCGCGGCCCGCACCCGGGAGGTGGCGGTGATAAGGCGGGCCACCGAGAGTTCGGCCACTGACGAGGTGTGGCTCTACCGCGCCGCGGCCGGTGAGCAGCCGGCCGGCTTCGCCGCGCGCATCACCGCCCTGGAGCCGCCCGAGGAGCGCCGGACCCCCGCGGACGCTGACGCGGAGGCCGCCGAACTGGCGGCCGGCAAGCGCGCGTTCCTCGCGCTGACCTGCGCGAGCGTGGCCCCCGAAGGGGGTTCGGGGACGGCCTACCGGCTCTTCCCCGGCCCCGCCGAAGTACCCGGGTCCTTCGCCCGGGTGACGGCCGGGGACCTCGTGGCGGAGCTGAGCTGAAGGGGCATCGGGCCACGGGTGTCGGCGCGGGCCGATATCCTCTGTGACCATGCTCGCCGACCGTACGACCGCAGAGACGATGTGGCCGACCGCGTACCCACAGGGGTACGCGGTCGTCGACGTGGAGACCACCGGGCTCGCTCGCGACGACCGGATAATCTCCGCCGCCGTCTACCGGCTTGACGCTCAGGGCAACGTCGAGGACCACTGGTACACGCTGGTCAACCCGCTCCGGGACCCCGGCCCCGTGTGGATCCACGGTCTGACCAGCGACATGCTCCAGGACGCGCCGCTCTTCAAGGACATCGCCGAGGAGTTCGCGGGCCGGCTCGCCGACCGGGTGCTGGTCGCGCACAACGCGATCTTCGACTGGCAGATGATCGCCCGCGAGTACGCGCGGGCCGAGGCCACCGCTCCGGTGCGCCAGCGGCTGTGCACCATCGCCCTGTCGAAGGAACTGAACCTCCCGCTGCCCAACCACAAGCTGGAGTCGCTCGCCGCGCACTTCGGCGTGGTCCAGCAGCGCGCCCACCACGCGCTCGACGATGCCCGGGTCCTCGCGGAGGCGTTCCGTCCGTCCCTGCACGCGGCCGCGCGGGACAACGTACGGCTGCCCCTGCTGGAGTGCCGGCCGCTCACGGAGTGGTCGGACGCGCCCGCCGCCCCGCGCGTCGGGTACCAGGCCTCGTACGGGGCAGGCGGTGGAAATGTCGGGTCGAGCTGGCGGGCCTCGCGCAAGCGGCCGCCGTGCCCGTACCCGAATCCGGGGCGGTGGGCGGACGGCACCCCGCTCAAGCAGGGCATGCGGATCGCGTTCTCCGGTGACACCTCGGTGGACCGGGAGCTGCTGGAGGACCGCGCCGTGGAGGCGGGCCTGCACGTCGCGACGAGCCTGTCCCGGCTCACGAGCCTGCTCGTGACGAACGACCCGGACTCCTCGACCTCCAAGACGGTGAAGGCGAAGTCCTTCGGGACCCCCGTCGTCGACGAGGCGGCCTTCACCCAACTGCTGCGGGACGTGGCTCCGGCGCGGGACTGAGCACGGGAGGGGCCGGGCCGCCGTCCGGGTGCCCGTCGGGCCGGCCGTTGGGCCGCCCGGGTGCACGCTCGGCGACTCACCCCGGTGGATCTTGTTCCGGCGGTCCGGCCTGCGCAGCATGCGGCGCATGGCACGTTGCGAAGTCTGCGGGAACGATTACGGCATGTCCTTCGAAGTCCACGCACAGGGAGCTGTGCACGTCTTCGACTGCTTCTCCTGCGCCATTCACCGCATGGCGCCCATCTGCGAGCACTGCCGGGTCCAGATCATCGGGCAGGGCGTCGAGGTCGAGGGACAGTGGTTCTGCGGAGGGCACTGCGCCCGCGCGGAGGGGAAGGTGGGCATCACCGACCGCGTCTGACTCCCGTCCCGTCCTCCCCGGCGCGCTTCCCCTCGCCCTCCCCCCGTCACCTCCCTCTTCATCTCCGCCACGACCCCGGACGGCCACCCGGCCGCCGGGGTCCTCGCCGCTGGGGGTACCGTCGTGGGCGTGTACCGCTTTGTGCTGACCCGGCAGTGGGTGTGCCTCACCCTCATCGGCCTCGTCCTGATCCCCGCGATGATCAAGCTGGGGTTCTGGCAGTTCCACCGCCATGAGCACCGGGTCGCGCAGAACGAGCTGATCGACGCGAACCTGCGGGCGAAGCCGGTCCCCGTGACCGAGGTCACCTCCCCCGGCCACGTGGTCCCGCGCGCCGACTACTGGCGTGCCGTGACCGCCACCGGTACGTACGACTCCGCGCACGAGGTCGTCGTGCGCATGCGCACCTCCAACGACGACAAGGTCGGCTTCCAGGTCCTGACCCCGCTCGTACTGGCCGACGGCCGGGCGGTCCTCGTCAACCGCGGCTGGATCGCGGGCGGCGACGACCCGCGCGCCTACCCGCCGGTGCCGGCCGCGCCCACCGGCGAGGTCACGGTCACCGGGCGGCTGAAGGCCGACGAGACCAGCGGCGGCAGCGGCATCAAGGACCGCAAGGGCCTGCCGGACCGTCAGGTGATGCTGATCAACAGCAAGCAGCAGGCGCAGTACCTGGGCAAGCCCGTCCTCGGCGGCTACCTGGAACTCACCGCCCCGGTCCCGGCCGACGGCCGTCCCGAGGCCGTCGCCGAGCCCGACCACGACTCGATCGGGCCGCACATGGCGTACGCGATCCAGTGGTGGCTCTTCACCTTCGCGGTGCCGGTGGGCTGGATCGTGCTCGTACGGCGCGAGAAGCGCGACCGCGACGCGGCGGCCGCGGCCGGGACCGGCGCTTCCGAGCGGGAGCCGGTGGCGACCGCGTAGCGTGTCGGGCATGGATCTTGGACTGAAGGACCGTGTCTACATCGTCACCGGCGCCACCAGGGGCCTCGGCTTCGCCTCCGCCCGCGAACTGACCGCCGACGGCGCCAAGGTGATGCTGACCGGCCGGGACGCGGCGCGCGCCGAGGCCGCGGCCAAGGCGCTGGGCCCGAACGCGGTCGGCGTGGCCGCCGACAACTCCGACCCCGGTGCCGCCTCCCGGCTCGTCGCCGCCGCCCGGGAACACTTCGGCCGCCTCGACGGCATCCTCATCAGCGTCGGCGGCCCGGCACCCGGTTCGGCGGCCGACAACACCGACGCGCAGTGGTCGGCGGCCTTCGAGTCGGTCTTCCTGGGCGCGGTCCGCCTCGCACGGGCGGCGGCCGCCGAGCTCTCCGACGGCGGGGTCATCGGCTTCGTCCTGTCGGGCTCCGTGCACGAGCCGATCCCCGGACTCACCATCTCCAACGGGCTGCGCCCCGGCCTGGCCGGCTTCGCGAAGTCCCTCTCCGTGGAACTGGGCCCGCGCGGCATCCGGGTGGTCGGCCTGCTGCCCGCCCACATCGACACCGACCGGGTCCGCGAGCTCGACGCCCTGTCCGGGGACGCGGACCTCGCCCGCACCCGCAACGAGGCGGGCATCCCGCTGCGGCGGTACGGCACCCCGGAGGAGTTCGGCCGCTCGGCGGCGTTCCTGCTGTCCCCGGCGGCTTCCTATCTGACCGGCATCATGCTCCCGGTGGACGGCGGCTCCCGGCACGGCTTCTGAGCCGCCCGCCACCGCCGGCTGAACCGCCGTCATCCTCCGCCGCCGTCAGCCCCGGCTCCGCCTCACGTCACCCGCCGCGCCCGGCGCGGGGTGACGTGCAGGCGGGCCTCCGCCGGGAGGGCCGGGAGCGCCGCCGAGCCGCGGGCCCGGCCCAGCACCGGGCCGGCCAGGGCCGCCAGCACGTCGGCCGGCACCGCGTGCGGCTCCAGTTCCAGGGCGACCCGCAGGGCCGGGGCCCCGCGCCGTCCGCGCAGGGTGACCCGGCACCGTGCCACGCCCTCCACTGCCTCCTGGACATCGGCCTCGACGGCCTCCTCCAGCGCCCGTCCGCGCAGCACGGCGAACGCCCCGTCGCCGGTGTCCACGAGCACCGCCGCGAGCCTGGCCCGCCGCAGTTGGGACAGTAGCCACCACAGCGCCAGCAGGACGCAGACCCCGAGTGCGGCGAGCACCACCCACCAGGGCGCCGGCCAGCCCGGGCCGTGCGGCGCCAGCAGCGGTTCGTGGCGGCCCTCGAACGGCCCGGTCGCGGCCAGCACCGACGCTCCCGCCGCCAGCAGGACCAGTCCGAGCAGCCCGAGCAGGACCCGGTTCACCGTCCCGAGGGTCACCGGCGGTTCACCCGTACCCTCGGCCGCAGCTCGCGGGCCAGGCCCAGCTCGGCGACGCCGACGGACAGCACCGCGTCCAGATCGGCCCGTACGTCGTCCAGTTCGCGGAAGTGGGACACGGCCCGGACACCGATGCGGGACCGGCCCACACTGACCCGCGCCGACCGCACCCCGGACACCTCCATGACCCGGTCCCTCAGCACCTGTGCGGCGGCCTTGCGTTCCAGTCCGCCCCGGACCTCCGGGTGCCCGGAGGCCATGGGGAGGATCCCGCGCAGGCCCGGGGTGAGGGCGTACAGCAGCAGCGCGGCCCCGGCGAGGGCCAGGGCCGCGCCGCCGATCAGCACGCCGGGGTCGGCCGGGGTGTGCCGCTCCAGGGCGCTCGAGAGCTCGTCGCGCCAGCGCATGCCCGGGCGGTGGGCCCGTACCGCCGCCAGCTCGTACAGGAACAGCCCCGCCACCCCGAGGACGGCGCACGCCCCCACCGCGGCCGGGAGCCGCCGGGGCGACCGGAAGCGGGCGCTCACCGGACCCGCCGGTCCCGCCCGGCGGCGGGCCGTCCGCGCGCGGGGCGCAGGTGCTCGATGTCGACGTCCACCTCGGGTACGGCCATCTGCGCGCACTCCTCGACGCGCAGGGCGACCTGGCGGCGTACGGCCGCGCACTGGGCGGCGAGGTCGGAGGGGTAGGCCAGCTCCAGGACCACCCGGACGCGGGCGATGTCGTGGTGCACGGTGACGGTGGCGTGCGGTGGGTCGGCGTCCGGGGCGGGTCGGGTCAGCGCCTCCCGGGCCGCCTGGGCGGCGATCTTCGCGACGACCCGGTCGGCGATCCGGGTGGCTCCCCGCTCGGCGGCGGGCACCCGGGGCGGGGTGGGCCGGGGGGTGCTCATCGGTCCCGGTCCCGGTCCCGGTCCCGGTCCCGGTCGCGGTCCCTGGGACGGAAGAAGTCCCCCGGCTCCAGGTCCCCGTCGAGGAACCGGCCCACGACGAAGCCGATGGCGCCGAGCGCGGACACCAGCAGGAAGGCCCCGAACCCGCCGAAGTACCCGGCGAACCCCAGTGCCATGCCGGCCACGAGGCCGACGACCGACATGCTCATGCGGGCTCCTCTACTGCAGTCGGGACTCCGGCTCCTCGTCGTCCTCGTCCGGCAGCTTCACGTCGCTGACCGCGATGTTGACCTCGACGACCTCGAGGCCGGTCATCCGCTCGACCGCCGAGACGACGTTCTCACGGACGGCCCGGGCCACGTCCCGGATCGACACGCCGTAATCCACGACGATCTCCAGGTCGAGAGCGGTCTGCACCTCGCCGACCTCCGCCTTCACGCCCCGGCTGACGGAGGACTTGGCCCCGCCGGGGACGCGGTCGCGGACGGCGCCGAAGGTACGGGAGAGGCCGCTGCCGCTGCCCATGGCGTGGACGCCGTCCACCTCGCGGGCGGCCAGGCCGGCGATCTTCTCGACGACGCCGTCGGCGATGCTCGTGCGGCCGCGGTCGGCGGGGGGCTTGGCGGTGCCGCCTGTGGCGGCGGATTCGGTCATCTCGTATCCCTTCGCGCGCGTACGGGCTCCCGACCCACGGTAAGTCGGCGCCCCGGGCGGCGCCCGTCCCGACGCGGCCGGGGGCTCCGCTGCGCGGGGCGAAGTCCCCTACCCGCCCTTCCACCGTTCCCCGGGGCTGCGCCCCGGACCCCCTGGGGGTCCGGGGGCTGGCCCCCGTGCCGCGGCGGCGCGGTTAGTCGGACAGGCCGGCCAGGTCCCGCAGGCGGCGGCCCTGGGCGGCACGCTCAGCAGCGCGCTGGTCCTCGTAAGGGCGCGACACCGCACCGCGAAGCAGCGCCTTCGTCTCGATCACCGCGTCCCGCGGCGGAGCCAGCAGCGCGGTGGTGAGGTCCTGGACGGCCGCGTCGAGCTCACCCGCGGGGACGACCAGGTTCGCGAGGCCGATCCGTTCGGCCTCCTCGGCGTGGACGAAGCGTCCCGTCGCGCAGATTTCGAGCGCGCGGGCATAGCCGACCGTCGAGGTCAGCGGCTGCGTGCCGCCGAGGTCGGGCACCAGGCCCAACCCGGTCTCGCGCATGGCGAACTGCACGTCGTCCGCGACGACGCGCAGATCGCACGCGAGGGCAAGCTGGAAACCGGCACCGATCGCGTGCCCCTGTACAGCGGCCACGGAGATGATGTCGTTGCGCCGCCACCAGGTGAACGCCTCCTGGTACTCGGCGATGGTGGAGTCGAGCAGTTCCTCCGAACCGCGCGCCAGGTCGAGAAAGGACGGCTCGCCCTCGAAGCCTTCGGGGGTGAACGCCTGCCGGTCGAGCCCTGCGGAGAAGGACTGCCCTTCGCCGCGCAGCACGACGACCCGGACGGTGCCCGGCAACGACCTTCCAGCCTCCGTCAACGCCCGCCAGAGCGCGGGGGATTGAGCGTTTCGTTTGGCAGGATTGGTCAGTGTCACCGTGGCGACCGTGTCGTCGACGGTGAGCCGTACGCCGTCCTTGTCGAGCAGAGCCATCTGTATGCCTCCGGTGGTTGCGCCGTCGTTCGGCCGCGATCTCGGCCTAAGTGACTGCACAGTAACCACCCAGCCGGCCATGGAGCCGACCGGGGGTCACCGAAGGACGGTGGAACTGGAACCGTGAAGCTGATTACGGAAAACCGTTGGAACCAAGGGGAACCAAATGGTCAGGCCGTAGCCGCCTTCTTGCCGCGCGTCGCGCCACCGCGACCACGCAGCGTGACTCCGGACTCGCTGAGCATCCGATGGACGAATCCGTAGGACCGGCCAGTCGATTCGGCCAGCGCCCGGATACTCGCACCGGAGTCGTACTGCTTCTTCAGGTCTGCCGCGAGCTTGTCGCGCGCGGCGCCGGTTACCCGGCTGCCCTTCTTCAGAGTTTCGGCCACCCGTGCCTCCTCATGGGAAGTGCGCTCTGGACTTCTCATGATCACCCCTCCCCGGCTTCCTGGCCACCCATTCAGCAAGGTCGGTACTACGGCATTTCTTGGACCGTGGACACACGAGCAGAACGGAATCCCCTCCTCCGCTGCATGACCTCCGTCACATTTCCGCCCGGCCGGTATGAATTACCAGGTCAGGGGCCGGAGCGCGAAAACGGAAGGCCCCGGCCGCACCTCCTGGGAGATGCGGCCGGGGCCTTCGTCGCGCACGGATCGGTATGAGACCGTCTCACTCAGATGATGGATCACGCCTGAGCCGAATGATCCATAAGCAACTGGATCACCGAAGCGGAAGCACCTCAGGCGAGCGCCACGAGGTCCCGGTAGTCCGGGCCCCACAGGTCCTCGACGCCGTCCGGGAGCAGGATGATCCGCTCCGGCTCCAGTGCCTCGACGGCGCCCTCGTCGTGGGTGACGAGGATGACGGCGCCCTTGTACGTGCGCAGGGCGCCCAGGATCTCCTCGCGGCTGGCCGGGTCGAGGTTGTTGGTGGGCTCGTCGAGGAGCAGCACGTTGGCCGAGGAGACGACCAGCGTCGCCAGCGCGAGGCGGGTCTTCTCCCCACCGGACAGGACGCCCGCGGGCTTGTCCACGTCGTCGCCGGAGAAGAGGAACGAGCCCAGCGTCTTGCGTACGGAGACCAGGTCCAGGTCGGGCGCCGAGGAGCGCATGTTCTCCAGGACCGAGCGCTCCGGGTCCAGGGTCTCGTGCTCCTGGGCGTAGTAGCCGAGCTTGAGGCCGTGGCCGGGGACGACCGTGCCCGTGTCGGGCTTCTCGGTGCCCGACAGCAGGCGCAGCAGCGTGGTCTTGCCCGCGCCGTTGAGACCGAGGATGACCACGCGGGAGCCCTTGTCGATGGCCAGGTCGACGTCGGTGAAGATCTCCAGCGAGCCGTAGGACTTCGACAGGCCCTCGGCGGTCAGCGGGGTCTTGCCGCAGGGCGCAGGGTCCGGGAAGCGCAGCTTGGCGACCTTGTCGGAGACGCGGACGGCATCGAGGCCCGCCAGCAGGCGGTCGGCGCGCTTGGCCATGTTCTGGGCGGCGACCGTCTTGGTGGCCTTGGCGCGCATCTTGTCGGCCTGCGAGTTCAGCGCCGCGGCCTTCTTCTCGGCGTTCTGGCGCTCGCGCTTGCGGCGCTTCTCGTCGGCCTCGCGCTGCTGCTGGTAGAGCTTCCAACCCATGTTGTAGACGTCGATCTGGGAGCGGTTGGCGTCCAGGTAGAACACCTTGTTGACGACCGTCTCGACCAGGTCCACGTCGTGGGAGATGACGATGAAGCCGCCGCGGTAGGTCTTCAGGTAGTCGCGCAGCCACACGATCGAGTCGGCGTCGAGGTGGTTGGTCGGCTCGTCGAGGAGGAGGGTGTCGGCGTCCGAGAAGAGGATCCGGGCGAGCTCGACGCGGCGGCGCTGACCACCGGAGAGGGTGTGCAGCGGCTGGCCGAGCACCCGGTCGGGCAGGCCGAGCGCGGCGGAGATGGTCGCGGCCTCGGACTCGGCGGCGTACCCGCCCTTGGTGAGGAACTCGGTCTCCTGGCGCTCGTACTGGCGCATCGCCTTCTCGCGGGTGGCGCCGGAGCCCGACGAGATGCGCTCCTCGTTCATCCGCATCTTCTTGAGCAGTACGTCGAGTCCGCGCGCGGACAGGATCCGGTCGCTGGCCAGGACGTCGAGGTCGCCGGTGCGCGGGTCCTGCGGGAGATAGCCGACCTCGCCCGAGCGGGCGATGCTGCCGCCGGCCGGGGTGCCCTCGCCGGCGAGGCACTTGGTGAGGGTGGTCTTACCGGCTCCGTTGCGGCCGACGAGGCCGATGCGGTCGCCCTTGGCGACGCGGAAGGAGGCGTTCTCGATGAGGATGCGGGCGCCGGCGCGCAGCTCGATGCCGGTGGCGGTGATCACGGAAATACTCCAGGGCGGGTCGGGACGGCGGAAGGGGGGCAGGACGCGATGCTTCTACGCCGCTAATCCGCGAGGAGATTTGCCATGGAAGTCATTCTACCGGTGGCCCGCAACTACTTTCGGGCCCGGCCACCCCGCGCGGGACCGGCCCGGCCCCTCGCCCCGCGTCCCCCGTTCGGCCCAGGGAACACGCCTGTGGGCCGAGGGGCGTATGAGCATGAACGGGTTGATACTCGCCGCAGGGGCTGACACACGTACCCCCGGTCAGGAATGGAGGGCGGTGCGGGATGCAGTTCGACGACAACGCCAATCTGGACACGTCCGAGGTCCAGGACGTACGCGGCAGCCGCATCCCGGGAGGGAAGGCCACGATCGGCGGCGGCATCATCGGCCTCATCGCGCTGGTCATGGGCCTGCTGTTCGGGGTGGGCCCGGAGCAGCTGGGCCTGTCCGATGGGAACCAGGAACCGGCGTCGACCGCCTCCTCGGCCGCGCAGGTGCAGCAGACCTGCAAGACCGGCGCGGACGCGAACGCCAAGGAGGACTGCCGGCTGGTGGCGGTGATCAACAGCACCCAGGACTTCTGGAAGCAGGAGTTCGCCAGGCGCGGCGCCCAGTACACCCCGGCTCAGACGGTGTTCTTCACCGGCAAGGTGGGCACCGCCTGCGGGGCGGCCACCTCCGCGGTCGGCCCCTTCTACTGCCCCGGCGACCGGAAGGTCTATCTGGACCTGGGCTTCTTCAACGAGCTCCGCACCAAGTTCGGCGCGAGCGGCGGCCCCTTCGCCCAGGCGTACGTGGTGGCCCACGAGTACGGCCACCACGTCCAGAACCTGACCGGCACCCTGCAGAAGGCCCAGGACGGGCGGCAGGGCGCGAACAGCAACGCGGTACGGGTCGAGCTGCAGGCCGACTGCTACGCCGGGGTCTGGGCCCACAACGCGACGAAGACGCCGGACGAGTCCACGGGCAAGCCGCTGATCACGAGCCTCACCGACCAGGACATCAAGGACGGTCTGGACGCGGCGGCGGCGGTCGGCGACGACCGGATCCAGGAGAAGTTCCAGGGCCGGGTGACTCCGGAGTCCTGGACGCACGGTTCGGCCGAGCAGCGCCAGCAGTGGTTCTACCAGGGCTACCGCACGGGCGACATGGCCCAGTGCAACACCTTCCGCTGACTTCCCGCGGCGCCTGCCATGCTGTGACGTGGCTCACTGTCCACCTTTGGACTGTCCACCCACGGTACGAGAGGGAGTGATCGTCATGGCAGGCGTTCCGTCCATCTGTCCGACCTTGCTGTACACCGACGCCAAGGCCGCCATCCAGCTGCTCACGGAAGCCTTCGGCTTCACCCAGGTCGCGGCGTACGAGGGTGAGGACGGCGCGGTGGCGCACGCCGAGCTGTCCTACGGGAACGGCATGGTGATGCTCGGCAGCAAGGGCACCGGCGGGCTCTTCGACAAGGCGATGGAGAAGGCCGGCCCGGCCGGTGTCTACGTGCTCGTCGACGACGTGGACGCCCACCACCGCCGGGCCGTCGAGCACGGCGTGGAGATCGTGATGGAGCCGACCGACCAGGACTACGGCTCGCGGGACTACATGGCCCGCGACGCCGAGGGCAACGTCTGGAGCTTCGGGACGTACGCGCCGCAGGTCTGAGGGACCGGCGGCGCGTACGGAACTCCCGTACGGGGCGCTACGCGCCGCCGGTGTGCACCTGGAAGGCGGCCCGGCGCACCGCCTTGGCCAGGGCGGGATCGGGATGGGCGGCGGCCAGGGCGACCAGCACCTGCACGGTGCGGGGGTGCCCGACCGCACGGACCTCGTCCAGCAGCCTCGGAACCGTGGTCCGCACCGCCGAGTCCAGGTGACGTGCGAGCAGCTCGGCCTCGCCGTGGTCGGCGATGGCCGCCGCGGTGTCCACCCAGAGCCAGGTCTGCTCCTCGGCGGTGAGCACGTCCTGCGCCTCGTCGGGGTCGACCCCGTCGTGCTCGGCGAGCCAGAGCAGGGCGTACGGGCGCAGCGCGGCCTCCCGGGAGGCCTTGCGCACCTCGGGCTCGGCGGGGGCTCCGACGACGCGCAGGGCTTCGAAGGCGAGCCCGCGCAGGAGGGCGTCCTCGCCCCGGGCCGCGTGGAGCAGCTCGGAGACCGCGTGGCCGACGGGCCGGGCGGCCAGCCAGGCCAGGTATTCGGCGCGGGCCGGGCCGGGGGTGAGCCGCGCGCAGCCGTGGAGCATGGCGGCGGCGGACTGCTCGATGTTCCCGGCCGGGCTCTGCGCGGCGACGCAGATCTGTTCGAGCTTGACCCAGACGGCCCAGCTCCCGAGCGGGGTGAGGGCGGCCCGGGCGGGGCCGAGGGTGACGGCGTCCACGGCGGCGAGCCCGCCGAGCGCCCAGCGCAGCAGCCGGGCGAGCGGGACGGGGGGCGCGGCCTGCACGGGACCGGACGCTGCCGGACCGGAGGGTGCGGGGGCCGCGGACGGGGCCTCGGCCTGGCCCGTGGACTCGTAGGGGACCTCGCACCGCTCGTCGCGCAGTTCCTCGACGCGCTGCCGGAGCAGGTCCAGCAGATCGGGGACGGTCACGGGACCGGCGGAGAGCTGGAGCAGGGAGAGCAGCTGGGGCATGGCCTCGACCACCTCGGCGACGACCGCGGGGGCGATGTCGGCGGGGGCCGGGTGGACCAGTGACCAGGCGTCGAAGAGGGCGACCCAGCCGCGCAGGACGGCGGTGTCGTCGCGGTTCCAGGCGCGCAGGCGCCAGCCCGGGCGGGCGTGTCCGCCGTGCATCTCGATCAGTCCGGCGAGCCGGGCGCGGTCCCAGCCGACCCGGATCTGGCCCGGCGTCAGGTTCAGCTGGGCGGCGGCGCGTTCGACGTCGGCGACGGGCAGGGCGCCCGCGGGGGCGGGCCCGGCACCGTCCGCCACGCCGAGGTGGAGCTCGGCCCAGCGGGCGAGCCGCACCGCGTCGGCGAGGGAGGCGCGGGCCCTGTTCGCGAGGTCGGCCGTGGCGGGCGTGCCCGCCGGAGGCCGCGGAGCGGTCCGGGTGCGCCGGTCGGTCACCGCCTTGCGTGCCGTGGCCACGGACCGCGGGGCGACGAGTCGGAGTCTGGAGTCGCGAGCCAACTGCTCATCAGGCTTTCGGGACGTCACGTGAGCAGTCTCGCCCGTCACTGGCCGAAAGCCCAAACGGAACCAGCCATTGCCACAAGACCCCGGAGGGACAGAACGGGGCAACTCACCCTCCCCGCCCCGCCTGCCCCACGGTCTTCGGACAACTCGCCCGACGGTCCGTCACCCGACCTGTCACATAAGAGGGGTCAGGAAACGGCGCAGCGCCTCTTCATAGGCGGCCGGATCGGCGTTCCACATCGCTCCGTGCGCGGCGCCGGAAACGGAGTGCAGGGTGACGAGGTCGGGGCGGGCCGCCGCGAGCCGCCGCGAGGGCTCCCAGGGGGCGAGGCTGTCGTCCGGGCCGTGGAAGATCAGCACGGGGACCTTCAGCGCGGCCGGATCCGACCCCGGGGCCCGCCGGTCGGCGCGCAGGCCCGCACGCCCCTCGGCGGCCTTGACGGCGAACGGGAGCAGGGGGGCCGGGGTGCGGCGCGCCGCGGCGAGGGCGCGCAGGGTGGTGTGCCAGTCCAGGACGGGCGAGTCGAGGACCAGACCGGAGATCCGGTCGGCCAGCGCCGAGCGCTCGGCGGCGTGCAGGGCCATGGTGGCGCCGGTCGACCAGCCGTGCAGGACCACGCGGCGTGCTCCGTAGCGCAGGGCGTAGCGGATGGCGGCGTCGAGATCGCGCCATTCGGACTCGCCGAGGTGGCCGAGGCCGTCCGGTGACTCCGGGGCGCCGAGGTCGCCGCGGTACCCGAGGTCCAGGACCGGGAACTTGTTGCGGTGGAGGAAGGGCATGACCACCATCGGGTGCTCGCGCGTGGCGCCGAGCCCGTGGACGGTGATCACCCAGGTGTCGCGGGCTCCGGGCAGGAACCAGGCGGGCAGCGCGCCGAGCTCCCCGGGGACGTCCACGTCGGCGTGGTCCAGCCCGAGGGCGGCGCCCGGGTTCCCCAGGTGGACCTGGGGGGTGAGGGTGACGCGGGTTCCGGGGTCGAGGCTGCCGTGGGTGACGGCGAGGAGCCGGCGCACCACGGTGTCGGGGCCGTGCGGGGCGTCGGGGAGGACGGGCCCGACCACGGCGTGCACCCCGGGGGCGGTGAGCCCGTAGGTGCCGGTGCGCAGGGAGGCGAGCGAGCGGGTCAGCTCGACGCGGCCGGACACGGTGGAGTGCACGGTGAGCCGGGGGCCGCCGGGGAGCGGGCGGCCGGGCTCGGCCCGCAGGGCCGCGTCGGCGGCGTACCGGCCGGCGAGCGCGGCGGCGGTGACGGCGGCCGCGCCGGCGCCGAGGAGGGTCGTGGTGACGGCCACTGCCGTCGCTGTAGCGGTACGCACCGCTCCAGTGTCGAGGCGGACGGGTCGGCGGGCCACCGGAGGGAATCGTTCCGGTCGGCACCCCGAAGGGGTGACGCAGGGGCGGCAGCGGGGCGACAAAGGAGGTGATCTAGGTCTCTTCGGGGCCCCCGGGTGACGGGGGCCCCGACCGGAAGTCCCGCCTCCGAAACATCCGGACACCCCGCCGTGACATGCGTTAATCGACATATCAACGTGTCTCTCGGGACGAAGGTCCCGATCAGGTGCCGCGCCGATACACCGCACGACCCCTGGCAGTTCACCTTCCGTTCATCCAGGTTGCCTACGGTCCACGAACCACTGACGTCAAACAGAAGCCTGGGTAAATGGAGCACATAACGCTTCTCCTCGGGATCGTGATCATCACCGCTCTCGTGTTCGATTTCACGAACGGTTTTCACGACACGGCCAACGCGATGGCCACCACCATCTCGACCGGCGCCCTCAAGCCCAAGACCGCGGTGGCGATGTCCGCCGTGCTCAACCTCGTCGGCGCCTTCATGTCCGTGGAGGTCGCCAAGACGATCTCCAAGGGACTGGTCAACGAGGAAGGCATCCAGCCCGAGGTCATCTTCGCCGCCCTGGTCGGCGCGATCCTCTGGAACCTCGTCACCTGGCTGGTCGGCCTGCCCTCCAGCTCCTCGCACGCCCTGATGGGCGGCCTGATCGGTGCGGCCGTGGCCTCCGCCGGCATGGGCGCCGTCAACGGCAGCGTCGTCGTCACCAAGGTGCTGATCCCCGCGATCGCCGCGCCGCTGGTCGCCGGTTTCGCCGCGTACCTGGCCACGAAGGTCACGTACAAGGTCGGCAAGGGCATGGGCGAGAAGACCTCGGCCAAGGGCTACCGCGCCGGCCAGATCGCTTCCGCGAGCCTCGTCTCGCTGGCGCACGGCACCAACGACGCGCAGAAGACGATGGGCATCATCACCCTGGCGCTCGTCGCCGGCGGCGCCCTCGCGCCCGGCTCCAACCCGCCGGTCTGGGTCATCGTCTCCGCCGGCCTGGCCATCGCGATGGGCACCTACCTGGGCGGCTGGCGCATCATCCGCACCATGGGCAGCGGCCTGACCGACCTGCAGCCGCAGCAGGGCTTCGCCGCCCAGACCTCGGCCGCCAGCGTCATCCTGGCTTCCTCCTCCCTCGGCTTCTCCCTCTCCACCACCCACGCGTGCTCCGGCGCCGTCATGGGTTCGGGTCTGGGACGCAAGGGCGGCGTGGTCCGCTGGTCCACCGCCTCCCGCATGTTCATCGCCTGGGGCCTGACCCTCCCGGCCGCGGCCCTGGTCGCCGCCGGTGCCGAGCTGGTCATGCGCACCGGGGACATCGGCGTCGCCGGCGTCACGGTCTTCCTGATCGCCTCCTGCGTCGCCATCTGGGTGATCTCCCGCCGCCAGGTCGTCGACCACACCAACGTCAACGAGGTCGCCGCGGCCGACGCCGAGGAACCGGCGGGTGCCGTCACCACGGCCATGGCGGCCGTCGCGGTTCCGCCGACCGCCGCCGCGGGCAGCACCGCCGCGGTGACGGACGAGGAGCTCAAGGCCACCATCCCGGCCTCCGCGACGACGACCCCCGCGGCCCCGGCCGCGGCGGTTTGACCGGCCCGACCCCGAGAACGACAGAGGATTCAGCGGTATGAAGATCGACTGGGAAGCACTCGGCTCCGTCTTCGGGGTCAGCCTCTCCGCCACCGTCGTCCTGGTGACCCTGTTCACCCTGGGCCTGATGGGGCTCTCCAAGCACGAGGCCGCCACCGAACAGGGCGGCGCCGCCACCCTGGCCCGCAGCGGTGCGTACGCCTGCTTCGCGCTCTGCGCGGCGGCCGTGGCCTACGGGATCTACCTGATCGTCGCCTGAGGCGCAGGACGGCACGTACGGAAGCTCCCTCCGGGTTCGTCCCCGAGGGAGCTTTCGCATGCCCGGAGCCGCTTCCACCGCCACCCCGCCGCAGGTCAACCGCGAGTTGACGGGCCTTCGCGCTGCGTGGTGGACTGCCCGAGCCATTACGGCGGCATGGAGAGGAAGTCCGGTGCGAATCCGGCGCGGTCCCGCCACTGTCACCGGCGCGCGCGGCCCTGGGCCGGCGCCGCCGGGAGCCAGGAACTCTCGCCGCCGGACACGTCGAACCAGGGCGCGGACCCTGAGTGAGGACATACCTGCCACCATGCGTGCCGATCGCGTCTTCGCGTACGGCGTCACGGCGGGCCTGATCGGCGACCGGATCCTCGGGGATCCGCGCCGAGGGCACCCCGTGGCCGCCTTCGGACGAGCCGCCGCCGCCGTCGAACGCGCCCTGTGGCGCGACGACCGCGCGCGGGGCGCCCTGCACACCCTGCTGTGCGCCGGAGGCGCTGCCGCCGTCGGCGCGCTGGGCGCCCGCGCCGTGCGCTCCCGGCCCGCGGCCGCCCGTATCGCCCTCACCGCCGCCGCCACCTGGGCCGTCGTGGGCGGCACCTCGCTGGGCCGGGAGGCCCGCGCGATCGGCGGCGCACTCGCCGCCGGGGACGCCGAGGTGGCCCGCGAGCGGCTGCCCCACCTGTGCGGGCGCGACCCGCAGGCGCTGGACGAGCAGCAGATGGCCCGCGCGGTCGTCGAATCGGTCGCCGAGAACACCTCCGACGCGGTGGTCGGCGCCCTGGTCTGGGGCGCCGTCGCGGGCGTCCCCGGGCTGCTGGCCTTCCGCGCCGTGAACACCCTGGACGCGATGGTCGGCCACAAGTCCCCCCGCCACCTGCGCTACGGCTGGGCCTCGGCCCGGCTCGACGACGTCGCCGGCTGGCCGGGCGCCCGGCTGACGGCCCTGGCCGCCGTCCTGGCCGGGCCCGACCGGCGGGGAGCCGTACGGGCCTGGCGCGCGGACGCCGCCAAGCACCCGAGCCCCAACGCCGGACCCGTGGAGTCCTCCTTCGCGGGGGCGCTCGGCGTCCGGCTGGGCGGAACCCTGGCGTACGCGGGCCGGGTCGAACACCGGGCCGTGCTCAACGGCTCGGCCGGACGGCCGGTCGCGGTCGCCGACATCGAACGGGCGGTGCGGCTGTCGCGCCGGGTGACGTGGCTGTCGCTGGGGGTCTGTGTGGCCGCCCGGACGCTGGTCTCCCGGGCACTGGTCTCCCGTACGGCTGAGAAGGGACGGCGCGCATGAGCGGCGGCGCGAAGCGCGGCGGGGGGCTCCTCGTCGCCGGTACGACCTCGGACGCGGGCAAGAGCGTGGTCACGGCGGGCATCTGCCGGTGGCTGGCCCGGCAAGGTGTGAAGGTGGCCCCGTTCAAGGCACAGAACATGTCGCTGAACTCCTTCGTGACGCGGGAGGGCGCCGAGATCGGCCGCGCGCAGGCCATGCAGGCCCAGGCGGCCCGCGTGGAGCCGACCGCGCTGATGAACCCGGTGCTGCTCAAGCCCGGCAGTGACCGGAGCAGCCAGGTGGTGCTGCTGGGCAAGCCGGTGGGCGAGATGAGCGCGCGCGGCTACCACGGGGGGCGTCAGGAGCAGTTGCTCGGCATCGTCACGGACTGCCTGGAGCAGTTGCGGGGCACGTATGACGCCGTGATCTGCGAGGGGGCGGGCAGCCCGGCCGAGATCAACCTGCGCCGGACCGACATCGTGAACATGGGCATCGCGCGGGCCGCGCGCTTCCCGGTGGTCGTCGTCGGCGACATCGACCGGGGCGGGGTCTTCGCGTCCTTCTTCGGCACGACGGCGCTTCTCTCGCCCGAGGACCAGTCGCTGATCGCGGGCTACCTGGTCAACAAGTTCCGCGGTGACGTCACCCTGCTGGAGCCCGGCATGGAGATGCTGCGCGGCCTCACCGGACGGGCGACGTACGGGGTGCTCCCCTTCCAGCACGGGCTGGGCATCGACGAGGAGGACGGCCTGCGGGTCTCCCTGCGGGGCGCGGTACGGGAATCCGTGGTCGCCCCGCCCGTGGGCGAGGACGTGCTGCGGGTCGCGGTCTGCGCGGTGCCGCTGATGTCCAACTTCACGGACGTCGACGCGCTCGCGGCGGAGCCGGGCGTGGTCGTGCGATTCGTGGACCGCGCCGAGGAACTGGCCGACGCGGACCTCGTCGTCGTCCCCGGCACCCGCGGCACGGTCAAGGCCCTGGCCTGGCTGCGCGAACGGGGGCTCGCGGACGCGCTGGCCCGGCGGGCCGCCGAGGGCCGGCCGGTCCTGGGCATCTGCGGCGGGTTCCAGCTCCTGGGCGAGCACATCGAGGACGAGGTCGAGTCGAAGGCCGGCTCCGTGCCGGGGCTCGGGCTGCTTCCCGTCCGGGTCCGCTTCGAGCGGGAGAAGACCCTGGCACGGCCGGTGGGCTCGGCGCTGGGCGAGGAGGTCTCCGGCTACGAGATCCATCACGGCGTGGCCGAAGTCCTCGGCGGAACGCCCTTCCTGGACGGGTGCCGGGTCGGGGCGGTGTGGGGCACGCACTGGCACGGCTCGCTGGAGTCGGACGGCTTCCGCCGGGCCTTCCTCCGCGAGGTCGCTGCCGCTGCGGGGCGCCGCTTCGTCCCCTCCCCGGACACCTCCTTCGCCTCCCTGCGGGAGGAGCAGCTCGACCTGCTCGGCGACCTGATCGAGGAACACGCGGACACCGCTGCGCTGCTGAGCCTGATCGAGACCGGCGCCCCGTCGGGCCTCCCCTTCCTCCCGCCGGGCGCGCCATGACGTCCCCGTCCCTGCGGGAGCCGTCCCCGCCCCACCCTTCCACCGTTCCCCGGGCGCTGCCCGGACCCGGTCCTCAAACGCCGGACGGGCTGGATATGCCGCTGCGCGGCATCTTCCAGCCTCGCCGGCGTTTGAGGACCGGGGTCTGGGGCGGAGCCCCAGGGAACGGGCGAAGGGCGGGTAGGGGAACTCCGCCCTGCGCAGCGGCGCACCCGCAGCCCCGCCCCGCCGTCAACGCCGACCCGCGCACAACCATCCGTACCCGCGTCCAAGAAGGGGCCACCGCATGAGCACGCCCTACCCGTTCACCGCCCTGGTCGGCCAGACCGACCTGCGCCTCGCGCTGCTGCTCAACGCCGTGAGCCCCGCGGTCGGCGGTGTTCTCGTGCGCGGTGAGAAGGGGACCGCCAAGTCCACCGCCGTCCGCGCCCTGTCCACCCTGCTGCCGCAGGTCGACGTGGTCCCCGGCTGCCGGTTCAGCTGCGCGCCCACCGCCCCGGACCCCGCCTGCCCCGACGGCCCCCACGAGGCGGGACCGGCCGCCGCGCGGCCCGCCCGGATGGTGGAGCTGCCCGTCGGCGCCTCCGAGGACCGGCTCGTCGGCGCCCTCGACATCGAACGCGCCCTCGCCGAGGGCGTGAAGGCCTTCGAGCCCGGCCTGCTGGCCGACGCGCACCGCGGGATCCTGTACGTCGACGAGGTCAACCTGCTCCACGACCACCTCATCGACCTGCTCCTCGACGCCGCCGCGATGGGCGCCTCCTACGTGGAGCGCGAGGGCGTCTCCGTACGGCACGCCGCCCGCTTCCTCCTCGTCGGCACGATGAACCCCGAGGAGGGCGAGCTCCGCCCGCAGCTGCTCGACCGGTTCGGGCTGACCGTCGAGGTCGCCGCCTCCCGGGAGCCCCTCCAGCGGGTGGAGGTGGTCCGCCGCCGGCTCGCCTACGAGGACGACCCCGCGGGGTTCGCGGGCCGCTGGTCCGGGGACGAGGAGGAGGTGCGCGCCCGGGTGGTGGCCGCGCGGGCGCTGCTCCCGCAGGTGCGCCTCGGCGACACCTCGCTGCTGCAGATCGCCGCGACCTGCGCCGGTTTCGAGGTCGACGGGATGCGCGCCGACATCGTGATGGCCCGTACCGCGACCGCGCTCGCCGCCTGGGCCGGGCGGACCGAGGTGCGCAAGGAGGACGTGCGGCAGGCCGCCCTGCTGGCGCTCCCCCACCGACGACGCCGCAACCCCTTCGACGCGCCGGGCCTCGACGAGGAGAAGCTGGACCGGATCCTGGACGGGTTCCCCGACGACGAGCCGGAGCCCGAGCCGGATCCCGAGCCGGAGCCGGAGGGTCCGGGCGAGGGGCCCGAGGACGGCGGCCCGGACGGCGGCGGCCCCGACGGCAGGGGCGGCGTACCCCCGCAGGGTTCCGGACCTGACGCGCCCGAGGCCGAGCAGGAGCCGGAGCCGCAGGCCCCGGACGGGCCCGAGCAGCGGCCCGAGGAGCGGCCGGAGCCGCAGCCCTCCGCGCAGGAGAACGAGCAGGCGGCCGTCCGGGCCGCCGAGCCGTTCCGCACCAAGATGCTCAGCGTCCCGGGCCTCGGCGAGGGCGCGTCCGGCCGGCGCTCCCGCGCCCGCACCGCGCACGGCCGTACCACCGGCGCCCAGCTCCCCCGGGGACAGCTGACCAAGCTGCACCTGGCGGCCACCGTCCACGCCGCCGCCCCGCACCAGAAGGCGCGCGGGCGCACCGGGCGCGGCCTGGTCGTCCGCAAGGACGATCTGCGGCAGGCGACCCGGGAGGGCCGCGAGGGCAACCTCGTCCTGTTCCTCGTCGACGCCTCCGGCTCCATGGCGGCCCGGCAGCGCATGGGCGCGGTCAAGGGCGCGGTGCTGTCCTTGCTGCTCGACGCCTACCAGCGCCGGGACAAGGTCGGCCTGATCACCTTCCGCGGTTCCTCGGCCGAACTCGCCCTGCCGCCCACCTCCTCCGTCGACGCCGCCGCGGCCCGGCTGGAGAAGCTGCCGACGGGCGGGCGCACCCCGCTCGCCGCCGGGCTGCTCAAGGCCCACGAGGTGCTGCGGATCGAGCGGCTGCGGGACCCGAGCCGGCGGCCGCTGCTCGTGGTCGTCACCGACGGGCGGGCCACCTCGGCCGGGTCCGTGGGCGGCGACCCGCGCGAGCTGTCGGCGCGCAGCGCCCGGCTGCTGGCGGCCGGCGGGGTCGCCTCCGTGGTCGTGGACTGCGAGTCGGGTCCGGTCCGGCTCGGGCTGGCCGGCGTACTGGCCGCCGATCTGGGCGGCCCGGCCGTCACCCTGGACGGGCTGCGGGCCGATTCGCTGGCCGGGCTCGTGAAGGCCGGAATCACCAAGAGCGTCCGTACCCCATCCCCGACCCTCAGGAGGGCCGCGTAATGCCGCAGGGACAGCCGTCCGTCGTTCCGGACGACGGACTCACGACGCGTCAGCGCCGCAACCGCCCGCTCGTCTTCGTCCACACCGGGCCGGGCAAGGGCAAGTCGACGGCGGCCTTCGGTCTGGCGCTGCGCGCCTGGAACCAGGGCTGGCCGATCGGGGTGTTCCAGTTCGTCAAGTCGGCGAAGTGGAAGGTCGGCGAGGAGAACGCGCTGAAGGTGCTCGGCGCCTCCGGCGAGGGCGGCTCCGTCGTCTGGCACAAGATGGGCGAGGGCTGGTCCTGGGTCCAGCGCGACGCGCAGCTCGACAACGAGCAGGCGGCCAAGGAGGGCTGGGAGCAGGTCAAGCGCGATCTGGCCGCCGAGACGCACAAGCTGTACGTGCTGGACGAGTTCGCGTACCCGATGCACTGGGGCTGGATCGACGTGGACGAGGTCGTCGAGGTGCTCCGGAACCGTCCCGGGACGCAGCACGTGGTGATCACCGGGCGCAACGCGCCGGAGAAGCTGGTGGAGTTCGCGGATCTCGTCACCGAGATGACCAAGGTCAAGCACCCGATGGACGCCGGCCAGAAGGGCCAGAAGGGCATCGAGTGGTGACCTCGTTCAACGTACCGAGACTGGTCATCGCCGCTCCCTCCTCCGGCAGCGGCAAGACCACCGTGGCGACGGGTCTGATGGCGGCCTTCTCGGAGCGCGGCCTCGCCGTGTCCCCGCACAAGGCCGGGCCGGACTACATCGACCCGGGCTACCACGCGCTGGCCACGGGCCGTCCGGGGCGCAACCTCGATGCCTTCATGTGCGGGCCGGAGCTGGTGGCCCCGCTGTTCGCGCACGGGGCGGCCGGATGCGACCTGGCCGTCATCGAGGGTGTGATGGGGCTCTACGACGGAGCCGCGGGGCGGGGCGAACTGGCGTCGACCGCGCAGGTCGCGAAGCTGCTCCGGGCGCCGGTGGTGCTGGTCGTCGACGCGTCCTCGCAGTCGCGGTCGGTGGCGGCCCTGGTGCACGGTTTCGCCTCCTTCGACCCGCAGGTGCGCCTCGGCGGCGTGATCCTGAACAAGGTCGGCTCCGACCGGCACGAGGTGATGCTGCGGGAGGCGCTGGAGGAAGCGGGGATGCCGGTGCTCGGCGTCCTGCGGCGGGCTCCGCAGGTGGCCGCGCCGTCGCGGCACCTGGGTCTGGTGCCGGTCGCCGAGCGGCGGCGCGATGCCCTCGACTCTGTGACGGCCCTGGCCGAACAGGTCCGCCAGGGCTGCGACCTGGACGCCCTGATGGCCCTGGCCAGGACGGCCCCTCCCTTGTCCTGCGAAGCCTGGGCTGCGGACGAGGCTCTCATGCCGCTGCACGGCAACCCAGCGCCGCAAGGCGGATGGCATCAGCCGAATCCAGCCCCGCCGGCGTTTGAGGCGCGGGGTCTGGGGCTGAGCCCCAGCGGCGGCGCCGCACCCGTCATCGCCGTCGCGGGCGGGGCCGCCTTCACGTTCTCGTACGCCGAGCACGCGGAACTGCTCACCGCCGCCGGTGCGGAGGTCGTCACCTTCGACCCCCTCCGGGACGAGGGGCTCCCCGACCACACCACCGGCCTGGTGATAGGCGGCGGGTTCCCCGAGGTGTACGCCCCGGAGCTGTCCGCCAACGAGCCGCTCCGCAAGGCCGTCGCCGCGTTCGCCGCCGCCGGCGGCCCGGTGGCCGCGGAGTGCGCCGGGCTGCTGTACCTGGCCCGCTCGCTGGACGGAAAGCCCATGTGCGGGGTGCTCGACGCCGACGCGCGGATGTCGGAGCGGCTCACGCTCGGCTACCGCGAGGCCGTCGCCGTCTCCGACAGCGTCCTCGCACCGGCCGGAACCCGGCTGCGCGGGCACGAGTTCCACCGGACGGTCATCGAGCCGGGCGCGGGCAGCGCACCCGCGTGGGGCTTCACGCATCCGGAGCGCCGGGTCGAGGGCTTCGTGGAGAAGGGTGTGCACGCCAGTTACCTGCACACGCACTGGGCGGCGGAGCCTTCCGCGGCCCTGCGGTTCGCCGAGGCCGCGGCAGCGCATCGGTGAACCACGGACGCCCGGGGCCGGCCGCGTCACTCCGCCAGGCCCACGACCAGCCAGATCCCCGCCACCCCGCCCACGGTGCACATCAGGGTGGACAGCGCGGGGTGCTTGTGGTGGGCCTCGGGCAGGATCTCGGCGGCGGCCAGGTACAGCAGGACGCCGCCGAAGAAACCGAGGTAGGCCCCGAGCGGTTCCTCCGGAAGGGTGAACAGCAGAGTGGACGCGGCGCCCACGACGGGGGCCACCGCGTCCGCGAAGAGCATGAGCAGGGCCTTGCGGCGCTCGTTCCCGTACAGCCGGGTGAGCGTGTAGGTGTTGAACCCGTCGGCGAAGTCGTGGGTGATGACGGCCAGTGCCACGGCCACGCCCATGCCCCCGCCGACCTGGAACGCGGCGCCGAGGGCCACCCCGTCGGCGAGGCTGTGGCCGACCATGGCGGCGGCGGCCGTCAGGCCGACCTGGGGGACCCGTTCACCGTGCTCCGGGTGCCCGTTGCCGTTCGAGCCCCCGTGGGAGGCCTGGCGGACGGCCAGGACGCGTTCCACGCAGTGCGCGGTGAGGAACCCGCCGACGAAGAGCAGCAGGGCGAGCGGGACCCCGAACAGTTCCTCGCCGGCCGCGTGCATGGCCTCCGGGAGCAGGTCGAGGCCCACGACGCCGAGCATCAGCCCGCCGGCCAGTCCCAGCACGAGGTGGCGGCGGTCGGTGACGCGCTGCGCCGTCCATCCGCCTGCCAGGGTCATCAGGAACGCACCCAACGCCACGATCACGGCCATGTGCCCCTGCATACCGACTCCGCGCCGCGCGCGCACTTCCGCGCCCGGGTGGCGGACCACGGCGGGTTGACGGGCCGGCGGCACACGAGGCCGGCGACGGGCACGGCGAAACGCACGGTGAACAGCACCACGAACACGACGACGGAGAACGGGTGAACCTGTTGGGCGAGTACGCGACGCAACTGGTCGTCGGGGTCGGTGGCCGCGCGGGCGTGTCCGTCGCGGAGGTGTGCGCGCTGGTGGAGGAGACCCTGCGCAGCGCCGGGCTCGCGTCGGGTTCGGTGACGGCCCTGGCCACCGTGGAGGGCAAGGTCCTGGAGGCGGGGATCGCGGGTGCGGCGGAACGTTTCGGCGTGCCCCTGCTGAGCTACCCCGCCGAGCGCCTGGCCGCGATCCAGGTGCCGCACCCCTCGGACGCCGCCCGCGAGGCCGCCGGCACCGCGTCGGTGGCGGAGGCCGCCGCGCTCGCCGGGGGCGGGGAGCTCCTCGTGCCCAAGCGGCGCTCGGTGGCGGCGACCTGCGCCGTCGCCACGGCCCACACACACGATCTGCGCCACCACGGGGACGCCGAGGTCGCGGACGGGGGCGCGGAGCTGATCGATCTGGCGGTGAACGTACGGTCGAACACACCGCCGCAGTGGCTGAAGGACCGGATCGCGGCTTCGCTCGACGTCCTGTCCGCGTACCCCGACGGCCGCTCCGCCCGCGCGGCCGTGGCCCTGCGCCACGGGCTGCCGGTCGAGCGGGTGCTGCTGACCGCGGGTGCCGCGGAGGCGTTCGTACTGATCGCTCGGGCGCTGGGCGCCGTACGGCCCGTGGTGGTGCATCCGCAGTTCACCGAGCCGGAGGCGGCCCTGCGCGACGCGGGCCACCAGGTGGAGCGGGTCGTGCTGCGGGCCGCGGACGGCTTCCGGCTGGACCCGGCGGCGGTGCCGGAGGAGGCCGACCTGGTGGTGATCGGGAACCCGACCAACCCGACCTCGGTGCTGCACCCGGCGGCGACCCTGGCGGCGCTGGCCCGGCCCGGGCGGACCCTGGTGGTCGACGAGGCCTTCATGGACGCGGTCCCCGGCGAACGCGAGGCGCTGGCCGGGCGGACGGACGTACCGGGCCTGGTGGTGCTGCGCAGCCTGACCAAGACCTGGGGGCTGGCCGGGCTCCGCATCGGCTACGTACTGGCCGAGCCCGGGGTGATCGCGAAGCTGGCGGCGGCGCAGCCGCTGTGGCCGGTGTCCACGCCCGCGCTGGTGGCGGCCGAGGCGTGCGTGGCCCCCGCGGCGCTGGCCGAGGCGGAGGCCGCGGCCCGGCAGATCGCGGTGGACCGGGAGCACCTGCTCGCGGGGCTCGCGGAGTTCGAGGAGATCTCGGTGGCCGGTACGGCGGCGGGGCCGTTCGTGCTGATCCGGGTCGAGGGCGCGGCCGAGATCCGCACCCGGCTGCGCGCCCTGGGCTTCGCCGTGCGCCGCGGCGACACCTTCCCGGGGCTGGACCGCTCCTGGCTCCGGCTGGCGGTCCGCGACCGCGCGACGACGGGCCGCCTCCTCCAGGCGCTCGACCTGGCCCTCGCGGCGCGCACGCGCTGACCGCACGGGTGGGCCCCTCCCCGGACGGGCTTCACCCCGATGGCGCGTTTGCGCGGGTCACGCGTGGCGACGCCCGCACCGGTGCGCGACCATTCCCGGGGTAGTGACGATGCGACAACGGGGGTACGGGGATGAAGACCGCGGGCAAGATAGGTGCGGCCGTGGCCGGACTGGCCGTGGTGGGCGGCGCCGTCTACGGCGTGACGCAGCTGGCGGGCGAGGACCCCGGCACGGCGGCCGGTCAGCGGCTGGGGGCGAAGCCGGGGGCGGCGGCGAGCCCGGGCCGGGACGCCGCGTCCGGAGCGACGCCCCCGGCCGTTCCCGGCGGGAAGCCGTTCACCCTCGTGGGGACCGGCGACATCATCCCGTACCCGTCGATCATCCAGCGGGCCGCCGACGACTCCGCGGAGAAGGGCGGCCACGACTTCCGGAAGATACTCGCCGGGGTCAAGCCCGTCGTCTCCGCAGCCGACCTGGCGATATGCCACCACGAGATACCGTACGGCCGGCCCGGCGGCCCCTACACCGGATACCCCCTCTTCAAGGCCCCGCACCAACTGGCCGACGCCCTCAAGGACACCGGCTACGACAGCTGCTCGACCGCCTCGAACCACACCCTGGACGACGGGTACGACGGCCTCGTCCGCGTCCTGGACCACCTCGACCGCGTCGGCATCCGCCACGTCGGCTCGGCCCGCGGCGCCGAGGAGGCCAGGGCCCCGGCCCTGCTCGAGGCCGGCGGGGCCAAGGTCGCGCAACTGGACTACACGTACGGGACGAACGGCATCCCGCTCCCCGCGGACAAGCCCTGGGCCGTGAACCTGATCGATCCGGCCCGGATCATCGCCGACGCCCGGGCCGCGCGCGCGGCCGGCGCGAACGTCGTCGTCCTCAGCGTCCACTGGGGCTCCGAGTGGCAGACGGCCCCGGACAAGCAGCAACTGGAGCTGGCCCGGGCCCTGACCGCCTCGCGCGGCACGGACGGCCTCCCCGACATCGACCTGATCCTCGGCACCCACAACCACGTGCCGCAGCCGTACGAGAAGGTCAACGGCACCTGGGTGGTGTACGGCATGGGCGACCAGGTGGCGAGCTTCTACGAGGCCGACAAGGCCCGCGGCAACATGTCCTCGGTCCCCCGTTTCACCTTCACCCCGGCGGCCGCCCACCCGGGCCGCTGGGAGGTGGTGAAGGCCGAGTACCTCACGCAGTTCTCGGACATGCGGCCGCCGTTCCGCGTCGTCTGCACCTCGTGCGAGGCCGCCACCTCCTCCGCCGACAGCACGTACGCCGCGGCCGACCGCGAGGTGACGAAGGCCGTGATGTCGCGCGGCGCCGCGGCGCAGGGGCTGACGCGCGCGACGAAGTAGGCCCTTTCCATGAGGCCTTGCTACGAGGCCTTGCCGCGCCGGGTCACGACCAGCGCGGCGGCGCCGAAGCCGAGCAGGAGCAGCGCACCGCCCGTCACGTACGGGGTGAGCGAGCCGCCTCCGGTCTCGGCGAGGTCGGCCTGGGTCCCGGAGCTGGTGGTGACGGTCTGGGGCTTGACGTCGGGCAGCTTCGAAGGACTGGGGCTGGGGGCGGGGGCGGCCGGGGACTCGCAACGGGCCTCGGCGAGCACGATCTCGCCCTCGACCTCGGCGACGTTCAGGTCGAGCGGGTTCACCGACACCTTGAGCCGCAGCGCGGTCGCGGCGGCCGTGGTGGAGGTGGTCCTGGTGGTGGAGAGTTCCAGACCCACCAGGCCGACCTTGGGAACCTCCACCTTGGTGGGGCCGCCCGCGGAGAGGGTGACCTTCTTGCCCAGGACGGTCACGGCCCCCAGGACGTTGGAGCTCGCGACCGGCTTCCCGCCCGCCTCGCAGACGGCCTTGGAGGTGACCTTCTCCAGCTCGATCACGGACAGCAGGGGCAGGCCCGGCACGTGGATCCGGGCCTTGGCGAGGTTCGCCTCCGCCGCGGCGCGGCCGGAGTCGACGGTGGCCTTGGAGGTGGCGACGTCGGCGCGCAGGACGCTGACCGGCGCTCCGCCCTCGACCCCGTCGAGGGTGACGGTCAGCGCCGTCTTCGCGGCGTCCGCCGGGGCGCTGACCTCGTTGAGGGTCGCGTTCAGCGGGATGTGCACGGTCTTGTTGAGCAGGCCCACGTCCAGCGTGGTGCGCAGGACGACGGCACTGGCGTTGCCCCGGCCCGGGTGGGATCCGGTGGAAGGGGTGGAGCCGGTGGCGAAGGCGGGCGGGGCGGCGAGCAGGGCAACCGCTCCCGTGGCGACGAGCGCGGCCACGGACATGCGGAAGGTGTTGCTGTTCAAGATGGTGGAACCCCCAGGGAGATGGGAGCCGTCGCGGCGCCAATGGGGGACATTGCGCGCGCCGACGGCCTCGACCCCGGAATCTTTACGCACTGAGAGTGAACGGGGGTGAACCCGGCGTGAGTTCACCCCAAAGGGTGGTTTCCAGGCATTGGTTCGATTACATGCGCCCCATCCGGAACGGGAGTTCCCTCCCATCCCGAGAATCCCGGCCGTCCGGGCCGGCCTCGAGTCCGCTCCGGGCGTACACAACGACCGCGCGGCCACCGACGTCACGCCCCGTCAACTCCCGTACGTCTGCGGCCTCAGGCCACGACCGCCCCGTTCACCACCACCCGCAGCGGCTGCGCCAGCGCCCGCACATCGGCCCGCGGATCGGCCTCGTAGACCACGAGGTCGGCCGGCGCGCCCTCGGTCAGGCCGGGCCTGCCGAGCCACTCGCGGGCGCCCCAGGCCGTCGCCGAGAGGGCCTGCAGCGGCGGGATCCCCGCCTTGACGAGCTCGCCCACCTCGGCCGCGACCAGGCCGTGCGGGAGGGAACCCCCCGCGTCCGTGCCGACGTAGACCCCGATGCCCGCGTCGTAGGCGGCGCGGACGGTGTCGTAGCGCCGCTCGTGCAGCCTGCGCATGTGGGCCGACCACCGCGGGAACTTGGCCTCGCCGCCCGCCGCCATCTTCGGGAAGGTCGCGATGTTCACGAGGGTCGGGACGATGGCCACCCCGCGCTCCGCGAACAGCGGGATGGTGTCCTCGGTGAGCCCCGTGGCGTGCTCAACGCAGTCGATGCCCGCCTCCACCAGGTCCCGCAGGGAGTCCTCGGCGAAGCAGTGCGCGGTGACCCGCGCCCCGAGACGGTGGGCCTCGGCGATGGCCGCCTCCACCTCGGCGCGCGGCCAGCAGGCGGTCAGGTCCCCGGCCTCCCGGTCGATCCAGTCCCCGACCAGCTTGACCCATCCGTCGCCGCGCCGCGCCTCGCGGCCCACGTACTCGACGAGGTCGGCGGGCTCGATCTCGTGGGCGTAGTTGCGGATGTAGCGGCGGGTGCGGGCGATGTGCCGGCCCGCCCTGATGATCTTCGGCAGGTCCTCACGGCTGTCGATCCAGCGGGTGTCGGACGGGGATCCGGCATCGCGGATGAGGAGCGTGCCCGCGTCCCGGTCGGTCAGGGCCTGCCGTTCGGCGGTGTCCGCGTCCACCGGCCCGTGGGCGTCGAGCCCGACGTGGCAGTGCGCGTCCACCAGCCCGGGCAGCACCCACCCGGTGACCTCGGTGACCTCCCCGGCGCCGCGCGGGCGCTCGTAGGAGATCCGGCCGCCGACGACCCACAGCTCGTCGCGGACCTCCTCGGGCCCGACCAGCACCCGCCCCTTCACGTGCAGCAGTCCCTGCTTGGCGCTGTCTCCGTTGACCTCGTCGCTCATGGCGGCACTCTATGTGCGGGCTCGGTAGGCTCTCCAGACCGGCCGGACCGGTCCGGACTTGTCCGGATGAACGACCCCCACCCGTGAGAACGAAGAGAGCGGCGCCGTGAACCACCCCCTCCTGGACCTTCCGCCCCTGACCGCCGCGCGCTTCGCGTCGATCGAGCGGGGGGTAGCGGAGCTGCTCGGGACCCGGGCCGACGTGGTGATCACCCAGGGCGAGGCACTGCTCCCGCTGGAGGGCTGCATCCGGGCGGGCGCGCGGCCCGGCTCGACCGCGCTGAACGTGGTGACCGGCCCCTACGGGACCACCTTCGGCAACTGGCTGCGCGACTGCGGGGCGCACGTCGTGGACCTGGAGGTCCCCTTCGACACCGCCGTGTCCGCCGCCCAGGTGGACCGGGCCCTGTCGGAACACCCGGAGATCGACTTCGTCTCCCTGGTCCACGCGGAGGCGGCGACCGGCAACACCAACCCGGTGGCGGAGATCGGCGAGGCCGTACGGGCCCACGGGGCGCTGTTCATGCTGGACGCGGTGGCCTCGGTGGGCGCGGAGCCGCTGCTACCGGACGCCTGGGGCGTGGACCTGTGCGTGATCGGCGCGCAGAAGGCGATGGGCGGACCGGCCGGCGTCTCGGCGGTGTCGGTCTCCGAGCGCGCGTGGGCCCGCTTCGCGGAGAACGCCTCGGCGCCGCGCCGCTCGTACCTCTCCCTGCTGGACTGGAAGGAGCGCTGGATCGACGCCGGGCGCACGGCGCTGCCGCACGCGCCGGCGCAGCTGGAGATGCTGGCGCTGGAGGCCTGCCTCGACCGGATCGCGGCCGAGGGCCTGGAGTCGGTGACGGTCCGCCACGCGGCCGCGGCGGCGGCGACCCGCGCGGGCGCGGTGGCGCTGGGCATCGCCCCGTACGTCGGCCGGGACGAGGCGGCGGCCCCGGTGGCCACCACCCTGCGGGTCCCGGAGGCCTCGCTGGTGGTGGCCAAGGCCCTCGCGGTGGATCCGGCGGCCCCCCTCGCGGCGGGCGGCGGCGCGCTGGCCCGGGAGATGGTCCGGGTCAACCACTACGGCACGGCGGCCTCCCCGGCCACCGTCGCCTCCAGCCTGACGGCACTGGCCGGGGCCCTGTCGGTGGACCCGGCCGGGGCCCTCGCGGCGGCGGGCTCGGCCTGGTCGGCGGCCCTGCCCTCCGCCTGACCGGGCGGGCCCTGCGGGCTCAGCCCTCCAGGAAGTTCAGCAGCCGGTCCACGTCCGCCTCGGTGTTGTAGAGGTGGAAGGAGGCCCGCAGGCTCCCCGCGCGGGCGGAGGTGGAGATGCCCGCGGCCAGCAGGGCGCTCTGACGGTGGGCCAGCCCCGGCACCGAGACGATCGGGGACCGGCCCGGGACGGGCTCGTGGCCCAGGCGGGCGAGGCCGGCGCGGTAGCGGGCGGCCAGGGCGGTGTCGTGGGCGTGGACGGACTCGATCCCGATCCGCTCCAGCAGGGCCAGCGAGGGCTCGGCGGCGTGGTAGGCCAGGAAGGCCGGGGACTCGTCGAAGCGCCGTGCTCCGTCGGCCAGTTCCCGCAGGGGGCCGTAGATGGCGTCCCACATGTCGGCCAGCGCCACCCAGCCGGCGTGCAGCGGGGTCAGGGCGTCCTGGGCCTCCTCCGAGACCGTGAGGTAGGAGACCCCGCGCGAGGCGAGCAGCCACTTGTACCCGGCGGTGACCGTGTAGTCGTAGGGGCTCGCGTCGAAGGGCAGCCAGCCCGCCGCCTGCGAGGCGTCGACCAGCATCCGCGCCCCGTACGCGGTGGTCGCGGCGCGGACGGCCGCGAGGTCCGCCGTGCGCCCGTCGGCGGACTGTACGGCGCTCAGCGCGACCAGTGCGGTGTCCGGGCCGACGGCTTCGGCGAGGGACTCCAGCGGGGCGAAGCGGACCTTGAGATCGTCGCGCACCACGAAGGGGTTGATGTCGGAGGCGAACTCTCCCTCTGGGCAAAGGACTTCGGATCCGGACGGGAGAGAGGCGGAGACCAGGCCGACGTGGGTGGAGACGGCCGCGCCGACGGCCACGCGGTCCGCGGGGACCCCGACGAGGCGGGCGAACGACTCCCGGACCCGTTCGACGCGGCCGAAGTCCCCGAAGCCTTGCGGGAGCCCGGCCCCCGCCGCCTCCGCGAGCCGCCGCACCTCGGCGACGGCGGCCCGCGGGAGGGGCCCGTAGTTGGCGGTGTTGAGATAGGTGAGGGAGAGCGCGAACTCGTCGCGGACGGTCTCGGGCGCAAAGAGGTCCATGACCTTCACTCTGCGCCAGGACCAACCCAAAGTCCATGACCGGGTTTCCCGCACCACGCCAAAGGATTACTTATGGCAGGGCCTTACGGGCGCGGTACCGCGCAGGCACCGTCGGGCTCGCACGCCTCACCCTCGGGGGCGGCGGGCACGAGGACCTCACGGCCGGCCCAGGCCTGCTCCAGCGCCTGCGTGAACACCTCGGAGGGCTGACCCCCGGAGATCCCGAGGCGTCGGTCGAGCACGAAGAACGGTACGGCGTTCGCGCCCAGCTCGGCCGCTTCCCGCTCGTCGGCCCGCACCTCGGCGGCGTACGCGGACTCGTCGCCCAGCACCGCCCGGGCCTCCCCCTCGTCCAGTCCGGCCTCGACCGCCAGCGCGACGAGGACCTCGGCGTCGAAGACGGAGCGCTCCTCGCCGAAGTTGGCCCGGTAGGCCAAGTCGAGCAGCTCCTCCTGGCGGCCGCGGTCGGCGGCCAGGTGCAGCAGGCGGTGGATGTCGAAGGTGTTGCCGTGGTCGCGGCCCTCGGTGCGGTACGTCAGCCCCTCGGCGCGGGCGCTCGCGGCGACGTGCTCCTCCATGCCGCGGGCCTCCTCCAGGGTGCGGCCGTACTTCTTGGCCAGCATCTCCACGACGGGAGCCACCTGGCCCTTGGGGCCGTTCGGGTCGAGCTCGAAGGAGCGGTAGACCACCTCGACCTCCTCGCGGTGTGCGAAGCCGGCCAGCCCCTTGGCGAACCGGGCCTTGCCGATGTAGCACCACGGGCAGGCGATGTCGCTCCAGATCTCGACGCGCATGTTCCTTCTTCCCTCCACGGAATCAACTGTTCCGTGTTCAACCATCTGCCGCTGCGTCTCATTCCCCGGGCAGGTCCCCCACCGTGAGCCAGAGGATGCGGTGGGAACCCGCGGCGCGGGCCCCGGCGGGATCCGGGAGCCAGCCGTGGGCGGCGTAGAAGGCCTGGGCGCGGAGGTTGTGCTCGTAGACCTCCAGGCGGACCCTGCGGACGCCCGCCCGGCGCCAGGTGTCGAGGCAGGCGGCGTGCAGGGCCGCCCCGGTGCCGCGGCGCCAGTGGACGGGGTCCACGTGGAGCTGCGTGAGGGTGGTCTCGCCGTCGGCGGTGCGGAAGGCCGCCACCCCGGTGAGCTCGCCGGCGCTCTCCGCGCAGAGCACCCCGCCGTCGGCCGCGGTACGGGCCACCGCCCGGGACCAGCCCTCCCGGGTGCGCGCCAGCTCGGCGGCGCCGCCGTAGGCCTCCACGGGTATCCGGCCCCGGTAGTAGGTGGCGCGGGCCCGGGTGTGGAGGGCGGCGATGGCGTCGAGGTCTTCGGGCTGCGCGGTCCGGATCATGGGAAGGAGAACGCGCCGGGAATCCCGCCGGTTCCCGGCGCGCTCCACGGGCTACTTCTTCAGCCAGGCCTTCATCATCTTCTGCGCCACCGGGGCGGCCAGCTTGCCGCCGGCGATCTCGGAGCGGTCCGTGTCCGACCCGACGATCACCACGGCGACGGCGATCTGCTTGCCGCCGGCCTTGCCGTACGTGGTGTACCAGGCGAGCGGCGGCAGGCTGTTGTCCACGCCGCGCTGGGCGGTACCGGTCTTGGCACCCGACTCGACACCCGGGATCTGGACGTTCTTGCCGCCGCCCTCGGTGGCGACCGTCCTCATGGCGTCCTGGAGCATCGATGCGGTCTTCCCGCTCATCACCTGCGTGGACTTCGGGTCCTTGAAGTTCTCCAGCACGTTGCCGTTGGAGTCGGTGACCTCGGAGACCTCGTGCGGGGCGACGAGCTTGCCGCCGTTCTCGATCGCGGCGCTCACCATCGCCATCTGGAGCGGGGTGGCCTGGACGTCGAACTGGCCGATACCCGTCTGCGCGACCTGGTCGACGGACATCTTCTTCGTCGGGTACTTGCTCGCGGGGTCGGTCCAGACGGGGAGCTTCTGCACCACGTTGAAGCCCAGCTTCTCGGCCATCGCCCGCATCTTGTCCTGGCCCAGCTGGTGAGCGAGGTCGGCGAAGACGTTGTTGCAGGACAGCTTCAGCGCGGTCCGGGGGGACACGTTGTTGCACATGGCATCGGGAACCTCGCTGCGCAGCTTCATCCGCGTCCCGGGGATCGTGTAATCGCCGGGGACGGAGGTCGGCGTGTCCACGTTCGTGACCAGGCCGTTCTCGATGGCTGCCGCCAGGGTGACCAGCTTGAAGGTGGAGCCGGGCGCCTGCGGCTTACGCAGCGCCGTGTTCTCCATGGCCTTGCCGTTGTCGGCGTTGAGCGCGTTCCACGCCTTCTGGTCCGCTGCGCCCGCGCCCGCGATGGTGCCGGGGTCGTAGGACGGGTTGTTCACGACGGCCAGGATCTCGCCCGTCGCCGGGTCGAGCGCCACGGCCGAGCCCTGCTTGCCCTGGAGCGCGTCCCAGCCCGCCTTCTGGACGTCCTTGTCGATCGTGGTGATGACGTTGCCGGGGGCGGCCCGCTTGTCGGTGAGCGTGTCCATGATCGTCTTGAGCCGGTTGTCGGTGCCGTTGAGGACGTCCTTGTAGACGCCCTCGAGCATGCTCCACCCGAAGGCCTGGGAGCTGTAGCCGGTGATCGGCGCGTACAGCGGCCCGTCGGTGTAGGTCCGCTTGTACCGGAAGTCCTTGCCGCCCGTGTCCTTGGAGCCGGTGATGGCCTCCCCGCCCACGATGATGTTCCCCAACGGGTTCTCGTACTTCCCGATGAGGTTGCGCCGGTTGTTCTTGTCGTCTGCGAGGGCCTGGCCTTGGTATGCCTGCACCCAGGTGACCCGCACCAAAAGGGCCAGCACCAGAAGCAGACAGAAGACCGACGCACGCCTGATCGTCTTGTTCATCCCCCAGAAGGACGTCCCAGCCGTCCCAGCCGTTCCGCTCTGCCCCGATTGTGGCGGAGTTCTCAGCCTTTCCTCATGAGGAAGCCTCCCTCGTACGCCGCGATGACCGCCTGGGTCCGGTCCCGGGAACCGGTCTTGGCGAGCACCGCGGCCACGTGCGTCTTGACCGTCTGCGGGCCGACTCCGAGCCGCTCGCTCACCTCGTGGTTGGAGAGCCCGGCGGCCATCAGGCGCAGTACGTCCGCCTCCCGGTCCGTGAGCCGGGCGACCCAGGGCGCGGCGGCCGGGCCGGCCCCCGGCGGGGTGTGGGCGGTGGCCAGGGAGCGGACGGCCGCCGGGAAGAGCAGCGAGTCCCCGCGCGCCACGAGCCGGACCGCGGCGGTCAGCTCGTCGGGGTCGGCCCGCTTGAGGAGGAACCCGCAGGCTCCCGCGCGCAGCGCGTCGTACACGTAGGCGTCGTTCTCGAAGGTGGTGACCACCACGATCCGGGGCGGCTCGGCCATGGTGGCGAGGATCCGCTCGGTGGCCCGGATGCCGTCGATCTCCGGCATCCGCACGTCCATCAGCACCACGTCCGGGGCGAGCGCCCGGACCACGGACACGGCCTCGGCCCCGGTGGCCGCCTCTCCGACGACCTCCAGATCGGGCTCGGCGTCGAGGATGACCCGCAGGGCGGTACGGACCATCCGCTCGTCGTCGGCCACCACCACCCGCAACGGCGGCCGGGTCCCGGGCGTCATCGGGCGCCCTCGCCGAGGGGGAGGACGGCCCGCAGCCGCCACCGGCCCTCGTGCGGACCGGCCTCGACCCGCCCGCCGAGCAGCGAGGCCCGCTCGGCGGCGCCGTGCAGCCCCCGGCCCCCGGTGGTGCGGGCCCGCGGAGCGGCCTCGGCCGCCACGGCCGGATCGTTCGTCATGGTGATCTCCAGTTCCTCGTATCCACCCGGTCCGTCCCGTTCCCCCCGGACCCGTACGAGGATCCGCAGGTCGACGGGGCCCGTCCCGTGCCGCAGCGCGTTGCTCAGCCCCTCCTGCACGATCCGGTGCGCCTCACGGGAGGCGATCGCCGGAAGCCACCGCCAGTCCCCGGCGGGTCCCGGATCCTGGTGGGCGGTGATCGGGGTCCCGAAGGCCCGGCTGCGGGCCAGCAGCCCGTCGAGGTCGGCCGCGAGCGTGGGGGCGGCGGGCAGTGCGCCGCCCCCGGTGCCCGCTCCGTCGCCCTCGCGCAGCAGGCCGAGGACGGCGTCCAGCTCCCCCACCGTGCGCCGGGTGGTCTCCTCGATCGCGGCCAGCGCCTCCCGGACGAAGCCGGGGTCGCTGTCGAGCACCCGCCGGGCGGCGCTCGCCTGGAGGGTGACCGCGCTCAGGGCGTGCCCGACGGCGTCGTGCAGCTCCCGGGCCAGCCGGTTACGGACCGCCAGGTCCGCGGCGCGCTCCTCGGCCGCCGCCAGCCGGTCCGCCGCCGTCGGCCCGAGCAGTACGGGCGCCAGCCGGGCCAGCAGCGCCCCCGCCCCGACGGCGCACAGGACCAGCCCGGCCAGCAGCCCCGCCCCGAACAGGGGGGCCACGTACGGCTGGGCCTGTGCGTCGAACGGGCCGAGCCGGACCGGGAAGTCCCGCAGCGCGCTCACGAACGGCAGGGCGAGCAGCACCACTGCCATGGGCGGTACCGCCAGGCTGATCCCGCTGACCAGGGCTCCGATGCCCAGGTGCAGGGTCCACCAGGCCGAGGCCCGCGCCCGGGCCGCCCAGCTCCGGGCCCGCCCCTCGGCGAACCGCTCCCCCGGGACCCCGCACAGGGCGCGCGCGGCGGCCACGGACATCGGCCGGACCAGTCCGGACAAGCCGGTCGCGGCGACGAGCGGCAGGGCGGCGGCGTAGGCGGCGAGGCTGAGCGGCAGGGACGCGCCCGCGTTCGCCCCGCCCGCGAGGACACCGACCACCACCTCCGTGAGGAGGAAGTACGGCATCAGCAGGGCGCCACCGAGGATCAGATGGAGCCAGCGCAGGGGCCTGAACCTCGGCAGCCGCTCCACTCCCGCCCCTCCCTCAGTCCGCGCGGCGGCCGGCGAGGAACCGCCCCATGACCGCGGTCGCGAGGAGAGCTGTGATCATCTGACCACCGTAGATCAAGTAGCTCGCGGTGGTGGTCCGTTCGCCGGGACCGGGATCTCCGCTCGTGAAGGCCGCCAGCATCCACATCCCCCAGCACAGGGTCGCCGCCGACCCGGTCCACGCCACGGCCAGTGGCCATCCCGCCCGCCGGGTCCCGCCCCTGGCCAGCAGGAGCGCCCCGGCCGCCGCGGTCAGCACGCATATCCCGTGGACCGCGGAGCCCACGGCGGTGTCCGAGGAGTACTCCGCGATCTGCGACGCGTTGCGCCCGGCCGTGCCGCCCAGTGCCCAGTAGAAGTGCGTCGCCGCGACCGCCGCGGCCAGTGCCGCCGCGGCTCCCGCCACCACCCCCGTGGGTGACGGGAGCCTCCCCCAGACTCCGTCCGGGGGGACCCCCGGACCGAGGGGACCCTGCCAGCGCCAGCCCCAGCGCTCTCGCGCATAGGGCACGAACAGGCCTGCCAGGGCTATCGCCTGGACGATGAAGCCCGTGTAGACGACGTGGAAGACCCAGTCGTCGAGGAAGGGCTTCGCCGCCGTCGGCGCGGCGGCGTCCGGACCCAGACCCATGCCCCTCAGGAGGAGCTGGCCGGGGAACCCGAGCACGATGGGCGTGAGCAGGCCGGTGGCGACGAAGCCCGGGATCACCAGCAGCCAGGACGGAATCCGCTTGCCCCAGGGCCTGATGAGCACCAGCACCAGCAGGATCACGGCCGCGTCCATGAGCACGGTGACGGCGTTCGCCACGGTGAGGAGCAGCCGGGGCTCCAGCAGCACGCTGCCCGCCGGTATCCCCAGGTGGCTCCCGGCCAGCCAGGCGGTCTTCAGGGTGAGGTACGGGACGGTGGCGGCGACGGCCACCGCGGCCAGGACCCCGCGCCCGGCCCCCGGCCCGGAGGCGGAGGGCTGCGCTGCGTCGTCGGCCGGTCGTGGTGGCTTCGGCAGGTGCACGGCTCGTGTGGTCATGACCCAACGGTCCCGCGTCCGTTGCCCCGCCACCTCCCCCTTGAAGGGGAACCGCCTCCCCCGCCCGGGGGAGGAACCGGGCCCTCCGCCCCGCGGCGACCCCGCATCCGCCGTTACATCCGCCGCGTCACCACCGACAGCCGGTCGCGCGCCGCGAACAGCGCCGCCTTGATGCCCCGTTCGTGCCCCGGCGTCAGCCGCGCCACCGGTACCGAGCAGCTCACCGCGTCCCGGGCCGGCGTCCGGTACGGCACCGCCACCCCGAAGCAGCGCAGTCCGAGGGTGTTCTCCTCCCGGTCCACCGCGTACCCCTGCTCCCGTACCAGTGCCAGGTCCTCGATGAGCCGTTCCCGGTCGGTGATGGTGTGCTCGGTGACGGCTTCGAGCCGCCGCGGCAGCAGGGCGCGCACCTCCTCGTCCGTGTGCGTGGCCAGCAGCGCCTTGCCGAGCGCCGTCGAGTGGACCGGCAGCCGCCGCCCGACGCGGGTGAAGGGGCGCAGGTAGTGCTGGGACTGCCGGGTCGCCAGGTAGACCACGCTCGTCCCGTCCATGCGGGCCAGGTGGATCGTCTCCGTCGTGTCGTCGGAGAGCCGGTCCAGCGTGGGCCGGGCCGCCGCCACCACCTCGTCCCCGTCGATGTAGGAGCTGCCGACGAGCAGGGCCCGTACGCCGATGCCGTACCGCGTGCCCGCCGCGTCCGTCTCCACCCAGCCCAGGTTCACCAGGGTGCGCAGCAGCATGTAGAGGCTGGATTTGGGCAGGGAGAGGTCGTTCTGGATGTCGGCCAGGCTGTGCAGCCCCGGCCGGGAAGCGAAGTGTTCCAGCAACTGGACCGTGCGTACCGCCGACTTGACGGCCGCCGGTGCGCCCGAGCCCCCCGACTCAGCTGTGGTGGTCATCCGCCTTCGCGCCCCTCTGTCTCTTGCTGTCTCTTGTCAACCCGGAAGACACGGAAATAGAGTCCACGGTGGATGTGATCATTCATCCAACGGAACAGCGTTCACAATACTGAACGCATGCGCGCGGGTCAGCGTAGATCCAGGAGGCAGTTCGCCATGGCAGCAACACCAGTCTGGAGTGTGGACCCCCGCACCGGGAAGCACCGCGAGCAGGTTGCGGTGGAGGCCACACCCCGGGAGGTGGACGAGGCCGTGCGCGCGGCCCATGCCGCCCGCGGCTCGCTGGCCGACGCCGGGAGGCGCGCCGCCTTCCTGCGCGCCGCCGCCGATCTGCTCGACGAGGCCGCCGCCCACGTCATCGAGGCCGCCGACGCCGAGACGGCGCTCGGGCCCGGCCGGCTCACCGGCGAGCTCGCCCGCACCACGGGCCAGTTCCGTGCCTTCGCCGACGCCGTGGACGAGGGCTCCTACCTCGACATCCGCATCGACCACGCCGATCCCGCCGCCACTCCGCCCCGCCCGGAACTGCGCCGTTACAAGGTGCCGCTGGGCGTGGTCGCGGTCTACGCCGCCTCCAACTTCCCCCTCGCCTTCTCCGTGCCCGGCGGCGACACCGCCAGCGCCCTGGCCGCGGGCTGCCCCGTGGTGGTCAAGGCGCACCCCGACCACCCGGCCACCTCCGAGCTGTGCGCCTCGCTGCTGCGCCGCGCCACCGTCGCCTCCGGGCTGCCGGCCGGGGTCGTCGCCGTGGTCCACGGCTTCGACGCGGGCCTGGAGCTGATCCGGCACCCGCTGGTCGGCGCCGCCGGCTTCACCGGCTCCATCCGCGGCGGGCGGGCCCTGTTCGACGCCGCCTCCGCGCGGCCCGTACCGATCCCCTTCCACGGCGAACTGGGCTCCCTGAACCCGGTCGTGGTCACCCCGGCGGCGGCCGCCGAGCGCGCCGAGGAGATCGGCGGCGGACTGGCCGGCTCGGTCACGCTCGGCGTCGGCCAGTTCTGCGTCAAGCCGGGCCTGGTCCTCGTACCCGAGGGTGCGGACGGGGACCGGCTCGCGGGTGCGCTGACCAAGGCGCTCGGCGAGACCGAGCCCGGGGTGCTCCTCGACCACCGGATGCGGGAGAACTTCGTCGCCGGAGTCCGCGAACGCGCCGCCCTGCCCGGGGTCGACGCACCGGTCACCCCCGGCTCGGGCGGCGAGCACACCGTCGGCGCGGGCTACCTGAGCGTGGCGGCGCGGACCCTCCTGGAGGGCGGGCCCTACGAGGTGCTGCTGGAGGAGTGCTTCGGCCCGGTCACCGTGCTGGCGCGGTACGCCGGCCAGGAGGAGGCCGCCGCCCTGCTCGGGCGGCTCCCCGGGAACCTCACCGCGACCCTCCAGCTGTCGGCCGCCGAGGCGGACGGCGGCCCGGGTCCGGCGGCGGAGCTGATCTCCCAGGTCACGAACCTGGCCGGCCGGGTCGTGGTCAACGGCTGGCCGACCGGTGTCGCGGTGGCCCCGGCCCAGCACCACGGGGGCCCCTACCCGGCGGCGACCTCCCACTCCACCTCGGTCGGCGGCACGGCGATCGAGCGCTGGCTGCGCCCGGTGGCCTACCAGTCGGTGCCGGACGCCCTGCTCCCGGCGGAGCTGCGCGAGGCCAACCCCCTGGGCCTCCCGCGACGGGTCACGGGAGGCTAGGCCCTCAGACCCCCAGGCTCTCAGCCACTCACACCCTCAGCCCCTCAGGACCCGGGCCTTCTCCGCCGCGAACTCCTCGTCGGTGAGCAGGCCCTGGGCCTTGAGCTCGGCCAGGGCGGTGAGCTGCCCGACCCTGTCGACCGGTGCGGCGGCGGGCTGCTGGGCCGGCTGCGACTGCTGCCAGGCCTGCTGCTGCGCGGCCGCCCGAGCCGCCGCCTGGTCGACCAGGGCCTGCCGCTCGGCGTCCGCCGAGGCCTGCTGCTGCGCGGCGCGCTCGGCCTGACTGCGCTGCACCCGGCCGGAGACCGCGGTGGCCGTACCCGCCACGACCGCGGTGCGTGCCATCGCGCCCAGCAGACCCGGGCGCCCGAAACGTCGAGGCATGACCGTCCTCCCCTAGTTCTCTAGTTCTCGTCCAGTGCGGCGACGGCGCGTTCCACGCTGTCCCGTGGAATGCGCTCCATGAAGAGCACCTCTCCCCCGGACCCCCGCAGCGCCGAAGCCAGCCGCGTGGCCCAGGCGTTCTCCCAGACCACCACGAGCGCCGAGGACTCCGGGGCGAGGCCCTGGGCCACGGTCTCCAGGTCCTCGTCGCTCAGCAGGTCGAACTCCTCGCCGAGGACCCGCTCGAACTGAGTCCACCTCGGAGTCGGCGAGCTCCACCACGGACACCGCGCCGTCCCGCTCCTTGTGGACGAACGTGAGGTCGAGGATGCGCACCACTCCGCTCTCGGCGGGGCCGACACCACATCGCGAGGCGGCCCGGGGCCGGAGCAATGCCCGCCCGGACCAAATTCCGTTGCGGCCCGGCGGCGGCGGACGGCACCCTCGGCCCCATGCCCAGACCTCACGGATTCTCGTACGAACAGCGGGGCGACCAGAGCGTCGTCATCACCCACCAGGGCCGGTCCGCGGCCACCCTGCGCGGCGGGCGGGCCGCCGCGTTCCTGGCCGAGGTCGAGACCGGTGACGCCCAGCTCGTGATGGCGCGCTGGACCGGCTCCTACAAGTTCGGCAACGAGCGGACGGCCAGGAACCACCCCCGCAACCAGGGCCGCGCCTGAGGCGGGAGTGAAGAAGCGGGAAACGGGGTGAAAGTAAGGGAACGGCAAAGCCACCTCGGTCGTTCTCCCGGCATGACCGCTATGACCCCTGGTTCCAACCTGCCGCTCAATGCCGTCCGCGTGACGGTCGACGTGGCTGCCCCGGTGCGGCTCGACGTGTCCGCGCTGCTCCTCGCCGCCGACGGCAAGGTGCGTTCCGACGCCGATTTCATCTTCTTCAACCAGCCGTCCGGCCCCGGCGTCACCTACCGCTCGGGCGGAGGCACGGCACCGGACTCGATCACCGTGGACACCGGTTCGGTACCGCCCGGCATCGAGCGGATCGTCATCACCGCCAGCCCGGACGCCGCGGGCCAGTCCTTCCAGGGCATCGAGCCCACCGCCACCGTGCGGGACGCCGGCAGCGGAGCGGTGATCTCCTCCTTCACCCCGCCGCGGCTCGGCACGGAGACCGCCCTGGTGGTCGTCGAGGTCTACCAGCGCGGCGGCGTGTGGAAGGTGCGCGCGGTCGGCCAGGGGTACGCGAACGGCCTCGCCGGCATCGCGACCGACTTCGGGGTCTCGGTGGACGAGGAGCCGGCTCCGGCGGCCGCGGCCCCGGCCCCCGTCGCACCGCCCGCCCCGCCCGTGCCCCCGGCTCCCCCGGCGGCGCCGCCCACCTACGCGGCCTCCCCCTGGCTCACCAGCGGCGCACCCGGGGCGACCCCGGCGCCCGCACCTGTCGCCCCCGCACCGGTCGCTGCCCCCACCGCCGCTGCCGCCCCCGGCGCCGGGAAGATCAACCTCGACAAGGGCCGGGTCAGCCTCCAGAAGAACCAGACCGTCTCCCTGGTCAAGGGCGGCCGCCCGCTGCTCTCCCAGGTCAAGATGGGCCTCGGCTGGGAGCCCGCGTTCCGCGGCCGGGACATCGACCTGGACGCCTCGGTCATCGCCTACGGCCCGCAGCGCAACCACATCGACAGCTGCTACTTCGGCAAGCTCTCCATCCTGGGCGGCTCCGTCAAGCACTCCGGCGACAACCTGACCGGAGAGGGCGCGGGCGACGACGAGGTGATCGTCGTGGACCTCGGCCGGCTGCCGGCGGACGCGACCGGCCTCGTCTTCACGGTCAACTCCTTCTCCGGCCAGAAGTTCACCGAGGTGGCGAAGGCCTACTGCCGCCTCATCGACGCCGCGACCAACGAGGAGCTGGTCCGCTTCGACCTCACCAGTGCCGAGCCGCAGACCGGCGTGATGATGGCCAAGCTGATCAAGCAGTTCTCGGGCGAATGGGAGATGACGGCCATGGGCGAGTTTGTGAAGTCGCGCACAGTGCGGGGCATGGTCAAACCGGCCGCGCAGGCACTCTGAGCAGGTGGGCGGGCACATGGAGCGACGGACGCCCTTCCCGGGTGACCTGTTCCACCCTTAATACGGAGGTGGCTGTCAGTGGCCGCCCGTAGCCTTGGAACCATGCACCAGACACTCCAGCCCGCGGGCCCCGCGCGCCCGTCCGCCGCCGAGGCGAACGAGGCGATCCGGCAGCTCGTCGAGAGCCGGGTGGACGGCGAGTGGCCCTCCGAGGCGTACGAATTCCTCCTCGAAGAGTGGGCCGCGGCCAGCCGCGCCGAAGCTCAGTAGACGAAACAGACGCAGAACCACGAAGAACGAAGAACGACGAGAAGAGCCGCCGGCCCCGAGGGCCCGGCGGCTCTTCTCATGTCACCGCTCCCGGGCTAGCGCCCGCGCCGCCACGGTCCCGTGACGGCCAGCATGATGCCCGGGTCCTGGATGTTGACGAACAGCGTCCGCCCGTCCGGGGAGAAGCAGACACCCGTGAACTCCGAGTACTCCGGCTCCTCGGCCGTCCCCATGTTCATCTCGTTGCGGGCCAGCGGGTACGTGCGCCCCGACTCGGTCGCCCCGAAGAGGTGCTGCAGCCCCGAGCCGTCCTCGGCGATGATCAGACCGCCGTACGGGGAGACCGTGATGTTGTCCGGGCCGTCGTACCCGCCCTCGACCGACGGGTCGGCGTTCACCCCGATCAGGACCTGCAGCCGCACCGTGCGCCGCTTGGGGTCGTAGAACCACACCTGGCCGTCGTGGGCCGCGCCCGGGCTCTCCTCACGGGCGTAGGAGGAGACGAAGTACGCCCCGCCGTCGGCCCACCACATGCCCTCCAGCTTGCGCGCGCGGGTCACGGCCGACTCGCCGAACTGCTTGCGCACCGCCACGGTGCGCGCGTCGCCGTCCGGGACCGGCACCCAGTCCACCCCGTAGGTGGTACCGATCTTCGTCGCGCGCGAGAGGTCGTCGACGAACAGGCCCGTGCTGTCGAAGCACTTGGCGGCCGCCAGCACGCCGGCATCGTCGGCGAGGTGGCGGAGCTTGCCGCGCCCGTGGCGGAAGCCGCTCGGCGGGGTCCAGCGGTAGAGCAGCCCGTTGGGGCCGGAGGCGTCCTCGGTGAGGTAGGCGTGGCCCTGGCGCGGGTCGATGACGACGGCCTCGTGGGCGTACCGGCCGAAGGCCTTGATCGGCTTCGGGTCGAGGTTGGCCCGGCGGTCGTGCGGGTCCACCTCGAAGACGTAGCCGTGGTCCTTGGTCATCCCGTTCTTGCCGGCGAGGTCCTCGTTCTCCTCGCAGGTCAGCCAGGTGTCCCACGGGGTGGAGCCGCCCGCGCAGTTGGTCGACGTACCGGCGATGCCGACCCACTCGGCGACCTCGCCGCCGCGCCGGACCTCGACGACCGTGCAGCCGCCGGCCGCGCCCGGGTCGTAGACGAGACCCGCGGTCAGCGGGACGGGGTGCGTCCAGCTCGAGCGGGGGCCCTTCAGCTCGTGGTTGTTGACGAGGAGGGTGACGCCCCGGTGGCCCTCGAAGGCGGCCGTGCCGTCGTGGTTCGAGGGGGTGCTCTCGCCCGACTCCAGCGCGGTGACACCGCTGTGCGTGATCACGCGGTACGTGAATCCGGCCGGGAGGGCCAGGATGCCGGCCGGGTCGGCGACGAGCGGGCCGTAGCCGGGACCGTGGCCGTGCCCGTGACCGTGGCCCTGCTCCAGGTCGGCGTCGTGGCGCGCGCCTTCGTCCGCGGCGAGGGCCCCGGGGGCGGTGGCGAGTGCGCCGACCGTTCCGGTGAGCGCGACTCCGGCACCCGCGAGTGCGGTGCGGGTGGTGAAATCTCTGCGGCTGAGCGGCATCGGGTCTCCAGGGGTGGGGAGGTGCTGCGCCTGTCGTGCGGTCGTCGGCGCACACGCTCCCGCCCGCACGTGAACGCCGACTGAACTACCCGCGAAAACGAATCGACCCCTTGACCCGTGTCACCTTGGCCGACTCCCTTTCGGGAACGGCTGGTTACCAGCGCCCCAAACGCCCCTAGGGCGTCCCTCAGGCGCCCCCGAACACCCCTCAGACGCCCCGGGAACGCGCCTTGAACGCGGCCTTCCGGGCCTCTTTGGCCGCCTTCTTGTCGGGGTGCAGCCGCCCCATCGCCTCCAGCACGTGGGCCGTCGCCGGGTGCTCCACCCGCCAGGCCTGCTCGAAGAACCCGGCGTGATGGGCGGTCAGCGACTGGATCAGGAGCGGCAGCTCCGCCTCGGCGTCCTCCCCGGCCCCGGCCCCACCGCCGTCGGCACCGCCCGTCGCGAGCTGCGCCGCGATCGTATCGATGGTCAGCCAGAACACCATCTCCTCGTCCGGCGCCGGTACGTCGGCCACCCCGCGCTCGGCCAGCCAGACCCGGGCGAGCCCGCCGAGCTCCGCGTCGTCCAGTACCGCGCGGACGGCCGGCTCGGCCTCCGCCCCGGCCGGCGCGAGGGCCTGCTGGCAGCGCAGCCGGCGCAGCGGTCCGCCCGCGTCGGCGCCGCGCGCGGCGGCGAGCAGTTCCGTGGCGGCTTCGGGTACGGGGCGGCCGGCCAGCCACTGTTCGATCTCGGCCTGGGCGGCCGCCTCGGAGTAGTGGGAGACCACGTCGAGCAGGACGTCCGCGCCCTTGCCCGCGAGTTCGCCGACGGCCGGGGCCTCCACGCCCGCCTCCAGCATGCGCGCCCGGATGCCGTAGAGCCCGAGCGGGGTCAGGCGTACCAGTCCGTACCGGGAGACGTCCTCCTCGTCGGGGACGGATCCGGAGCCCGCGCCGGCGCTCGCGAGGAAGTCCTCGTCCTCGGCCTCCGCCATCAGCTCCTCGTCGACGGGGCGGAACTCGACCAGCCCGATCGGCTCCAGCTGCCGGAACTGGTCGTCGAGGCGCATCATCGCGTCCGAGACCTGCTCCAGCACGGCGTCGGTGGGATCGCCCATGTCGTCCGGCACCACCATCGAGGCGGCGAGCACCGGGAGCGGCACCGGCCCGTCGGCCGTGCCGCCCTCGGCCACCGCGAGCAGGTAGAGGTTGGCGAGGACCCCGTCGAGGAAGTCGGCCTCGCGGCGCGGGTTCCAGTCGAGCTGGTCGAAGTCGATCTCCCCGCCCGCGTCGAGGGCGTCGACGAGGTCGTCCAGGGCGGGGACCGCCGCGTCCGCGAGGACGGTGTCCAGGGCCGCCAGCCACAGGTCGAGCACGTCGCCGGGGGTTCCGCCGGTCACCAGGGCCAGGTCCTCGCCGGGCTCGGCGGTGCCGAACTCCCGCTCCTCCCCGTCCGGTTCCACGGAGCCGGCGCCGTCCTCCTCCGGTTCGGTGACGTCGACGAGGCCGGTGTCGACGGCCACCCGCCAGGCCTGGCCCGCATGGGCGGCGGAGTCCTCGTCGTCGGGGTCGAGGCCCAGCAGGGCCACCGCCTCGGGCAGTTGCCCGGGGACGAGCTCGCCACCGGTGTCCACGCGGGTGTCCGGTCCGGCCCAGCGGGCGAGGCGCACGGCGCGGGCGAACAGCGGGGCGGCCAGGGCGTCGCGGGCCAGTTCCGCGTCGGGGAGCAGCCGTACCGGCGGCAGCGTGGGGTGCGAGTCTGCGGACATGGGGCGGTTCTCCTCGCGGGCACGGGTGCTTCGGGTACGGGTGCTTCGGGTACGGGTCGTACGGCGCCCCAGAGTAGACGCATTTCGGGCGGTCCCGGCGGCCTCTCCCCTTTGGTTCATCCCACAGTCAACCTCCGTATCCCCTGTAGGGCTTGACAACTTTGCCGGCCACGAAGGAAATTGACGCGCGTAGATATCTGCTTCCTCCTCCACACACCGGAGTTCCCGCCCATGCGCTCCTCGCATCCCCGTTCCGCCGCCGTCGCGGCCCTCGTCGCCACCGCGCTGGCCACCGGCCTGCTCGCGGGCACCGCCGACGCGGCCGAAGGCGCCGTGTCCGCCGATCCGATACGCATCCACGACATCCAGGGCACCACCCGGATATCCCCCCTGGTCGGCAAGCAGGTCGCCGACGTGGCGGGCATCGTCACGGGCGTTCGTACGTACGGTTCGCGCGGCTTCTGGATCCAGGACCCGGACACGGACGACGACGACGCCACCAGCGAGGGCGTGTTCGTCTTCACCAGCTCGGTGCCGACCGTCGCGGTCGGCGACGCCGTCACCGTCTCCGGCCTGGTCGGCGAGTACATCCCCGGTGGCGTCACCTCGGGCAACCAGTCGGTCACCCAGATCTCCAAGCCCGTCGTGACCGTGGTCTCCTCCGGCAACGCGGTGCCCGCGGCCACCGCCGTCAACGAGTACTCGGTGCCCTGCGCGTACGCCCCGGACGGCGACCCGGCCGCCGCCGGCAGCATCAACGGCCTGGCCCTGGAGCCCTCGCGCTACGCCCTGGACTACTACGAGTCCCTTGAAGGCATGAACATCGCGATCGGCAACTCGCGCGTGGTCGGCGCCACCGACCCGTACGCCGAGCTGTGGGTGACGGTGAAGGGCTGGGAGAACAACACCAAGCGCGGCGGCACGCTCTACGGTTCGTACGACTCCCAGAACACGGGCCGCCTGCAGATCCAGCAGCTCGCGCCCCTCGCGCAGCAGCCGTTCCCGGTGGCCAACGTCGGCGACAAGCTGACCGGCCGCACCGAAGGCCCGCTGGACTTCAACCAGTTCGGCGGCTACACCCTGGTGGCCCGCACCCTCGGCACGGTCAAGGCGGGCACCCTGGCCGCGGAGAAGACCAAGCCGCAGGCCGAGAAGGAACTCGCGGTGGCCACGTACAACGTGGAGAACCTCGACCCGTCCGACCCGCAGGAGAAGTTCGACAACCTGGCCAAGGCCGTCGTAGAGAACCTCGCCTCCCCCGACATCCTCGCCCTGGAGGAGATCCAGGACGACAACGGCGCCAAGAACGACGGCACCGTGTCGGCCGAGGCCACCCTGACGAAGTTCACCGCGGCCATCGCGGCCGCGGGCGGGCCCGCCTACCAGTGGCGGAGCGTCAACCCGGAGGACAAGAAGGACGGCGGCGAGCCCGGCGGCAACATCCGCCAGGTGTTCCTCTTCAACCCGGCGCGGGTCTCCTTCACGGAGCGCGCCCCGGGCGACGCCGTGACGGCGACCGGAGTGGTGGCGGAGGCCGGCAAGGCCGCCCTGACCCACTCCCCCGGCCGGATCGACCCGGCGAACCCGGCGTGGGTGGACAGCCGCAAGCCGCTGGCCGGCGAGTTCGTCTTCCGCGGCAAGACGGTCTTCGTGATCGCCAACCACTTCGGCTCGAAGGGCGGCGACGAGGGCCTGACCTCCTCGCACCAGCCCCCGGTGCGCTCCTCCGAGGCCAAGCGGCTGCTGCAGGCGCAGGCCGTGAACGGCTTCGTGAAGGACATCCTGGCGGTCGAGAAGAAGGCCGCGGTCCTCGTGGTCGGCGACATCAACGACTTCGAGTTCTCGGACACGACGAAGGCGCTGGAGGACGGCGGGGCGCTGTACGCGGCGATCAAGTCGCTGCCGAAGCCGGAGCGCTACTCGTACGTCTTCCAGGGCAACGCGCAGGTCCTCGACCAGATCCTGACGAGCCCGGGCATCAAGCAGTTCAGCTACGACAGCGTGCACATCAACGCCGAGTTCGCCAACCAGAACAGCGACCACGACCCGCAGGTCGTGCGCTTCCGCCCGTAGCGGCGGTGCCGAGGGGGCCGGGCCGCACCGCCGCCCGGCCCCTTTGGCATGATCCCGGCATGATCTTCCGTACCGCTACGCGTCAGGACCTGCCCGCCGTACTCGTCCTGCTGGCCCAGGACGAGGACCCGGCCGCGGCGGACACCTGGATTCCGGCCCCGGAGCCCGTCTCCGAGGCCCACGAGCGGGCCTTCGCCGCGATCACGGCGGATCCGCGCAACGAGATGCTGGTCCTGGAGGTGGACGGGGACCTCGTGGGCTGCCTGCAGCTGACGTACGTCCCGGGTCTCGGCCAGGGCGGGCGGGAGCGGGCCCTCGTGGAGGCGGTACGGATCCGCGCGGACCGGCGGGGCGGGGGACTCGGGGCGCACCTGATGGAACGGGCGGCGGACCGGGCCCGCGAGCGCGGCTGCGGCCTGATGCAGCTCACCAGCAACAAGCGGCGCACCGCCGCGCACCGCTTCTACGAGCGGCTGGGCTACGCCCGGAGCCACGAGGGCTTCAAGCTGCCGCTGGCCTAGCCGACGGGGCGGCGGGACGGGCTGCCGGGATCGGAGACCGGACGGTCGGGAGCCGAGGACGGGACCTTTGGCCCTGGCGTGACGCTCAGCACATCCCTACCCATTCGGGCGGTTCTGGTGTTGAGTGTCCCCACGCCCGATCTTGTACCGCACTCCAGCACTCCTTTGGAGGACCGCGTGTTCCCCTCCATCTCCCTCGCTCAGGAAATCGGCATCGCCGTCCTGCTCGTGGCCGCCGCCGTCTGGCTGATCGGCCTCGGCCACATGCTGTGGGACAGCCGTTTCCACCACCCGGAGCCAGGCGCCTTCGAAGGCCTCTCGGTCATCCCCGCCCAGCGCGGGACCTCCGTCCACCCGATGGAGTCGGTGGAGCTGACCGAAGCGGAACAGCAGGCCTTCGCCGGCCTGGTCCGCACCATCCCCCTGCACTGACGCCGCCGCCGGCCTGTTTCCCGGCCCGCGCGGCCCCCGCGTGCGCGATACCCCTCCCCCGCTCGGGGCGGGAGGGCGCTCACCACGCACAACGCCCTCCCACCCCCGTCGGGGTGGGAGGGCGTTCGCGTGACCGGACCGGGGCCGGTCAGTTGTGGCTGTGCAGGACCTCGTTCAGGCCGCCCCAGGCCGCCTTGTACGGGCGGGCCTCGACGGCGCCGGTGACCGAGTTGCGGCGGAAGAGGATGTTGTCGGCGCCGGAGAGCTCCAGGGCCTTGACGATCTGGCCGTCCGGCAGGGTCACCCGGGTGCCGGCGGTGACGTAGAGGCCCGCCTCGACGACGCACTCGTTGCCCAGGGCGATCCCGATGCCCGCCTCGGCGCCGATCAGGGTGCGCTCGCCGATCGAGATGATCTGCTTGCCGCCGCCCGACAGGGTGCCCATCGTGGACGCGCCGCCGCCGATGTCGGAGCCGTCGCCGACCACGACGCCCGCGGAGATCCGGCCCTCGACCATGGAGGTGCCCAGGGTGCCGGCGTTGAAGTTGACGAAGCCCTCGTGCATCACGGTGGTGCCCTCGGCGAGGTGCGCGCCCAGGCGGACCCGGTCCGCGTCGGCGATGCGCACGCCCTTGGGGGCGACGTAGTCCGTCATCCGCGGGAACTTGTCGATCGAGGTCACCTGGAGGTGCAGGCCCTCGGCGCGGGCGTTCAGGCGGACCGTCTCGACCTGGTCGATCGCGACCGGGCCCAGCGAGGTCCAGGCGACGTTGGCGAGCAGGCCGAAGACGCCGTCCAGGTTCTGGCCGTGCGGCTTGACCAGGCGGTGGCTGAGCAGGTGCAGGCGCAGGTACGCGTCGTGCGCGTCCAGCGGCTTGTCCTCCAGGGAGGCGATCACGGTGCGGACGGCTACGACCTCGACGCCGCGGACCGCGTCCTGGCGGATCGCCTTGGGCGCGGTGACCCCCAGCAGCTCCACGGCCTGCTCGGCGGTGAGGCGCTCGGTGCCGGCCGGGCCGGGCTCGGCGACCAGCTGGGGGGCGGGGAACCAGGTGTCGAGGACGGTGCCGTCGGCGGTGAGGGTGGCAAGTCCGGCGGCGACGGCGCCGGTGGTACGCGTAGCAGTCATGCCCGAAACCTAACCGGCGACGGCCCGCGGTCGCGAACCGGTCTCATGTGCCGGGCGCGGGTCGTGTCGCACCGGGTCCTCCGCGGACCCCGGCGCGGGCCCCGGACCGAGCCCCGGCGCGGGCTCGCGCGCCGCGGGCACCTCCCCCGCAGGTCGCGCCTCCCGCACCTCCCGCGCCACCCGCACCGACATCCACAGCACCGCCCCGCCCGCCCCCGCCGCCAGCGCCGCGCACAGCGGCCACAGCAGCCCGGGCGCCGCGGAGTACAGGGCCCCGCCGAGCGGCCCGCCCAGTACGACGCCACTGGCCGAGACCCCGGCGTACAGGCTCTGGAACAGCCCGATGGCGTGCGCGGGCGCCTGGTCGGCGACGTAGGCCGTGGCCGTGGTCTTGTAGAGGATCTCCCCGAGGCTCAGCAGCAGCATCATCGCGACGGCGGTCCCGATCCCGGCCCCGAGCAGCAGCGCCCCGTACCCCGCGCCGACGAGCAGCAGGCCGACGCCGATGACGCGGAGCGGCGGGCGGGCGCGCAGGGCCACCGCCGCCGGGAGTTCCAGGACGAGGATGACGGCTCCGTTGAGCGCGATGATCAGCCCGTAGGCACCGGTGGAGAGCCCGTGGTCGGCGAGGTACACGGGAAAGGTCGTGTACTGCTGTCGGTAGATCACGTCGACGACCAGGACCGCGACGAGCAGGGCGAGGACGGCCGGCCTGGCGCGGAGCTCCCCCCACACGCCGCGGCCCAGACCCCCGTCCGGGGCCGCGGCGGGGGTGTTCGCGGCGCCGCGCGCCGGTACGACGCGTGCGGTCCACAGGGCGAAGGCCAGGATGCCCACGCCGTCGGCGACGAAGAGCCAGTCGTAGGAGAGGCCCGTCGCGATCAGGGCCCCGAGCGGTGCGCCGAGGGTGAAGCCGCCGTTGGAGACGCAGCGGACGACGGCGAAGGACTGGCGGCGCGCCCCTTCGGGGACGATCACCGCGACGAGGGCGGCGTTGGCCGAGCGGATCGCCCCGAGGGCGTACTGGGCCGGCGGCAGGGCGGCGTAGAGCACGGCGGTGGGCAGCGCCGGCAGGAGGACCAGGGCGCCACCGGCGAGGGCGGAGGCGACGAGCAGGACGCGGCGGTGGCCGTAGCGGTCCCCGAACCCGCCGCCGGTGAAGTTGCCCGCGACCAGGCCGATGCCGCCGATGCCGGTGATCAGGCCCGCCTCGGTGACGGAGAGGCCGCGCGGACCGGTCAGGTACACGAAGACGAAGACGAAGGTGAAGCTGGACACGGCGTTGACGAAAACACCCGGCGAGAGCAGCCACACCGCTCTGGGCACGTCCTTGAATCCTTGCAGCACCAGCCGACCCCCGAGTGAGTTCCCTTTGGGAACTAACTATGTCAGCATGGCAACCTCGGGTCAACGGACAAAGGAGTGCCCATGGCCCAGCGCACGCACCTCGACGACGCGGACTGCTCCATCGCCCAGGCCCTCGACGTCGTGGGCGACTGGTGGACGCTGCTGATCGTCCGCGACGCCGCACGGGGCGTGCACCGGTTCGACGAGTTCCAGCGGGAACTGGGCATGTCCCGCAAGGTTCTGACGGAGCGGCTGAAGCTGCTCGTCGAGGCGGGCGTGCTGACCCGCGAGCCGTACCAGGAGCGGCCGGTGCGCCACGCGTACCGGCTGACCCCGCGCGGCCGCGGACTGCTGCCGGTGCTCGTCGCTCTCCAGGACTGGGGGGACACGTGGATCCTGGGAGAGGGAGAGATGACGGCGACCACCCACGAGGCCTCGCGCGAGGCGGTACGGGTCCACGCGCTGCGCGGCACCCGGCTGCCGGAGCTCCTGCTGCCGGACCGTTTCGGCGAGCTCCGCGACCCGGTGGCGGACACGCCGTTCACCGTCCTGTACTGCTTCCCGGGCGCGTTCGCCCGGTCCGAGTCCTACCCGCCGGGGTGGGCCGGGATTCCCGGGGCGCGGGGGTGCACCCTCGAATCGTGCACCTACCGGGACCAGCTCGGGGAGTTCACGGCGGCGGGCGCGACGGTGCACGGGGTGTCGACCCAGCGGCCGGACGAGCAGCGGGAGTTCGCGGAGGCCGAGGGGCTCCGCTTCCCCCTCCTCTCCGACGCGGAGCTCGCGCTGGTGACGGCGCTGCGGCTGCCGACGTTCCGGGCGGGGGGCATCAGCCGGCTGAAGCGGCTGACGCTGGTCGTGGACCGGGACCGGACCGTCCGCGAGGTCTTCTACCCGGTCCAGGACATCGAGGCGAGCGTGGCCGCCGCCCTGGCCGCGGTCCGCGGCGCGTAGCCGGGACCGGGCGCGCCGCCCGGACCGGCGGACCCCGGCCGCCGCCGAGCCTCCGTCAACCGTGCCTCAGGCCCGCGTCAGGCCCGCAGCACCCGCCGCAGGACCTCACGGGCGTACGCCTGGTCGTACTCCGCCCCCGTCAGCAGCACCTGCAGGCTGATCCCGTCCAGCACCGCCACCAGCGCCCGCGCCGTGGCCGGGTCCGTCCGCGCGGACAGCGCCGTGGAGACGACCTCGCACCATTCGGCCGCCACGGGACGCAGCGCGGGGCGGCGCAGGGCGGCCAGGTAGAGCTCGTACTCCAGCTCCGCCCGCGCCCGGTCCGCCCCCAGGAACTCACCCAGCAGGACGGCGAGGGTCCCCGCCAGATCCGTACCCGGATCGGCCAGCGCCACGGAGTCGGCCACCGCCCGGGCGAAGCCCTCGTTGGCCTGCCGCAGCGCCGCGACCAGCAGGTCGTCCAGGGTCTTGAAGTGGTACGTGGTGGAGCCGAGCGGCACGTCGGCCTCCGCGGCCACGCTGCGGTGGCTGAGCCCGGCGATGCCTCGCGCGCCCACCACGCGGATGGCCGCGGCGATGATCCGGTCCCGCCGGTCCGGGTCGTAGCGGCGCACGGAGCCGGCCATCAGTGCGTCGTCCCCCCGAGGTTCAGCAGCACGACGCCGGCGATCACCAGCGCGATGCCGCCGATCTTCGCGGCCGTCGCCGCCTCCCCCATGAAGACCATGCCGATCGCGGCGATCGCGGCCGTGCCGACGCCCGCCCAGATCGCGTACGCCGTCCCCACCGACATCGACTTCAGCGTCTGCGCGAGCAGCGTGAAGGCGATGACGTAGCCCACCAGCGTGATCAGCGAGGGCCACAGCTTCGTGAAGCCCTCGCTGAACTTCATGGCGGTGGTGCCGGCGACCTCCGCGGCGATGGCGGCGGCGAGCAGTAGGTAGGGCATGCGTACGACTGTACCCATCGTTATGGACGGTCGTACACATCTGCGCACCCCCGGGACTTCCCCCGCCCCGGCCGCTACGGTGTCCGCTCGCGGCGACGCCGAGCCGTGCGCACCGGGGGACGGGGAGATCCGCATGGCCCAGGACGGGACGCGAGACGAAACGCGGCACGCGACCCGGCCGTGGACGCCCTGGGGCGGCGGCTGGCTGCCTCCGCGGCCTCCCCGGCCGGGGGTGGTGTCCCTGCGGCCGCTCAGTCCCGGCGAGATACTCGGCGGCGCCTTCGCCGCCCTCGCCCGGTACGGGGTCCGCCTCGCCACCGCCATGCTCCTCGGCCAGCTCGGCGCGCTGCTGCTGGTCGCCGCGGCCGCCCTGACCGCGCTCGCGCTGCACGCCCGGCCCGTCGCCGCCCTGGTGCCCGCCGCGGCCGTGGCCGCCCTGCTGACCTGCGCCCTGGCCTCCGCCCTGACGGGCGCCGTGCTCCGCCCGGCGGTACTCGGCCGCCCCGCGACCGCCCGTACGCTGCTGCGCGCCGCCGGCCCCCGCTTCGCGGCCGTCCTCGGCACCCAGCTCCTGGTCCTCGCGGCCGTGGCCGGACCGGGCGCGGCCGTCCTGGCCGCCGGGCTGCCCCCGTTGCTGGCGGCGGCCACCCTGCCGGCCGCCGTCGGATTCGGGGTCCTGTTCGCGCTCGGGCCCACGGTCGCCGTCTGCGAGGGGCTCGGCCCGATCGGCGCCCTGCGGCGCTCGGCCCGGCTGGTGCGCGGGGCCTGGTGGCGCACGCTCGGGCTCACCGGCCTCGCCGCCACGATCGCGCTCGCGGCGGCGTACGCCGTCCAGCTGCCCTTCGCCTTCGCCGGGGCGCTCAGCCTGATCCCGGCGGTGGACGGCGGCTTCGTGCACGCGGCCCTCACCGCACTCGGCGGGACGGCCGCGCAGACACTGCTGCTCTGCTTCCCGCAGCTCACCGCCGGCCTGCTCTACACAGACCGGCGGATCCGCCGCGAGGACCTGGCGGCAGAGCTCACCGGGCAGGCGCAACCCGGGGAGTTCAGTTCAGCGTGAACCAGGCCGCGCGGGACTTCTTCCACTCCGGGTGGGTGAGGTCCTTGGCCTCGGTGCCGTCGCCGTACAGGTCGGCGGAGCCGCTGTCGGTGATCAGCTGCACCCGCGCGCCCGCGACCGACAGGTCGGGAACGGCCACGATTGCTTCCCAGCCGCCCGGGTCGGTGGTCGGCAGGTCGGCGCGCTTGACCGGGGCGTGGCCCGCGATCCCGTCCCACTGGTAGAGGGCGTACGGGTCGGAGTTGTCGTCCGCCGCCCAGGAGCCGGCCAGGATCAGGTACTGGTTCGCGGCGTTCTTGCGGATGTCGCGGATCGCGAGCCCGCCGAGGTCGAGCTCGATGCCCGCGCCGAAGGTGGCCTTGGTCCCGCTGGAGATCACCTTGTCGAAGTTGGTCACCGGCACGACCAGCGCCTTGCCGCCGTTCACCGCGGGGGCGAGCGGGGCGCGGAAGCCCAGGTAGGCGGTGGTGGTGGAGCCCGGGGCGAACTCCAGGCCCTCCACGTTGAACCCGTCGATCTGCTTCGGCGCCTCGCCGTCGGCCGTACCGGCGGCGAAGCCGTAGCGGTTCCCGTTCGCCTTGTCCCAGGCCACCAGGTCGTCGCGGAGCTTCTTGTACGAACGCCCGTACGCGAGCTGCGCGGTGGAGCCCGAGCCGCTCAGCGTGGTGGTGAACACCGTGTTGCGGGGCGCCTTGTACTCGCCGTCCTTGTTGTTGCCGAGCGAGCCCGTCCAGTAGATCGTGCTGCCGATCAGGGTCGCGCCCTCGATGTCCACCTCCTTGGTGACGCCGAGCTGCGAGCTGAAGTCCCAGGTCCGGACCGGGGCGGCCGAGTTGGCACGGTCGTACAGACGCAGCACGTTGCTCTCGTCGTCGGCGACGACCGTGTAGCCGCCGCCCACGTCCACGGCGGCCGAGGAGTCGGAGGCCCCGGTGAAGTAGCGCGCCTCGGCCGGGTTCTGCACCGCCGCGGAGGCCGCGAAGTACAGCGTCTTGGTGGCGGTCTTGCCGCCCAGCCCGGTCACCTTGACGGTGAGGTTGGTGTAGCCGCGGCCGCGCGCGGTCACGGCCAGCTGCCGTACCGCACCGGCCCCGGTGACGCTCACGTCGCCGGTCCCGGCGACCGAGGCCTTGCTGGACGCGGAGGCGCTGACGGTGAGCGCGGAGACGTCCGCACCGCTCTGCGCCACGGTCACGTTCACCGTCGGGTCACCGGTCGCGCCGACGGCCCCGGACAGGTAGGAGGCGGACAGCGAGAGGGTGGGCGTGCCGTACGTGACCGCCTGCGCGGGCATGGCCGTGGCGGCGAGGAGGAGTGCGGCGATGCCGGCGACACCGGCGGTTGCGAGGTGCTTGTTCTGCGTCATCATCGGGAACCTCCACGAATCGGGCCGAGCATGAACCATCCGGACCGGGACTTCTTCCACTCCGGGTGGTCGAGGTCCTTGGCCTCGGTGCCGTCGCCGTACAGGTCGGCGGAGCCGCTGTCGGTGATCAGCTGGACGGGGGCACCGGGCACCCGCAGGTCGGGGACGGAGACCACCGCTTCCCAGCCGCCGGGGTCGGTGGTCGGCAGATCGGCCCGCTTGACCGGGGCGTGGCCCGCGATCCCGTCCCACTGGTAGAGCGCGTACGGGTCGGAGTTGTCGTCCGCCGCCCAGGAGCCGGCCAGGATCAGGTACTGGTTCGCGGCGTTCTTGCGGATGTCGCGGATCGCGAGCCCGCCGAGGTCCATCTCGATGGCCTCGCCGAAGACCGGCTTGGCCGCGCCGGCCACGACCTGGTCGATGTTGGTGACGGGCACGACCAGCGCCTTGCCGCCGGGCACCGCCGGGGCCAGCGGGGCGCGGAAGCCCAGGTAGGCGGTGGTGGTGGAACCCGGGGCGAACTCCAGGCCCTCCACGTTGAACCCGTCGATGCTCTTGGGGATCTTGCCGGCGGCCGTGCCCGCCGCGAAGCCGTAGCGGTGCCCGTTGGCCGTGTCCCAGGCGATCAGGTCCTCGCGCAGGCCCTTGTACGCGGAGCCGAGGACGATCTCGGTGTCGGCGCCCGACCCGGTGAGCCGGGTGGTGAAGACGGTGTTGCGCTCGGCCTTGTACTTGCCGTCCTTGTTGTTGCCGAGCGAGCCCGTCCAGTAGACGGTGTCGCCGACCCGGGCCGCGGCCTCGATGTCGGCTTCCTTCTTGAGGCCGAGCGCGGGGCCGAGGTCCCAGGTCTTCACGGGGGCGCCCGAGCGGTACCGGTCGTAGAGGCGCAGCACGTTGGTCTCGTCGTCGGCCACCAGTGCGTAGCCGCCGCCGACGTCCACGGCCGCCGAGGAGTCGGAGGAGCCCGTGAGGTAGCGGGTGGTGAGGCCGCCGGTGCCCACCCGCGCCGAAGCGGCGTAGGAGAGCGTGGCCGTGGCCGTCTTGCCGCCGCGGCCGGTCACGCGCAGCGTCAGGTCGGTGTAGCCCTGGGCCCGCGGGTGGACGGTCAGCTCGCGGTCGCCCTGCCAGGTCCGCGCGATGCGCACGTCACCGGGCCCGGCGACCACCGGGTTGCTGGAGGAGAGGACCTCGACCTTGAGGAAGGCGGCGGGTATCCCCTCCTGCGCGATGTCCACGGTGACGGCCGGGTCGCCGATCGCGCCGACGGCCCCCGACAGGTGCCCGGCGGAGAGGGCGATGGTCGGTTCGGCGGCGGCTTCCTGGGCGGCGTGGGCCGGCGCGGCCAGTCCCGCGGCGAGCAGGGCGGCGGCCCCGGCGGCTCCCACGGCACCGAGGCGGCGTGCCGATGCAGGGCGAACGGTCAACGGAGGTCCTCTCGTCTGCGCCGTCACGTCGTGACGGCCGTCGAGAAGATTCGGCCACCCTGGCCAACTCCCGGTGCACGCGGGCGGTCCGCCGGGAAAACAGACGACCCCCGGCACACCCGTGCCGGGGGTCGTTCGTTCACTCGGCCGTCGGACGGCCGTCGTTCGGGTCTTGCCAGGGGCAGGCGTCGGTCAGACGTTGAACCCGAGCGCGCGCAGCTGCTCGCGTCCGTCGTCCGTGATCTTGTCCGGGCCCCACGGCGGCATCCACACCCAGTTGATGCGCAGTTCGCTGACGATGCCGTCCGTGGCCGACTTCGCCTGGTCCTCGATGACGTCCGTCAGCGGGCAGGCCGCCGAGGTGAGGGTCATGTCGAGGGTCGCGATGTTCGCGTCGTCGACGTGGATCCCGTAGATCAGGCCCAGGTTGACGACATCGATGCCCAGCTCGGGGTCGACCACGTCGTAGAGGGCCTCGCGGACCTCTTCCTCGGTGGCCGGCTTGATGGACGCCTCGGGCGTCGCGTTCTCGGTCATGCCGTCTTCCTCTCGGCGTCGCCCAGTGCCTGGGCGGTCGCGTCCTTCCACGCCATCCAGCTCAGCAGGGCGCACTTCACCCGGGCCGGGTACTTGGAGACGCCGGCGAACGCGACCGCGTCCTCCAGCACCTCCTCCATGGCCTCGTCGGGCTCCATCTTGCCCTTGGACTGCATCAGCTCCAGGAAGACTTCCTGGATCTTCCGCGCCTCGCCCAGCTCCTTGCCGACGAGCAGCTCGTTCAGTATCGACGCGCCGGCCTGGCTGATGGAGCAGCCCTGGCCCTCGTACGAGATGTCCGTGAGGGTCTCGCCGTCGTACTTCACGCGCAGGGTGATCTCGTCACCGCACGTCGGATTGACGTGGTGCACCTCGGCGTCGCCGTCGCGCAGACCTCGCCCGCGCGGGTGCTTGTAGTGGTCCAGGATCAGTTCCTGGTACATCGATTCCAGCTTCACTGCGTCCTCGTCGTCCTCGTCGCCCTGGTCAGCCGAAGAAGTTCCGTACGTGCTCCAGCCCGTCGATCAGCGCGTCGACCTCGGCCGGAGAGGAGTACAGATAGAAAGACGCTCGCGTCGTCGCCGGAATTCCGTACCGGAGGCAGACCGGGCGGGCGCAGTGGTGTCCCACGCGGACCGCGATGCCCTGCTCGTCCAGTACCTGGCCGACGTCGTGCGGGTGGATGTCGCCGAGCGTGAACGAGATCGCGGCTCCGCGGTCCTCGGCCGTGGTGGGGCCGATGATGCGCAGGTCCGGGACCTCCGCGAGGCGCTTGATCGCGTACTCGGTGATCGCGTGCTCGTGCGCGGCGATCTTGTCCATGCCGATCGCGGTCAGGTAGTCCACGGCCGCGCCGAGGCCGACGGCCTGGGCGATCGGGGGCGTACCGGCCTCGAACTTGTGGGGCGCCGGGGCGTAGGTCGAGGAGTGCATCGAGACGGTTTCGATCATCTCGCCGCCGCCCAGGAAGGGCGGCAGGTCCTCGAGCAGCTCCTGGCGGCCCCAGAGGACGCCGATGCCGGTCGGACCGCACATCTTGTGGCCGGTGAAGGCCACGAAGTCGGCGCCGAGCGCCTGCACGTCGAGCGGCATGTGCGGTGCGGCCTGCGAGGCGTCGATCAGCACCAGCGCGCCGACCTCCTGCGCGCGCCGGACGATCGCCTCGGTCGGGTTGACCGTGCCCATGATGTTGGAGACCAGCGTGAAGGAGACGATCTTCGTCTTCTCCGTGATGACCTCTTCGATGTTGGACAGGTCGAGCCGGCCGTCGTCGGTGAGGCCGAACCACTTCAGCTTCGCGCCCGTGCGCTGCGAGAGCAGCTGCCACGGCACGATGTTGGAGTGGTGCTCCATCTCCGTGATGGCGATCTCGGTCTCGCGGTCGACCCGGTAGGGCTCGTCCGCCCAGCCGAGCATGTTCGCGACCAGGTTGAGCGACTCCGAGGCGTTCTTGGTGAAGATCACCTCGTTGCGGCTCGGCGCGTTGATGAAGGCGGCGACCTTGTCGCGGGCGCCCTCGTACAGCGCCGTGGCCTCCTCGGCGAGCACGTGCACGCCACGGTGGACGTTGGCGTTGTGCTGCTCGTAGTACTCGTTCAGCGCGTCGAGCACCTGGCGCGGCTTCTGCGAGGTCGCAGCGTTGTCCAGGTAAACGATCTTCTTCCCGTCGTGGACCACACGATCCAGAAGGGGGAAGTCCTTGCGGATCGCCTCGATGTCGAGGAGGCCAGGCAGCTGTGTCACGCGGTCGCGCCACCCTTCGTGCTGTAGGACTCGTAGCCTTCGGCCTCCAGCTTGTCGGCGAGTTCGGCGCCGCCGGACTCGACGATGCGGCCCTCGGAGAAGACGTGGACGAAGTCGGGCTTGATATAGCGCAGGATCCGCGTGTAGTGCGTGATCAGCAGGGTGCCGGTGTCGCCGGTCGCGTGAACGCGGTTGACGCCCTCGGAGACCTGGCGCAGGGCGTCGACGTCGAGGCCGGAGTCGGTCTCGTCGAGGATCGCGATCTTCGGCTTCAGGAGCTCCAGCTGCAGGATCTCGTGGCGCTTCTTCTCACCGCCGGAGAAGCCCTCGTTGACGTTGCGCTCGGCGAAGGCCGTGTCCATCTGGAGCTGCTCCATCGCGGACTTGACCTCCTTCACCCAGGTGCGCAGCTTCGGCGCCTCGCCGCGGATGGCGGTGGCCGAGGTGCGCAGGAAGTTGGAGACCGAGACGCCGGGGATCTCGACCGGGTACTGCATCGCGAGGAACATGCCGGCGCGGGCGCGCTCGTCGACGGACATCTCCAGGACGTCTTCGCCGTCCAGGGTCACGGTGCCCTTGGTGATGGTGTACTTCGGGTGACCGGCCAGCGCGTACGCGAGGGTGGACTTGCCGGAGCCGTTCGGACCCATGATGGCGTGCGTCTCACCCTGCTTGATGGTGAGCTCGACGCCCTTGAGGATCTCGCGGGCGCCGTTCTCGGCCTCGACGGAGACGTGCAGGTCGTGGATTTCAAGCGTTGCCATGGATACCTCAGGACTCCTGGGTGAGGGAGACGAGCACGTCGTCCCCTTCGATCTTTACGGGGTATACGGGGACGGGGCGCGTCGCGGGCAGGCCGGAGGGCTTGCCCGTGCGCAGGTCGAAGGCCGAGCCGTGCAGCCAGCACTCGATCATGCAGTCTTCGACCTCGCCCTCCGAGAGGGAGACGTTCGCGTGCGAGCAGATGTCGTTGATCGCGAACACCTCCCCCTCGGCGCGCACGATGGACACCGGCGTGCCGTCGAGTTCGACCCTCTTGGGGGCGTTCTCCTCGAGCTCGCTCAGCGCACAGGCCTTGACGTAAGTCATCAGACGGAACCCTGGAGCTCGGTCTCGATCTTGGCGAGCAGGCGCTCCTCGATGTCGTCGACACCGATCTGCTGGACGAGCTCGGCGAAGAAGCCGCGCACGACCAGGCGGCGGGCCTCGTCGGCCGGGATGCCGCGCGACTGCAGGTAGAAGAGCTGCTCGTCGTCGAAGCGGCCGGTCGCGGAGGCGTGGCCGGCGCCGACGATCTCGCCGGTCTCGATCTCCAGGTTCGGCACCGAGTCGACCCGCGCGCCGTCCGTGAGGACGAGGTTGCGGTTCATCTCGTAGGTGTCGGTGCCCTCGGCGGTCTTCTCGATGAGCACGTCACCGATCCAGACGGCGTGGGCGTCCTGGCCCTGGAGCGCGCCCTTGTAGACCACGTTCGACTTGCAGTGCGGGGCGTCGTGCGTGACCAGGAGGCGGTGCTCCTGGTGCTGGCCGGCGTCCGTGAAGTACAGGCCGAAGAGCTCGGCCTCGCCGCCGGGGCCCGCGTAGCTGACGCGCGGGTGGAGGCGTACGAGGTCGCCGCCGAAGGTGACCACGATGGACTTGAAGGTCGCGTCGCGGCCGATCAGCGCGTTGTGCTGGGACACGTGGACGGCGGTGTCGTCCCAGTCCTGCACGGAGACCACGGTGAGCTTGGCGCCGTCGCCGACGAGGAAGTCCACGTTGGCGGCGCGCACGCCGTCACCGGTGTGGTCGATGACGATGACGGCCTCGGCGAAGGCCTTCACGTCGAAGACGGTGTGGCCGAAGGTGGTGCCGCCCTCGCCGTGCAGGGTGACGCGCACCGGCTCGGTGAGCACCGCTTCCTTGGGCACGGTCACGACCGTGGCCTTGGCGAAGGACGAGAACGCCTGGGCGGCGATCCGGTCCACCGGGGTGCCGGCCTTGCCGATGCGCGCGTCGCCGCGCTCCACGGACTCGATCGTGACCACGTCGGGCGCGTCGATCTGGGCCTTCATGGTGCCGTTGGCGACCGCGGTGCCGTCGTGCAGACCCTTGAGGCGGGCGAGCGGCGTGAAGCGCCACTCCTCCTCGCGGCCGGTGGGCACGGGGAAGTCCGCCACGTCGAAGGACGGGGGGGCACTCATCCGGGTGGCGACGGTGGACTCGGCGGCCACCGCGATCGCGCCGGCGGTGGTGGAACCCGCCGGAATGTTCTGAGCCTCAGCCATGGCTGTCGTGTTGCTCTCTTCCTTAAAGAAACTGCTGCGGACGTCGGGCGGGGCCGGGACTAACCGACCGAGCCTTCCATCTGCAGCTCGATCAGCCGGTTCAGCTCCAGCGCGTACTCCATCGGCAGCTCACGGGCGATCGGCTCGACGAAGCCGCGCACGATCATCGCCATGGCCTCGAACTCCGTCAGACCGCGGCTCATCAGGTAGAAGAGCTGGTCGTCGGAGACCTTGGAGACGGTCGCCTCGTGGCCCATGGAAACGTCGTCCTCGCGGACGTCCACGTAGGGGTACGTGTCCGAGCGGGAGATGGTGTCGACCAGGAGCGCGTCGCACAGCACGTTGGACTTGGAGCCCTTGGCGCCTTCGCCGATCTCGACCAGACCGCGGTACGAGGTGCGGCCGCCGCCTCGGGCCACCGACTTCGAGACGATGTTGGAGGAGGTGTTCGGCGCCATGTGGACCATCTTGGAGCCGGCGTCCTGGTGCTGGCCCTCGCCCGCGAAGGCGATGGAGAGGGTCTCCCCCTTGGCGTGCTCGCCCATCAGGTAGACGGCCGGGTACTTCATGGTGACCTTGGAACCGATGTTGCCGTCGATCCACTCCATGGTCGCGCCCTCGTACGCCACGGCGCGCTTGGTGACCAGGTTGTAGACGTTGTTCGACCAGTTCTGGATCGTCGTGTAGCGGCAGCGGCCGCCCTTCTTCACGATGATCTCGACCACGGCGCTGTGCAGCGAGTCCGAGGAGTAGATCGGGGCGGTGCAGCCCTCGACGTAGTGGACGTAGGCGTCCTCGTCGACGATGATCAGCGTCCGCTCGAACTGGCCCATGTTCTCCGTGTTGATACGGAAGTAGGCCTGGAGCGGGATGTCCACCTTGACGCCCTTGGGGACGTAGATGAACGAGCCGCCCGACCACACGGCGGTGTTCAGCGAGGCGAACTTGTTGTCGCCGACCGGGATGACCGTGCCGAAGTACTCCTGGAAGAGCTCCGGGTGCTCTTTGAGCGCGGTGTCCGTGTCGAGGAAGATGACGCCCTGCTCCTCCAGGTCCTCACGGATCTGGTGGTAGACGACCTCGGACTCGTACTGGGCGGCGACACCGGCGACGAGGCGCTGCTTCTCCGCCTCCGGGATGCCGAGCTTGTCGTACGTGTTCTTGATGTCCTCGGGCAGCTCCTCCCAAGAAGCGGCCTGCTTCTCGGTGGAACGCACGAAGTACTTGATGTTGTCGAAGTCGATGCCCGAGAGGTCGGAACCCCAGTTGGGCATGGGCTTCTTGCCGAACAGCTTGAGGCCCTTGAGGCGGAGGTTCAGCATCCACTCCGGCTCGGACTTCTTCGCCGAGATGTCGCGGACGACCTCCTCGGACAGGCCCCGCTTGGCGACCGCACCGGCCGCGTCGGAGTCGGCCCATCCGTATTCGTAGGTGCCCAGGCCATCGAGCTCAGGGTGAGCAGTCTCCGTGGTCATGCGGGGTTCCTCCCGGCCGTACTTGCAGATACTGATGTGTCGGTCTGTGTGGCGCCTGTGGCACGGACGCCGCTCCCACTGCGTGGAATGAACGTCGTGCACACCCCGTCGCCGTGGGCGATCGTGGCGAGACGCTGCACGTGCGTCCCGAGCAGGCGGGAGAAGACCTCGGTCTCCGCCTCGCAGAGCTGCGGGAACTGCTCGGCGACGTGTGCGACCGGGCAGTGGTGCTGGCAGAGCTGTTCACCGCTGTGCGGACCGGGAGCGCTCTTCGCCGTAGCAGCGTACCCGTCTCCGGTCAACGCCTTGGCAAGGGCCTCGGTGCGCTCCGCGGGGTCGGCCGCTTCCACGGCCGCGCGGTAGGTCTCGGCCTGCGCCGTCAGCCTGGCCTTCGCGAAGGCCGCCACGGCCGCCTCGCCCTGCTCCCCGCCCCCGGCGGCCTGCGCGATCCAGCGCATGGCGTCGGCGGCGAGCGAGTCGTAGGACTGGTCGAAGGCGTCCCGGCCGCAGTCGGTCAGCGCGAAGACCTTGGCGGGCCGACCCCGGGTCCGTGCGCCGTACACACGCTGCTCACGGGGTTCGACCACGTCGTCTGTGACGAGCGTGTCGAGGTGACGGCGGACGGCGGCCTGGGTGAGGCCGAGGCGCTGGGCGAGGTCGGCGACGGTGGAAGGACCGTGGTCCAGGATCGACCGCGCGACCCGGTTGCGGGTTGACCGCTCCCCGGTCGCGAGTTCGCCCTGGGGGGCCTCGCTCATCCGTTCGCCGTATTTCACAACGCCATTGTTGCGTAATTAGTCCGGCCCCGACAAGCCGTGATGGAGGCCACCTCTGGTGGCCTCCATCACTAAGGGTTACCTTATTTATCCACGGAGCGTTACGCGGAAGTGGACGCTCCGGATTCCCGCAGGGCCCCGCCGGTGAACCAGTACACGGCTCCCACCAGCAATCCTCCACCCACGATGTTCCCGGGCACGGTGAACATCACATTGCGGAAAAGGTCACCGAACCCCGCTGAGCCATCCAGGATCGCGAGGCTGAAAACAGCCATGTTCGCTACACAGTGTTCGAATCCGACGGCGACAAAAACAGCCACGGGCAGCCACAGGACGAAAATCTTGGCCGCATCGCCGCGGGCCCGGGTGAACATCCAGATGGCCAGGCAGACGAGCATGTTGCAGAGCACCGCGCGCCAGAACAGCTGTCCGCCGCTCAGCGCCATCTTCCCGTGCACCATCTCGGTGAGCATGGACCGCGCCGAGGGCGAGGAGGCCACGCCCGAGGCGTGCACCATGGCCCCGAAGGCGAAGGCTCCGACCAGGTTCCCGGCCAGCGAGAGCGTCCAGGACAGGATCAGGTCCTTGGGGCCGGTACGCCCCGACAGGGCTCCGACCAGCATGACCATCACGTTGCTCGTGAAGAGCTGGGCGCCGGCGAACATCACGATGGTCAGGGCGATCGGGAAGACCGCGCCCTCCAGCAGTTTCACGGCCGGCGAGCCCTTGGCCACGAAGGGCGAGATCGCGACCAGGAGCAGCACCTCGCCGACGGCGATGTAGGCGCCCGCGAGCATCGCCGACACGAAGTAGCGCGGCGGATGCCCGAGGTCATGGGCCTTGTGCTCGGCCTGCCCCGAGGTGGCTTCGACGTTCTGAGCGATGCTGTTCACCATTCGACGTTAGGCCCCGGCCCCACCCCCGGATAGACGAAAAAGTCACGAATGCGCAGGTCCGTGACCCTTCGGGGGCGGGACCTACGGCCCCACCCCGGTCACCTCCCGCGGCTCCGTAGACTCACTCCCCATGAGCAACGACCCCGCCGTGGACATCCGCGGACTGGTGAAGCGGTACGGCCCCAAAACCGCGGTGGACGGCCTGGACCTCACCGTCCGGAGGGCCTCGGTCACCGCAGTCCTTGGTCCCAACGGCGCGGGCAAGACGACCACTGTGGAAACCTGCGAGGGCTACCGCCGCCCCGACGCCGGAACCGTCCGCGTCCTCGGCCTCGACCCCGTGACCCAGGCCGAGTCCCTGCGCCCGCGCATCGGCGTGATGCTGCAGTCCGGCGGCGTCTACTCCGGCGCCCGGGCCGTCGAGATGCTGCGCCACATGGCCAAGCTCTACGCTGATCCCCTGGACGTCCCCACCCTGGTGGAACGCCTCGGCCTCGGCGGCTGCGGCCGCACCGCATACCGCCGGCTCTCCGGCGGCCAGCAGCAGCGCCTGGCCCTCGCCATGGCCGTCGTCGGCCGCCCCGAGCTGGTCTTCCTGGACGAGCCGACCGCGGGCCTCGACCCGCAGGCCCGCCGCGCGACCTGGGAACTCGTACGGGAACTGCGTGCCGACGGGGTCTCGGTCGTCCTCACCACCCACCACATGGACGAGGCCGAGCAGCTCGCGGACGAGGTCGCCATCGTCGACGCCGGCAAGGTCATCGCCCACGGCACCCCCGAGGCGCTGTGCCGCGGCGGCGCCGAGAACACCCTGCGCTTCACCGGCCGCCCCTCCCTCGACCTCGCCTCCCTGCTGAAGGCCCTGCCCGACGGCACCCAGGCCGCCGAGCTCCTCCCCGGCGTCTACCGGGTCACCGGCGACGTCGACCCCCAGCTCCTGGCCACCGTCGCCTCCTGGTGCGCGCAGCACGGGGTGATGCCCGACAGCCTCTCGGTGGAGCGGCACACCCTCGAAGACGTTTTTCTGGAACTCACGGGCAAGGAGCTGCGCGCATGAGCGCCGGTACGTTCACCCCCCGCCCGGGGGCCGCGCCCGTGTCCCGCATGATCCTGGCGCAGACCGCGCTGGAGACCCGGATGCTGCTGCGCAACGGGGAGCAGCTGCTGCTGACCGTGATCATCCCGGCGCTGCTGCTCGTCCTGTTCTCCGCGGTCGACATCATCGATGTGGGTACGGGCAAGTCCGTGGACTTCCTCGCCCCCGGCATCCTGGCACTGGCCGTGCTGTCCACCGCCTTCACCGGCCAGGCCATCGCCACCGGCTTCGACCGGCGCTACGGGGTCCTCAAGCGGCTCGGGGCCTCCCCGCTGCCGCGCTGGGCGCTGATGGCCGCCAAGACGCTGTCCGTGCTGGTCACCGAGGTGCTGCAGATCGCGCTGCTGACGGTGATCGCCTTCGCCCTGGGCTGGTCCCCGCACGGGAACCCGCTGTCCGTCGCCGTGCTGATCCTGCTCGGCACCGCCACCTTCTCCGGACTCGGCCTGCTGATGGCCGGCACCCTGCGGGCGGAGGCCACCCTGGCCGCCGCCAACCTGGTCTTCCTGCTGCTCCTGGTCGGCGGCGGGGTGATCGTGCCGTTGGACAAGTTCCCGGGTGCGGTCCAGTCCGTCCTCGGCCTGCTCCCGATCTCCGCGCTCTCCGACGGGCTGCGCGAGGTGCTCCAGCACGGGGCCGCGCTGCCCTGGGGCGACGCGGCGATCCTGGCGGTCTGGGCCGTACTCGGCCTGGGGGCCGCGGCGCGCTGGTTCCGCTGGGAGTGAATCCCTTCCCCCGAGCGTTGCCCCGGCAGGAGGATGGTCGCCTCCACAGGGGAGCGCACCACAGACGCCGGGGGGCGGCATGGCGCAGCGGGAGGCCGTTCTGCGGCTGGACGAACAGTGGGCACGGATCCGGTCGGGCGCGGCGCACGCGGAGCCCGCGGAGGCCGACGCCCTGCTGGCCAAACTGATCGGAGCCCTGCGCGGGCCGGCCGGCACCGATGCCGAGTGCGCGGCCCGGCTGGGGCTGCGCCTCGGTGACCTGGCGGCCCGCCGCTTCGCCGACGGGGACCGGGCCGGGGCGCTGGCCGCCATCGAGGAGGGGCTGCGGTTCTCGCAGCAGGCGGCCGGGCACGCGGCCGAGTACGCCCGCTGGTACGCCCGGGGCCTGATCAACCAGGGGGTCTGGCTGTCCTGGCCCCTCAGCGACGGGGCGCGACTCCCGAAGCACCCGGTGGGCCCCGGCTCCGAGAGCGGCCCGAGCCCCATGGAGCAGGCCGCCGGCGAGCGGGCCCGGGACCTGACGGTCGGCGCGGTGGAGGTCTGGGCGGCCCTGGACCAGGAGGATCCGGTCAACCAGCGGGGCCTCGCGCAGGCGAAGGTGTTCCTCGGAGACCGGCTCGCGGAGCTGGGCCTGGCCGAGGAATCCGTGGCCTGGGCGGTGGACGCGGAGGGCTCCTTCCGCCGGCTGCTGCTCGCCGATCCCGGCTCCGAGGAGTCGCAGGAGGCCGAGGAGGCCCTGGACCACATCGGCCGCCAGCTCGAACTGCGGCTGCGCTACCTGTCCTTCGCCTCCCTGATCGGCCTGCGCACGCGGGGGCTGCTGCCTGAACGGCTGCTGCCCCAAGCCGTGGTGGCCGCCCGCATCGAGGGCACCTCCGAGGAGGAGATCGCCGCCCGGCTGGGCCTGGAGGCCGACCAGGTCCGCACGATGCTCGAAGTGACCCCCTGGATCGCGGTGTGGCGCGTCGAGGTCCGCGGCGCCGACGGACTGTGGAACGTACAGTCACATCCCTGGCACAGCGGTGCAGAAGTGCGAAACCGGACAGCTGAGGACGTAGGCTCCGAATTAGTGCACGGCTTCGCGGCTTCGGCCGACTACCCGGGCGAGTCCGCCCATTGGCGGATCCGCGTGTGGTGGCACACCGAAGGCGACCCGGCCGAGGCCCGGTTCCGGCTGGTCATCGGCCCTGACGGAGTGACCGCCACCCCCTCGTGAAACTTTGCACAAGTGTCCGCGTACGATAAGTGCCGTGTTGACCCCCCTCGCATATCTCGCCAGCCGCTGGACTCCCTCACCCCGGACCGTCCAGCGAGCCGCGTTCGCAGCGGTGCTCATGAGCGTCGTCATCGTCGTCACCGGCGGCGCCGTGCGGCTGACCGGATCCGGACTCGGCTGCGACACCTGGCCCAAGTGCACGAGCGACAGCCTGATCGTGACCCAGGAGCAGGGCTTCCACGGCGTCATCGAGTTCGGCAACCGCATGCTGACGTACGTGCTCTGCGCGGCCGTTGGCTGGGCGATCACCGCCGCCCGCTGCGCCAAGCCGTGGCGGAGCTCGCTGACCCGGCTCGGCTGGATCCAGTTCGCCATCGTGATGGGCAACGCGGTCCTCGGCGGCATCACCGTCCTGACGGGGCTCAACCCCTACAGCGTGGCCGGGCACTTCATGCTCGCCACCTCGCTGATCACGGTGACGACGATCACCTGGCAGCGCACCCGCGAGGGTGACGGCCCGGCCCGGCCGCGCGTGCCCTCCCCCGTGCGCAAGCTCTCGTGGGCGCTGGTGGCGGCCACCGTCGTGCTGATCGCCGCCGGCACGGTGGTCACCGGTTCCGGCCCGCACGCCGGTGACAGCAGCGAGATCAAGCGGATGCCGTTCGACTGGTCGGCCGCCGCCCACGTGCACGCGGTCTCCGCCTGGGTGGTCTGCGCGCTCGCCGTCGCGATGTGGCTGGTGCTGCGCGTGGTCGACGCCCCCGTCGACACCCGGGCCCGCGCCCGCGACCTGCTGATCGTGCTGCTCTCCCAGGGCGCCATCGGCTACGTCCAGTACTTCACCGAGGTGCCCGAGGCCCTGGTCGCCGCCCACATGCTCGGCTCCTGCCTGGTGTGGATCTCGGTGGTCCGGGTGGTGCTGAGCCTGCGCGAGCGTCCGTCCAGGCAGGCCGGGATCCCGGTGCAGGGCGACGACGCCCAGCTCGCCGCGGTCTGACCCCCTGACCCACCCGGGGCCGACCGCCCGTCAGCCCCGTTCGTCCAGCCGGTAGACGCGGCGGGCATTGCCCGCCGCGACCATCGCCGCCACCCGCTCCCCGTCCCGCCAGGTCCAGGAGCCGTCGGCGACCCAGCCGCCGAGCACCCGGCCGAGCGCCTCCCGGAAGGCCAGCGCGCCCACCGCGTGCAGTTCGGGCAGTTGCCGTCCGCCGCCGGAGAACATCAGCTTCCCGAACGGCGCGGTCTCCAGGCACTCCGCCAGCACGGCGGCCGCCCGCGCCCCCGTGGATCCCAGCGCCGCGCCGAGGTCGGCGTGGACGTGTGGGAAGGCCGCGGCCAGCCCCGCCGCCTGCCGGTGGTGGGGGTACCCGCCGAGCAGGACCAGCCGCGCCCCCAGACCCTCGGTGGCGCGCAGGAACCCGGTCAGCCGCTCCGGCTCCCCCGATTCCCCGCCCGTGTGCAGCTGGAGCGGCACCCCGGAGGACACCGCGCTCCACGCCAGGTGCCGCAGGAGTACGGGGTCCCGTACGGCCCCGCCCCCGGCCCGTCCGGCCAGCCAGCGCCCGGCCGCGCCCCGCACCTCGCCCGGACCGGGCGGTTCGGGCGCGGCTTCCAGGGCCGCCGCCCAGGCGGGCCCCCCCTCCCCGGCCCCGCAGCTGAAGGCCACGGCCCCGGCGGCGGCCTGGTGGACCGCCCCGGCGAGGTCGGCCAGGAAGGCGGCGACGGTCCCGGCGGTGTCCGCCGCCCGCTCGGCCAGCAGCTCCGGCCGCACCAGCTCGAAGGCCTCGGTTCCGCCCGCCAGGGCCAGTTGCTTGGCCCCGGTGAGGTCCCCGGGCGCCCCGGTGTCGACGAGCCGGGCTCCGACCCCGCAGCCGCGCAGCAGTCGGCGGGCCGTCTCGGCGGCGCCCAGCTCGCGCCGCCGTGCGAGGTAGCGGGCGGGGGCGCAGTGCGGTTCGAGCCCGAGCAGCGGCGGGCACCAGCGGCGCACGGCGAAGCCGGTCTGGGTGTCGAAGAAGGTGGTGCCGGCGGCGGGCGGGCCGGCCGAGGGGAGCAGCTGGGCCTCGAAGGTGGCGAGGCCGAGCTCCGTGCGGAGCACTCCCTGGCAGTACTGGTCCACCAGGGGCGGCGTTTCGATCATCCGGGCATCCCGTTGCGGACGTGAGGAAGGGGCTTCCACACGTCCTAACGGGTGAGCGGGGTGTGAGGTGTTGCTCGCGCTGTTGACCGAGCGGGTGACGCGGAAACGATCAGGCCAAAGATCAGGCCAAGATCGACCGGGTCAGGCCGCCGGGTTGGCGGGGCCGCCGAGCTGCATGCCGGCCATCCGGGACCACTCGTACGGCCCTGTCCGCACCCGCGCGGCGAACTCGCCGTCGAACTCCTCGTGGAGGGTCAGCCCGGCCTTCCCGGCCGCGAGCCGCGCGGTGTCGTACGCCGGGGCCACCAGGTCGCCCCACTCGCCGTCGGTGCCGACGAGGACGATCCGGGTGCCCGCCTGGCCGATGTGCGCGAGGTGGCCCTCGGCACCGCCGTGCTGCTTGGCGAACGCGCCGATCTGCTTGGCCAGCTTCGCGGCCGTACGGTCCTGCTTCTTGTCCGCCGTGGCGGCGGTCTCCTCGGTGTCTGCCATGGAGGGCATGCTACCGGCCAGTAATGAACGGAGGAAGGTTCACCGTCGGCGGATCAGCGGAGGAAGGGGTCCACGGCCACGGCGACGAAGAGCAGCGACACGTAGGTGATCGACCAGTGGAACAGCCGCATCTCCTTGAGCTTCGCGCCCGTCACGCCCGACTTGGCGCGCGCGCTCAGCCCGTGCGCCTCCCAGAGCCACCAGCCGCCGGCCACCAGGGCGACCGAAGTGTAGAACCAGCCGGTGTACCCCAGCGGGGTCAGCAGCAGCGAGACCGCCACCATCACCCAGCTGTAGAGGACGATCTGCTTGGCCACGGCCTTGTTGCCCGCCACGACCGGCAGCATCGGCACGCCGACCCGCGCATAGTCGTCCTTGACCTTCATCGACAGCGGCCAGTAGTGCGGCGGAGTCCAGAAGAAGATGACGAGGAAGAGGATGACCGCGGCCCAGGAGACCTCGTTCTTCACGGCCGACCAGCCGATGAGCACCGGCATGCAGCCCGCGATGCCACCCCACACGATGTTCTGCGAGGTGCGCCGCTTCAACAGCATCGTGTAGACGACGACATAGAAGAGGAGCGCGCCGAGCGCGAGCGCCGCCGAGAGCCAGTTGATCAGCAGCCCGAAGAACAGCGTGGACGCGATCCCGAGGCCGATGCCGAAGACCAGGCATTCGCGCGGGCTGACCATGCCGGTCACCAGCGGGCGTCCCGAGGTCCGGTCCATCAGCGCGTCGATGTCGCGGTCGATGTACATGTTCAGCGCGTTGGCGCCACCCGCGGACAGGTACCCGCCGAAGCAGGTGGCGAGGACCAGCCACAGCGAGGGCACGCCCTGCTCGGCGAGGAACATCACCGGCACGGTCGTGATGAGCAGGAGCTCAATGATCCGCGGCTTGGTCAGCGCCACGAAAGCCATGGCCCGGGCCCCGAACGGTCGCTGACCGGGGCTCGTCCCGAGCACCCCCGCTGGACGGGATTCGACGGCCGTCACGCACACCCCTGACAGAGAATCCAGCAAGCTCCGACGTGAACCTTTTAAACATGAAGGTCCCGTAAAGGCTTGCGCGTACCACGCCACTCTAGACGTAGCCATTGGCTCGTCCCGCGCGGGGGTCGCCCCGTGTTGGTCCGATCGGCGCTGAGACGTCACGCGCGGACGGCGGGTACTCGAATAGCTGCACGCTGTGGCGGGGGTAGGCTCGGAATCGCGCCGGTGCACCGTTCGTCACCGGGAACCAGACATGTGGAGAGGAGCCCTGACCCACGGTGAGCACCAAGCCGACGACCACAGAGCTCGACTGGACCGAACTGGACCAGCGTGCTGTCGACACCGCCCGCATCCTGGCCGCCGACGCGGTCCAGAAGGTCGGTAACGGCCACCCCGGTACGGCGATGAGCCTGGCCCCCGCCGCGTACACCCTCTTCCAGAAGGTGATGCGGCACGACCCGGCGGACCCGGAGTGGGTCGGCCGCGACCGTTTCGTGCTCTCCGCCGGTCACTCCTCGCTGACCCTCTACACCCAGCTGTACCTCGGCGGGTTCGGGCTCGAGCTGGACGACCTGAAGGCCTTCCGCACCTGGGGTTCGAAGACCCCGGGCCACCCGGAGTACGGCCACACCGCCGGCGTCGAGACCACCACCGGCCCGCTGGGCCAGGGCATCGCCAACGCCGTGGGCATGGCCATGGCCGCCCGCTACGAGCGCGGCCTGTTCGACCCCGAGGCCCCCGCGGGCGCCTCCCCGTTCGACCACATGATCTACGCGATCGCGGGCGACGGCTGCCTCCAGGAGGGCATCTCCCACGAGGCGTCCGCGCTGGCCGGCCACCAGAAGCTCGGCAACCTGGTGCTGCTGTGGGACGACAACCACATCTCCATCGAGGGCGACACGGAGACGGCCGTCTCCGAGGACACCCTCAAGCGCTACGAGGCCTACGGCTGGCACGTCCAGCGCGTCGCCCCGCAGGCCAACGGCGACCTCGACCCGAAGGCGCTGTTCGCGGCCTTCGAGGCCGCCAAGGCCGAGACGGAGCGCCCCTCCTTCATCGCGGCCCGCTCGATCATCGCCTGGCCGGCCCCGCACGCCCAGGGCACCGAGGCCGCGCACGGCTCGGCCCTCGGCAACGACGAGGTCGCCGCCACCAAGCGCGTGCTCGGCTTCGACCCGGAGCAGACCTTCGAGGTCTCCGACGAGGTCATCGCGCACACCCGCGCGCTGGGCGACCGGGGCCGCGACGCCCGCGCCGCGTGGGAGAAGGAGTTCTCCGCCTGGCGCAGCGCCAACCCCGGGCGCGCCGCCGAGTTCGACCGCATCAACGCCAACGAGCTGCCCGCCGGCTGGGAGGACAAGCTCCCCGTCTTCGAGGCCGGCAAGGGCGTCGCCACCCGCGCCGCCTCGGGCAAGGTCCTCGAGGCGCTCGGCGCGGTCATCCCGGAGCTGTGGGGCGGCTCGGCCGACCTCGCCGGCTCCAACAACACGACCATCGACAAGAACTCCTCGTTCCTGCCGGTGGGCAACCCGCTGCCGGAGGCCGACCCGTACGGCCGAACCATCCACTTCGGCATCCGCGAGCACGCCATGGCCGCGGCCATGAACGGCATCGCCCTGCACGGCCACACCCGCATCTACGGCGGCACCTTCCTGGTGTTCTCCGACTACATGCGCAACGCCGTGCGCCTCTCCGCGCTGATGCACGTGCCCGTCACCTACGTGTGGACGCACGACTCCATCGGCCTCGGCGAGGACGGCCCGACCCACCAGCCGGTGGAGCACGTCGCCGCGCTGCGCGCCATCCCGGGCCTGAACGTGGTCCGCCCGGCCGACGCGAACGAGACGGCCGTCGCCTGGCGCGAGATCCTCAAGCGCCACACGAAGGTCTTCGGCAAGGGCGCCCCGCACGGTCTGGCACTGACCCGCCAGGGCGTGCCGACGTACGAGCGCAACGAGGACGCCGCCAAGGGCGGGTACGTGCTCTTCGAGGCGGAGGGCGGCCCGGCTCAGGTCGTCCTCATCGGCACCGGTTCCGAGGTCCAGCTCGCCGTCGCCGCGCGCGAGGCGCTGCAGGCCGAGGGCGTCCCGGCCCGGGTCGTCTCGATGCCGTCCGTCGAGTGGTTCGAGGAGCAGTCCCAGGAGTACAAGGACAGCGTTCTGCCGCCGTCGGTCAAGGCGCGTGTCGCGGTCGAGGCCGGCATCGGTCTGACCTGGCACCGCTACGTCGGCGACGCTGGCCGGATCGTCTCGCTGGAGCACTTCGGTGCCTCGGCCGACGGCGCCGTCCTGTACCGCGAGTTCGGCCTCACCGCCGAAGCCGTGACCGCCGCCGCACGCGAGTCGCTCGCCATCGCCGCGCGCTGACTCCCGCACCCAGACCAGTAGGAGATGCAATTCCCATGACAGACGCACTGAAGCGCCTTTCCGACGAGGGCGTGGCGATCTGGCTGGACGACCTGTCCCGCAAGCGGATCACGTCCGGCAACCTGGCCGAGCTCATCGACCAGCAGCACGTGGTGGGTGTCACCACCAACCCGGCGATCTTCCAGAAGGCGATCAGCGGCGGCGAGGGGTACGGGCAGCAGCTCGCCGACCTGGCCGCACGCAAGGTCACCGTCGAAGAGGCCATCCGCATGATCACCACGGCGGACGTCCGCGACGCCGCCGACATCCTGCGCCCGGTCTACGACTCGACGGAGGGCCAGGACGGCCGCGTGTCGATCGAGGTCGACCCGCGCCTGGCCCACAACACCACGGCGACCATCGCCGAGGCCAAGCAGCTCGCGTGGCTGGTGGACCGTCCGAACACGCTCATCAAGATCCCGGCGACCAAGGCCGGCCTGCCGGCGATCACCGAGGTCATCGGCAAGGGCATCAGCGTCAACGTCACGCTGATCTTCTCGCTGGAGCGCTACCGCGAGGTCATGGACGCGTACCTGGCGGGCCTGGAGAAGGCGAAGGCCTCGGGCCTGGACCTCTCCAAGATCCACTCGGTCGCCTCCTTCTTCGTGTCCCGCGTGGACTCCGAGATCGACAAGCGCCTGGACTCCGTCGGCACCGACGAGGCCAAGGCCCTCAAGGGCAAGGCGGCGCTCGCGAACGCCCGTCTGGCCTACGAGGCCTTCGAGGAAGTGTTCTCCACCGAGCGCTGGGCCGCCCTGGACAAGGCGCACGCCAACAAGCAGCGTCCGCTCTGGGCCTCGACCGGCGTCAAGGACCCGGCGTACAAGGACACCCTGTACGTGGTGGACCTGGTCGCCCCCGGCACCGTGAACACCATGCCCGAGGGCACCCTCGAGGCCACCGCCGATCACGGCGAGGTCGCGGGCGACACCATCCGCGGTACGTACGACCAGTCCCGCGCCGAGCTCGCCGCGGTCGCGAAGCTGGGCATTTCGTACGACGATGTGGTGCAGCTGCTCGAAGAAGAGGGCGTCGAGAAGTTCGCGGTGTCCTGGAACGACCTGCTGAAGTCGACCGAGGCGGAACTTGAGCGCCTCGCCCCCACGGAGGCCTGAACACTTTGTCTGTAAACGGAGCGAACCCGCTTCGTGACGCACAGGACCGGCGGCTCCCGCGCATCGCGGGGCCGTCCGGCCTGGTCATTTTCGGCGTTACGGGTGACCTGTCGCGCAAGAAGCTGATGCCTGCCGTCTACGACCTCGCCAACCGCGGCCTGCTCCCGCCGGGCTTCTCCCTGATCGGCTTCGCCCGCCGCGAGTGGCAGGACGAGGACTTCGCGCAGGAGGTGCACGACGCGGTCAAGCAGCACTCCCGCACCCCTTTCCGCGAAGAGGTCTGGCAGCAGCTGGTCCAGGGCTGCCGCTTCGTCCAGGGCGACTTCGACGACGACCAGGCGTTCGAGACGCTGAAGTCGACGATCGAGGAGCTGGACAAGGCGCAGGGCACCGGCGGCAACTTCGCCTTCTACCTGTCCGTCCCGCCGAAGTTCTTCCCCAAGGTCGTCGCCCAGCTCAAGAAACACGGACTGGCGGACCAGAAGGAGGGCTCCTGGCGGCGCGCGGTCATCGAGAAGCCGTTCGGGCACGACCTGGCCAGTGCGCAGGAGCTCAACCAGCTCGTGCACGACGTCTTCCCGCCCAACGAGGTCTTCCGGATCGACCACTACCTGGGCAAGGAGACCGTCCAGAACATCCTGGCGCTCCGCTTCGCCAACACGATGTTCGAGCCGATCTGGAACCGGTCGTACGTGGACCACGTGCAGATCACCATGGCCGAGGACATCGGCATCGGCGGCCGGGCCGGCTACTACGACGGCATCGGCGCGGCCCGCGACGTCATCCAGAACCACCTGCTCCAGCTGCTGGCGCTGACCGCGATGGAGGAGCCCGGCTCCTTCCACCCCAAGGCGCTGGTGGCCGAGAAGCTCAAGGTGCTCACCGCCGTGGAGCTGCCCGAGGACCTGGGCAAGCACACCGTGCGCGGCCAGTACTCGGCGGCGTGGCAGGGCGGCGAGAAGGTCGTCGGGTACCTCGAAGAGGACGGCATCGACCCCAAGTCGAAGACCGACACCTACGCGGCCATCCGCCTGGAGATCAACAACCGCCGCTGGGCGGGCGTCCCGTTCTACCTGCGGACGGGCAAGCGCCTGGGCCGCCGGGTGACCGAGATCGCGGTCGTCTTCAAGCGGGCCCCGTACCTGCCGTTCGAGTCGGGCGCGACCGAGGAGCTGGGGCAGAACGCCCTGGTCATCCGGGTCCAGCCGGACGAGGGCGTGACGGTGCGCTTCGGCTCCAAGGTTCCGGGCACCTCCATGGAGGTCCGGGACGTGACGATGGACTTCGCCTACGGCGAGTCCTTCACGGAGTCGAGCCCCGAGGCCTACGAGCGGCTGATCCTCGACGTGCTCCTCGGCGACGCGAACCTGTTCCCGCGCCACCAGGAGGTCGAGCTGTCCTGGAACATCCTCGACCCGATCGAGAAGTACTGGGACACGCACGGCAGGCCCGCCCAGTACCCGTCGGGCACCTGGGGACCGGTCGAGGCGGACGAGATGCTCGCACGAGACGGACGGAGCTGGCGCCGGCCATGAAGATCGACCTCACGGAGACCAACTCCAGCAAGATCAACGCCTCGTTGGTGAAGGCGCGCCGGGACATCGGCACGCCTGCCATCGGGATGGTGCTCACGCTGGTGATCGTGACCGACGAGGAGAACGCGTACGACGCGCTCAAGTCGGCGAACGACGCGTCCCGCGAACACCCCTCGCGGATCGTCGTCGTCATCAAGCGGGTCAGCCGCTCGCCGCGCAGCCGACGCGACGCCCGTCTCGACGCGGAAGTCCGCGTCGGGACGGACTCCGGCACCGGCGAAACGGTTGTCCTGCGCCTCCACGGCGAACTGGTCGACCACGCCCAGTCGGTGGTTCTCCCGCTCCTCCTCCCGGACGCGCCCGTCGTCGTCTGGTGGCCGGAGGGTGCTCCCCAGGACCTGGCGGGCGACCCCCTGGGGTCGCTCGGCCAGCGCCGGATCACGGACACCTACTCCTGCGAGGATCCGATCGAGGCGCTCGGCAGCCGGGCGACGGCGTACGCGCCCGGGGACACGGACCTGTCCTGGACCCGGATCACCCCGTGGCGCTCCATGCTGGCGGCGGCGCTCGACCAGCAGGTCCACTCCGTGTCCTCGGCGACCGTCGAGGGCGAGGACGACAACCCGAGCTGCGAGCTGCTGGCGATGTGGCTCGCGGACCGGCTCCAGGTCCCCGTGAAGCGCACCTCCTCGGCGGGCCCCGGGCTCACCGCGGTGCGTCTGGCGACCCAGGGCGGCGAGATCGTCCTGGACCGGGCGGACGGGGCACTGGCCACGCTGTGCATGCCGGGGCAGCCCGACCGTGCGGTGGCGCTGAAGCGCCGCGACACGTCCGAGCTCCTGGCGGAGGAACTCCGCCGCCTGGACCCGGACAACACCTACGAGGCCTCGCTGAAGTTCGGCGTGGCCCGCCTGGCCTCCGCGGTGGAGCCTGCCGCGAAGCCGGCTCCCGCCAAGGCGGAGGCCCCAGCCCCGTCGGACACCCCGGCGAAGCCCGCTCCGGCGAAGCCGGCCAAGAAGGCCGCGGCCAAGTAGTACGAACGGCGCCGCTGCGCGGAGCCGTCCCCTACCCGCCCTTCCACCGTTCCCCGGGGCTCCGCCCCCGGACCCCGGTCCTCAAACGCCGGACGGGCTGAGAATGCCGCTGCGCGGCATCATCCAGCCTCGCCGGCGTTTGAGGCGCGGGGGTCCGGGGCGGAGCCCCCGGTTTCGGGAAGAGGCGGGGTGGGGAAGGCCCCGCGCAGCGGCTCCGCACCCGCACCCAGAACCGAACGACAAGGCGGCAGCAATGGGTATGACGACTCCCCAGGTCGTCGTCCACCGGGACAAGGAGCTGATGGCCCAGGCCGCGGCCGCCCGGCTGATCACGAAGATCGTGGACGCACAGGCGGCCCGAGGCACCGCGTCGGTGGTCCTCACCGGCGGCCGCAACGGCAACGGCCTGCTCGCCGCACTGGCCGCGGCCCCGGCCCGGGACGCCATCGACTGGTCGCGGATCGATCTGTGGTGGGGCGACGAGCGCTACGTGCCCGCCGACGACCCCGAGCGCAACCACGTACAGGCCCGTGAGGCCCTGCTGGACTCCGTTCCGGTGGATCCCGCGCGGGTCCATGCCATGCCCGCCTCCGACGGCCCGTACGGGGCCGACGTGGACGCGGCGGCCGCCTCCTACGCGGCGGAGCTCCGAGCGGCCTCCGGCCCCGAGGACCACGGCCCGGTCCCGCGCTTCGACGTCCTGATGCTGGGCGTGGGCCCGGACACGCACGTGGCCTCCCTGTTCCCCGAGCACCCCGCCTCCCGCGAGAGCGAGCGGACCGTCGTCGGCGTCCACGGCGCGCCCAAGCCGCCGCCGACCCGGGTCTCGCTCACCCTCCCGGCGATCCGGGCCGCCCGCGAGGTCTGGCTCCTGGCGGCCGGCGAGGACAAGGCCGGAGCGGTGGCGATCGCCCTCGGCGGCGCGGGCGAGGTCCAGGCTCCGGCGGCCGCCGCGTACGGCCGCTCCCGGACCCTGTGGCTCCTCGACCGCGCGGCGGCCGCGAAGCTCCCGCCGGCCATGTACCCGCCGGCATCGGCCTGACCCCGTAGAACCCGACAGGGCCCGCCCTCCCCGAGGAGAGCGGGCCCTGTCGGCCGTCGGTCGGCGAATGCCGTCAGCGGCCCCGCAGCGAGCGGTACGTGGCCACCAGCGCCCGCGTGGACGCGTCCAGGCCCGGCACCTCCGCGCCCTCGGTCAGCGCCGGCTCGACCCGCTTGGCCAGGACCTTCCCGAGCTCCACGCCCCACTGGTCGAAGGAGTCGATGTTCCACACCGCGCCCTGGACGAAGACCTTGTGCTCGTAGAGCGCGATCAGCTGGCCCAGTACGGCCGGGGTCAGCTCGGTCGCCAGGATCGTCGTCGTCGGGTGGTTGCCCGCGAAGGTCTTGTGCGGGACCAGCGGTTCGGCGACGCCCTCCGCCCGGACCTCGTCGGCCGTCTTGCCGAAGGCCAGGGCCTGCGTCTGCGCGAAGAAGTTCGCCATCAGCAGGTCGTGCTGGGCCGCGAGCGCGGGCGGCAGTTCACCGACCGGCCGTGCGAAGCCGATGAAGTCCGCCGG